>CAYPVD010000089.1:0-11327 GCA_964414055.1 uncultured Fibrobacteraceae bacterium
GTAGAACACGGGCCAAAGCGAAACCAGCTTGATCAGCAAAGACACCAAGACCATCAGGGGAGAGATCAACAACAGCCCCAGTCCGGCGGCGGTCAAGTCGAAGGTCCGCTTGACCATCCTGTCCACGGCGCTCAGGGCGGTCTCCCGCACGCTGATGAAGGGAATGCCGCCGATCTCCCGCAACCGCATCCTGCTGGTGTGCAAGGCGGGCAGATCGGGCACGAACTGCACGTCCACGTTGAGGTTGGCCAGGGCCAGGGAAACCTCCCTGATCACCGCCAGGTCGGCGAAGGAGACCGTCAGCACCACCAGGTCGATGGCATGTTCCTGGACCAGGTCACGCACACCGGCGAGGGTGCCGAGACAGGGCAGCTCCGGCAGGCTGTCCCGTGATACCGGCCGGCGGCCGGCATCGAGCAGCCCGTTGCCCGCCGCGGCCTCGGAGGCCTCTGCGGATTTCTCGCCCGGGACCTCGAGCCAGCCCACCGGCTGCATGACCAGGGCGGGAAACTCCCTTGTCAGCCGCAGCAGGCGCTCGCGCATGGGGCTGGCACCGATAAGGAGGGTCCGCACGGCGTTGCCCCCCTGCCGCACGACCTTGCGCAGCACGATGCGGGCGATGATCCGGCCCAGCGTCAGGAACACGAAGGTGGACAGGAAGAACAGGCCGAAGAAGGAACGGCTGAAGGTCAGCGTGCGCAGGAAGAACGCCAGGGCCAGCACCAGCAGGCTGCCCAGGACCACGCCCTTGAACAGGCCGACCAGATCATCCTCCAGGGTCCGACCGCCCCGGTCGGTGTACATGCCGCTGAAGTAGAAGATCCCGAAGAACACCGCCAGCACGACCAGGCCGGCGATCAGGTAGGCGCCCAGGGGCGGGATACCCAGGGGTACGAGCCAGATCCCGCTGTAGAACCGGAACCAGTAGGTGGTGAGAAACGCCGCCTCCAGCATCACCATGTCCATGATGATCAGCAGGGCGATCTCCACCACCGACCCGCCCCGGACATGTCCGGCGGAACCGGGGGTGGATCGTTTGCCGCTGTCGCCGGGCACGAGCGTCATGCGCCGGCACCGTCCGGACCGTCCAGGAAACCACAGAGCAGATGGCCCATGGTGATGTGGACCTCCTGGATCCGCGGTGTGCTGTCGCTGGGCACGATCAGCGCCGAATCCACCAACCCGGCCAGGGCCCCGCCCGTGCCGCCGAGAAACCCATGTACGCGCATGCCGTGCTCCCTGGCGGCGGCCACGGCCTCGATGCAGTTGGCCGAGTCTCCCGAGGTCGAGATCACGAGCAGGACGTCGGACGTGCCGCCCAGGGCCTGGACCTGGCGGGCGAAGATCCGCGCGAAGCCGTAGTCGTTGCCCACGGCCGTAAGGATGGAGGTATTGGTGGTCAGGGCCAGGGCGGCATACCCCGGGCGCTCGGCCTGGAAGCGGCCCGCCAATTCGGCCACGATATGCTGGCTGTCGGCGGCGCTGCCGCCGTTGCCGCAAACCAGGAATTTCCCTCCCGCCGCCCAGGCGGCGCGGATATCGGCGGCCAGGTTCACGATCGCCTGCAGATGCCCCTGGTCCAGGGCCGCCAGCACGGATGTGAGCTCGGCCACTGTCGCCGCGAAGGACCGGCTCCGATCCGGGGTTACGGGGCTGTCGTTACCTGGTTTCATGAACATCCTTTCGCGGGACGGAACCATCCCGGTGAATCACCGCCGCAGAGCCGGGGCCATCAGGCCAGCGGATACCTGGCCTCGTCCGAGTTCAGCAACCGGTAATACCGTGCCAGGGCGTTCCGCCAGGCCGGCCGCGCCGGACAACCGACCGCTTCGAGGCGACTGCTGTGCAGGATGGAACAGCCCGGTCGCGCAGCGGGGGTCGGGTACTCGCTGCTGGGGCAGGGGCTGATCCGCTGGGGGTCGCATCCGGCCTCGACGGCGATGGCCCGCGCGAATTCCCACCAGGTGCAGGCCCCGCTGTTGGTCGCGTGAAAGATACCACGGTGCCGCCCGGTGACAAGGAACTCGATCACCTCCGCCAGATCCTCGGTGTAGGTGGGATTGCCCCGCTGGTCGTCCACGACCTTGAGAGTCCGGCGGCTCGACAGCAGCCCGGCGATGGTGCGCACGAAGTTCCGCGGCCCGTCGCCGAACAGCCAGCTGGTCCTGACGATCTGCCAGGGGGAAGCCATGCCCTCGACCGCCTCCTCGCCCCGGGCCTTGGTCAGACCGTAATGGTTCACCGGCGAGCGGGGGCTGTTCTCATCGAATCCGTCCCCGGTACCGGGAAAGACATAATCGGTGCTCAGATGAGTCAATCCGCATCCAAGTCCATCGCACACCTGCGCCAGGTTGGCGGGGATCCCCGCATTGGCCGCCATGGCCTGCTCCCTGTGTTCCTCGGCCGCATCCACATCGGTCCAGGCCGCGCAGTTGACGACCCAGTCCGGTTCGGCCTGCCGCACCACGGAAGCAGCCGTCTGGAGATCGGCCAGATCTCCCGCCTCCAGGTCCACTCCCGCGACCTTGTGGCGGGCGGCCAGGCGAGCCGTCACCGCCCGGCCCAGCATGCCTTCGCAACCGGTTACCAGGATCTTCATGAAACGTCCGCCTCTCTGGGCCCGTCCGGCCGGGCCAGGCGGGCGGCTGTATGGGCCACACCGGGGGAAAAGCCCCTGCCCAACAGATATCTGACGACCCTGGCCAGCGATGCCGCATCGGCGGGTCCGGACAACCGGCGCCACCGGGAAACCGCGGCCTGCAGGGCCAGTTCCTTTTCCTGTTCACCGTCCAGGACGGCGGCCACCGCCTCCCGGGCCACCTCCGATGGTACCTGACGGGACCGCAGGTGCGCCACCAGATATCGCGGCCCCACCGGCCGGTCCCGCAAGGTGTCCCGGCAGTAGGCTTCGGCGAATTGCCGGTCCGAACACAGGCCCTTGGCCTGCATCAGTTCCAGAACCTGCTCCACCACGTCGGGGGAATGACCCCGGTCCAGGAGCTTGCGTCGCAACTTCGCCACAGGCAGCAGGCGACGGCCCAGCATGGTCATCAGATCCCGGGCGGCCAGCTTCCGCTCCCGTGCGGCGTTCAACCCGGCCACCACTTCCGCAGGCACCGTCCGGCCGACCGGCGGCAGCCCCGCGGGCACGCTGTCCTGATCCAGCTCAAAGCTCCGGCCGTCGTCAAGGGTGACGATCACCGTCCTGCCCACACGGTCAACGCCGAGCAGCCGGGCCTCCCCCTCGGGAAGATCCGGCTGCCCTGTCTCGGCCATGTGCGAAGGTCGTCGCGGATCCCCGCTCGCATGCCGGCGAGGTTTCACCTTGGCCCCTTTTGCGGCTCTCAGCCCGCGCTCTTGCGGGCCTTGGCGCTCGCCTGGGTCGCATCCCCGGCGGACCCGGCCACCTTGGCGGACGGAATGGTTTTCTCCTCGGCTTTCTCCTCGGCTTTCTCCTCGACGGGCGCCCCCTGTTCACCGAGTCCGTACTTGGCGAAGACCAGGGCCTTGATCTTCTCGTACAGATCCTTGTTCTCCTTGAAGAACACCCGCACGTTCTCGCGCCCCTGGCCCAGGCGTTCCTCGCCGAAGCTGTACCAGGCCCCGGACTTCTGGACGACCCCGCAGGCCACGCCCAGATCGATGAGGTCGCCTTCCTTGCTGATGCCCTCGCCGTAGAGGATATCGAACTCGGCCTTCTTGAACGGAGGCGCCACCTTGTTCTTGACCACCTTGACGCGCACCTGGTTGCCGATGACGTCCTCGCCCTGGGTAATGGCGCCGATGCGTCGGATGTCCAGCCGCACCGAGCTGTAGAACTTCAGGGCGTTGCCGCCGGTGGTGGTCTCGGGGTTGCCGAACATGACGCCGATCTTCATGCGGATCTGGTTGGTGAACAGCACCAGGGTGTTGGTCTTGGAGATGGCACCGGTCAGCTTGCGCAGGGCCTGGCTCATCAGGCGTGCCTGCAGCCCGACGTGGGCGTCCCCCATCTCGCCCTCGATCTCCGCCCGCGGCACCAGGGCCGCCACCGAATCGATGACCAGGATGTCCACCGCACCCGAACGCACCAGCATCTCGGTGATCTCCAGGGCCTGCTCGCCGGTATCCGGTTGGCTGACCAGGAGGTTGTCGATGTCCACGCCCAGCTTGCGGGCATAACCCGGATCCATGGCGTGCTCGGCGTCGATGAACGCCGCCACCCCGCCCTGCTTCTGGCAGTTGGCGATGACCGACAGCGCGACCGTGGTCTTGCCGCTGCCCTCGGGCCCGTAGATCTCCACCACCCTACCTTTGGGCAGGCCGCCGATGCCCAGGGCGATATCCAGCTTCAGGCTGCCGGTGGAAATGGCGTCGAGCTGGTCGTAGATCTTGTTCTCTCCCAGCAGCATGATGGAACCCTTGCCGAACTGCTTCTCGATCTGGGCCCGGGTCAGCTCCAGGGCCTTGGCCCGGTCGTCCTTCTTGTTCTGCGCCATGTGAATTCTGCTCCCGTCGGCCGGTTCCAGGCTCGTACCGGCCCCGTTGAGGATGTGGTGCCGCCGCCTCTCCTGGAAGTCAGGGGAAAAGCTGCAGGATGCGGCAGAAGATAGCACGAATGTTCGTCGGCGTGCAAACTGTTTTTTCGCCTTATTTTCGCAGGGCGAAAAAGGTCTCTTCCCGGTAGATGGGACCTCCCGGGGTCAGGTCGCTCGAAAAGAGACTGAACCCGTCCATGCGCCAGGAGGGCAGGGGCGGATCCTCCCCGATCCGCGGCAGATCCACCGCCACCGCCGGCCTGGCCCCGCGCGCCAGGGTCAGGTGGGGACGGAACGGTTTGCGATCCTGGGGACCGGCGGGCCAGGCGGCGTCCACCTCGGCCCGGATGCTGCGCGTCAAGGCGAGCAGCTTCGTGCCCCCGTCCACCTGCAAGTAAAGCACCCGCAAAGGACCCCGGGCCGGAAACTGGCCGACGGGCCCCATCTCCAGGTCGAACGCCGGATGCCGTCCCAACGCCAAAAGACGATCCTCCAGGGCCTTGCAACGCTCCGGCGGCCACTGTCCGAGGAACTGGAGCGTCAGATGCCAACAGGACGGATCCACCCAGCGCAACCGGGGCCGGGCCGGCAAACCGTCAAGCCGGGCTGTCAGCTCCCGACGGAGGTGATCCGGCACCTTGACACCCAGAAAAACCCTCATGAGGGAAGATCCCAGGCCGTGGACATGCTCCAGGGGTCGGTGTCGTCGCCGAACCGGAGCACCCGCCGCAGGCTGTCGACGGCCGCGGCCACCGTCAGCAGGCGATTGCGCCGGCGGTCGGCAGGGAACAGGTAACAATGGGCGAAGATCCCTGACGGTGTGGCGACAGCCACCCACGTAGTGCCCACGGGCTTCTCTTTCGTGCCCCCGCCGGGACCGGAAATGCCGCTGACGGCCAGGGCGTAGTCGCAGCCCAGCCTGTCCCGGCAACCTGTGGCCATGGCACGGACAACCGGTTCGCTGACGGCTCCGTGGGAGGCCAGGTCGGCGGCCTTCACGCCCAGCAACATGGTCTTGGCCTCGTCGGCGTAAACCAGGAAACCGCCCTTGAAGAAGTCGGAGGCGCCGGGGTTCCTTGTCAGCGCACCGCCGATCAGACCCGCGGTGCAGGATTCGGCGACGCCGCAGGAAGCCCCGCGCTCCTTCATCATCCGCTGCACGACCTCCGGCAGGTCCCGGCCATCCCTGCTGAACACGAGATGCCCCAGGGCGGCGTCCAGACGGTCGGCCACCTCATCCAGTACGGACCCTTCGTCTCCGGGGACGGAAGCGGCCACCCGCAGATCCACACCCCATTCGGTGACCCACCACGACCATTTCAACCCGGGATGGTCGTCCATGAGCGGTCGGCACAGGTCCACCACGGCCAACTCGGGAACCTGGGCCAGGCGGCGTGACAGGGACCGACGCACCGGCGGCAGCAGGCCGCGGGCATCCAGTTCCCGGATCACCGACGGCAGCAACCCGGCCAGTTCCGCGGGAAAGCCGGGCAGCAGCACCACCTCGCGGCCGCGCAGCGTGCCTATCAGGCCCGGGGCCGACCCCACCGGGTTGGCCAGGGGCTTCATGCCCGCCGGAACCCTTGCCTGCCGCGCCACTTCCGGACGCATGGTCCTGCCTCGCTTGCGGTACCGGACCCGGATCATCTCCAGGGCCCGTTCATCCTCGGGCAGGTCCACGCCGGCCCAGGCGGCCACCGCCTCCCGGGTCAGATCGTCGGGCGTGGAACCGAGACCGCCGCACAGGAAGACCAGATCCCCCGGACCTGTACGCTCGAGCGCCTGCACCACGGCATCCTGACGGTCCGGCACCACCTGCACCAGTTCGACCTGCATCCCGTGCCCCCCCAGGGCCCGCTGGATGTCCCGGCTGTTGCTGTCGAGAGTGCGACCCTCCAGCAACTCGTCGCCCACGGCGATGATCCTGACCCGTGCCGGTCCGCCGCTCACACGAGCACCCCGCTCCAGGCCAGCGCATACACCGTCAGGTGGGTGGCCACCAGGGCCAGGAGCCCGGCCCCGATATCGTCGGCCATGATGCCCAGGCCCCCGCCGCCGCCCAGGTGCTCCAGCTTCCGCACCCCCAGGGGCTTGAGGATGTCGAAGAAGCGGAACCAGAAGAACCCGATGACGAAACCCCAGGGACTGAGCGTCACCCCCATGTACGTCACCAGCATCCCGGCGACCTCGTCGATGACCACCAGGTGCGGATCCTCGCCGTGGATCTCCTCCAGCCGGCCCGCCACCGGGATACCCACCAGGGTCACAAGCACCAGCGCCGCCAGGGTCGCGACCAGGGGGATGGGCCCGGCCAGGGTCCAGATCAGCCACCACAGGACCATGAAGGCGAAGCTGGCGACGGTGGCCGGGGCGAAGGGGGCGAAGCCGGTGCCGAAGAAGGTGCCCAGCAGGTAAAGCACAGGACGCGGCATGGTGTTCCTTTCCGGTGGCAAGGGGCGGGGAAAAAGCCAGCCCCCCGGCATCACCGCCGGGGGGCTGAATCATAACAAGAGGACCGGGCCGTGGCCCGAAAAAATGTGGGCCGGGTCAGGTGGTCTGCAACTGGCGCAGGATCTGCTTGGCCACGCTCTTGAGGGTATCGAACACCCCCACCCCCTTGACGGCGACGGCCTCGAAGTTCTCGTAACCCTCGGGGTTGAGTTCCTCGTTCAACTCGTCCACGGGGATGGCGTCGGGCATGTCGCGCTTGTTCCACTGCATGACGAAGGGGATCTGGTCCAGGCTCAGATCGTATTCCTTGAGGTTGTCGTGGAGGTTGTACAGGGCCTCGATGTTGGCGTCGAAGCGGGCCTCGCTGCTGTCGGCCACGAAGACGATGCCGTCCACCCCGCGCAGGATCAGCTTGCGGCTGGCGTTGTAGTAGACCTGTCCCGGCACCGTGTAGAGGTGGAAACGGGTCTTGAAACCCTTGACCTCGCCCAGTTCCAGGGGCAGGAAGTCGAAGAACAGGGTCCGGTCCATTTCCGTGGCGAGGGTCACCAGCTTGCCCTTGGTCTCGGGCGACAGCTTCTCGTACACGTACTGGATGTTGGTCGTCTTGCCGCCCAGCCCTGGACCGTAGTACACGACCTTGCAGTTGATCTCGCGCGATGAGTAGTTGATCAGCGACACGGCGTTTCCCCTTCTGGATTGCCGGACCCGGGAGCCTGGGCTCCCTGCATCAATCAGCGAACAGGTTGTCGATCTCCGCCTCCACCTCGCGGGTGAAGGTCTCGTCGAAGGCGTCGTATTCCTCGTTGCGGAACTCGAGCTTGTCGTAGAGGGTCTCGATGATCTTGTCGAGTTCCGCCACCGCCCGCCTGACCCGCAGGCGCACCAGACCCAGGGTCGTGCTCTTGTCGAACAGCACCACCAGCACCACGCCCTTGGCGATCTTGCCCAGGAACATGCTGTCCTTGGCGCCCTGGTGGTACAGGGTGCTGAAATCCTTCTCGCCGATCAGCCTGGCCAGCTGGTAGTTGGCCTCGAAATCGGCGGCACACAGGGACGCGAAACTGGTCAGGTCGAAATCCACGTCCGGTCCGCAGTGGCTTACCAACTGCCCGGTGCGGTCGATCAGCATGACGTTGCCGGCCTTGCTGCTCTTGAGCAGGTCATCCAGCACGTTGTTGATGGCCCAGAAATCTTCTTCGAAGATGGCCCATTCGGCTCTGACCATGAATCATCTCTCCCGTAGCGCCTGAGGCGCCCTGGTGACTTCGGCTTCCAGCATCAGCAGGGTTATCGGCAGGAAAAGAGGGCGGTTAACCGGAAAATTTGATCCCCCGCAAGAAGGAGCCGGCCTCACGCGCCGACCAGGCCGGCAGGCGTCAGAAACTGCGCCGGAACTGGAAGGCCCGCTGCAGGGTGACCTCGTCGGTGTAGGCCAGGGAACCTCCCACGGGAATGCCGGTGGCCAGGCGGCTGAGCTTCAGGTCGCGGTCCTCGCACAGGCGCTGGATGTAGAGGGCCGTGGTCTCGCCCTCCACGCTGGCGTCCAGGGCGATGATGACCTCCTTGACCCCGTCCTCCCCCAGACGGGCCTGCAGGCGGTCGAAGGGCAGATCCCGGGCCCGGACCCCGTCCAGGGGCGATAAGAGCTGGCCCAGCACGAAGTAGCGCCCCTGGAAAAAACCGCCCTTCTCGAAGGGCAGGATGTCGATGGGGCTTGTGACGATGCACAGTTGGGTGGGGTCGCGGCGGGGCGAAGTGCAGATGCGGCAGGGATCCTCCTCGGTGATGGCCCCGCAGCGGGAACAGTGGCGGACCTGCCTGGCGGCCGTCTCGATGGCCGTGACCAGTTCGCCGGTGTCCATGCCGGCGTCCACCAGGTGCAGGGCGATGCGCGTCGCGGACTTGCGCCCCAGGCCGGGCAGGCGGCCCAGGTTGCGGACCAGGTTCTCGAGGGCCGGCGACTGGAACTCCCCTCCTTCGCCGGACACATCCTTGCGGGCCACGTCTCAACCCATTCCCGGCAGGTTCATGCCCGGGATGTTCAATCCCCCGGTGACCGCTCCCATCTCCTCGGCGGTCATCTCGTCGACCTTCCTGATCCCCTCGTTGACCGCGGCGACGATCAGGTCCTGCAAAAATTCGATGTCGTCCGGGTCCATGGCCTCCGGCGCGATGGCGATGGACTTGAGGTTGTGCTTGCCGTCCATGACCACCTTGACCTGGCCGCCGGCCACCTCGGCGGCGACTTCCTTCTTGGCCAGTTCTTCCTGGGCCTTGGCCATCTTGGCCTGCATCTGCTGGGCCTGCTTCATCAGCATGCGCATATCCATGTCGTTTCTCCCGGCCCCGGGGGCCTGATTGCGTCACCGCCGCCCATTGTCAACGGTCGGCGGGATCCTCCCATTGTTCCTGCTCGCTCGCGGGCAAGGGTTCCGCGTCCATCATCTCCACCAGGTTGTCCAGGGCCGGATCGGCGGCGCAGGCTTTATTCAGTTCCTCGTTCCGGGTCGGGGCGACCTGCTTGCGGATGTTCTCGCGCACCGTATCGACCTGGCCCCGGCTGCCCAGCACCAGTTCGACCTTGACCCGGGTCTGCCACAGATCCGATGCCAGGCGGGCGATCTGCTCCTTGTCCCCCTGGATGCTCCCCACCTGGAATTCCTTGTCCTCGGCGAACGCGATGACCAGCTTCCCCTTCTGAGGATCGAAGGACGGCAGGCCGTTCATGAGGCAGGCGCCCACCCGGGGCGTCTTCTGCATCAGGACCTCGATCAGGCGCGTCCAGCCTGGAACTTCCGCGTCCATGGCCCCTCCACCGGCCACCGTGGCCGCCGGACGGGCCGAAGACGTGCCGGCATCGCGGGCCAGACCGTGGCCCTGAGCCTGTTGCGACCCGCCGCCGGGGGCGGAAGACCGGCCTCGACCGGCAAAACCTGTCCGGGAACCGGGTCCGCCGGCGGCCGGGCCCGGGCTTCCCTGCCCCGTCAGGGCCTCCAGGCGATGGGCCAGATCGGACAGCAGCACCCGCGATTCGAAGCGGGTGTACTCGACCACGGCCGCTTCCAGCAGGATGCGGGGCTGGGTGCTGCGGTGGATCCGCTCGAAGTGATGGCTCGCCCGCTCGATGAGGGCCAGCAGATCCTGCTCGCTGAAATGCGAGGCCTGCTCGGCGAGCCTGTCCCGCTGGTCGGCCGGCAGATCCACCATGCGCCCCAGCTCGGGGTCGATCTTCAGCAGCATGAGGTTGCGGAAATCGGTCACGAGACCGCGGGCGAACGTGCCCAGGCTCTGCCCGGCCCGGGCCAGGTCGGCCACAAGCTCCAGGGCGCGCGCCGCATCCCGGGCGATGATCGCCTCGTTCAGGTCCAGGTAGACCTCGCTGCGAATCAGCCCGAAAGTCTCCACCACCGCCTGCTCGGACACCGTGCCCTCGCAGGAAGCCAGGACCTGGTCCAGCAGGCTCAGGCCGTCGCGCAGGCTGCCCTCGGCCAAGGAAACCAGCAGGCGCAATGCTCCCGGTTCGAGTTCCACACCCTCGGCCGCCGACACTTCCGACAAGCGTCCTTCCAGTTCCTCCCGGCTCAGCAGCCGGAAATCGAAACGCTGGCAACGCGACAGGATGGTGCGGGGAATCTTGTGGACCTCGGTGGTGGCGAAGAAGAAGAAGACCCTGGCGGGCGGTTCCTCGAGGATCTTCAGCAGGGCGTTGAAGGCGCCCTTGGACAGCATGTGGACCTCGTCGATGATGAAGACCCGGCTGCTGCCCTCGCTGGGGGAGTACTGGGCCATGTCCCGCAGCTCGCGGATGTTGTCCACGCCGGTATTGCTGGCGGCATCGATCTCCAGCACGTCGAGATAGCTGCCGCGGGCGATGGCCCGGCAGCTCTCGCATTCCCCGCAGGGATCGCCGTCCTTGGGCTGCGGGCAGTTGATGGCCTTGGCCAACAGGCGGGCCACGGTGGTCTTGCCGCAGCCGCGGGGACCGCTGAACAGGTAGGCGTGGCTGAGCTTGTCCCTGCGCACGGCCGCGCGCAGGGTGTCGGTGACGTGGGACTGC
This sequence comes from uncultured Fibrobacteraceae bacterium, assembly GCA_964414055.1. Classification (GTDB taxonomy): domain Bacteria; phylum Krumholzibacteriota; class Krumholzibacteriia; order LZORAL124-64-63; family LZORAL124-64-63; genus JAHJTW01. The sequence continues at coordinate 11,029 of CAYPVD010000089.1, forward strand.
CCCACGACCTCGGCGAAGGTCTCGGGACGGTACTTGCGGGCGATGGCTTCGTAGGACATGGCGCTCCACTTGCCGGAAGTAAGGACACCGCCGGACGGACCCTGACAGCGGGTCGCGGCACGGACCGGCGGGAAACCGGATACCACTCTAGCACGGAAAGGGGATCCGGGGCCACGACATCCTGCCGCAAGGGGACTTGCAAGAGGAGAAGGCGGGCCAGGCTGGCGGCGCACACGTCGAAGGGAACGTACCGCTGCTACTTTCCAGTCCTGACGGAATTAGTGCTCCGGCGTCACGCC
>CAYPVD010000090.1:0-11190 GCA_964414055.1 uncultured Fibrobacteraceae bacterium
TTGCCGTCCACCTGCATCACGGGCATGCCGTAGGCGATCCCCTTCTGGGCCAGGGTCTCGCTGCCGGTCTGGGCCGAGCGGGGGATGGAGATGGCCCACTGGTTGTTCTGGATGATGGTCACCAGGGGAGCCTTCCACACCGAGGCCATGTTGAGCCCTTCGTGGAAACCTCCCTCGCTGGTGCCGCCGTCGCCGATGAAGGCCAGAGCCACCTCGCTGGTGCCCTTGTAACCGGAGGCGAAGGCCAGGCCCGCGGCGTGTTCGATCTGGCAACCGATGACCACGCTGGTCGGCAGGATGCGCAGATCCTTGTCCGGCAGGACGTTGCCTTCTTCCCAGCCGTTGTAGTAGTCCAGTACGGCGCTCAGGGGCTCGCCCCGCACCAGGCGTCCGCCCAGTTCGCGGAAGGCGCCCACGAACCAGTCGCCCTTTTCCAGCAGCATGGCCGCGGGGATGGAAATGGCTTCCTGGCCGGTGTTGGGGGGAAACGTTCCCAGGCGTCCCTGGCGCTGTAGCTTGAGCATGCGCTCGTCCAGGGCGCGGGCCAGGCGCATCCAGCGGTACATCGCCAGCAACGTGTCGTCTGACAGTCCGGGATCCAGTTCAGGGTCGATCTTGCCGTCGGGGGCAAGGATCTGGAGATAGGGAACACTGAATTGGGCGACCTGTTTGCGGGGCATACGACATTCCTCGAGGTTGGAAGACAGTGGCGCCGGGACGAGCACGGCGTATCCGGCAGGATACCAAACAGGGTCAAAGGTCCGGTGAAAACGGACCCGTGGTTACCCCCATGAAATAAAACGGAGGAATTCCGACCGGATTTTCATAGGAACATGATAGCAGGTGGCCACCGAATCGCAAATTCAGGATTTGATGCTGGCCTCCGGTGTGCGACCTGCCTTATCTTGGGGCGGTAAAGTGGAACCGGTCGACATCAGATCAGGAGGAACTTCATGCTCAGTCCCAAGCTCCAGGATGCCCTGAACAAGCAGATCAACGAGGAGTACTACTCCAGCTACCTGTACACGGCCATGGTCGCCTACCTGGAGGACCTGAACCTCGACGGTTGCGCTCACTGGATGAAGATGCAGGCCGAGGAGGAGCACCAGCACGCCCTGAAGCTCTTCGACTACGTTGTCGAGCGCGGGGCCCGGGTGGAGTTGCTGGCGGTCAAGGCGCCGCCCAAGGAGTGGGAATCTCCCCTGGCCGCCTTCAAGGCCGCCCTGGAGCACGAGCAGTACATGACCCGGAACATCAACGCCCTGGCGGACATGGCCCAGAGCGAGAAAGACCACGCCACCAACAACCTGCTGCAGTGGTACGTGACCGAGCAGGTCGAGGAAGAGGCCACGGTGGACGGTATCGTCCGGAAGATGGAGATGATAGGCAGCACCGGTCATGGCCTGTTCATGATCGACCGGGAACTGAAGGCCCGTCCCGCGCCGACGCCCCTGACCGGCGAGTCCGGCGCCTGATTTACGGTCGTTTCCATGCGAAACCGCCCCGGCCGAGAGCCGGGGCGGTTTTTTCAGGGCTGGAACCGGCGGCGGGCTAGTCCGTCATGGGCTTGATCTTCAACCCCTTGCCGGAAAAGACGATCTCGGGCTCCATATCCTGCCCGGCGGTCATCATGTTGTCCGCGTTGACGGTCCAGATGCATGTGCGGCCCTCGGTGCCCGGGGCGTTGGTGGAGACGATGTCCCCGGGCACGGTGAACTCCATGCGGATATCCAGCTCGCTGATGGCGCCCATGAGCTTGCCCATGGCTTCCATGGACTTCTGCATCTTGGCCGGATCCATGTCCGGCATGTCCATCTCGGGCGAGTCCTCTTCGGTTTCGGCGGCGATTTCCTCGTCGGCAGGGAAATCGTATTCGGTGCTGCGCAGGACCAGGTTGCCGTCGCCGGCATCGAAGATGCCCAGGCCGCCGTTCTGGTCCTTGTCGCCGAGGGTGCGGTTCATGATGAAGGACAGGCCCTTGAGATCCTTGAAGGCCATCTCGATGTTCAGTGTCTGGCGCCCGTCGACTTCATCCCGGGAGAACTTGGTGATCTTGACCCCGTGCTTCTTGCCGGCCTTCACCAGGTCGTCTTTCTTGATGTCGTTGAAATCAGGCACCTTCTGATCCGAACCCATGTCCGAGGATGCCATGTCCTGCAGGGCTTCGGCCACGGCGGGGCTCATGGAGACAGTCAGGCTGGCGGTGCCCGAACCGTCCTTGTTGATGACTGTCGAGGAGTGCATCTGCATGCAGCCGCCCAGGGCCGCTACGGCGGCGACCAGGGCCAGGCAGATCAGGAAGCGGAATTTCATGTCGATCCCCCTTGGGTGGAAAAGGAAAAAACAGGGCGCGGTGCAGCGGTTCCTTGATGTTAGAGGCTGCCCATGCTAATGGATTCGGAACAGGGATACAAGTTCCATCGCGAATTCAAGGAGATTCCCCAACCATGACAGGAACGGACAACATGCATGGTCCCGCGTCCAAACCAAGCTGTTTCAAGGCCTACGATATCAGGGGCCGGGTACCCGATGAACTCGACGCCGACCTCGCCTACCGCATCGGCCTGACCACGGTGCGCCGTCTGGGCGGCGGCAAATTCGTCGTGGGAAGGGATTGCCGGCTCAGCAGCGGGGAACTGGCGGCTGCCGTCATCAGGGGCATGACGGCGGCGGGGGCGGATGTCCTGGACATCGGCCTGTGCGGGACGGAAATGGTCTATTACGCCACCTATGCCCACGGGCTGGAAGGCGGCATCATGGTCACCGCGAGCCATAATCCCATGGATCACAACGGGATGAAGATCGTCCGCTCCGGCGCACGCCCCGTCAGCGGGGACAGCGGCCTGGATGAGATCGGGGCCGAGGCCCTGGCTTGCGAGGAGCCCTCCGGGGTCGTGCCCGGAGCAGTGGAGTGCCGGGATATCCTGGCCGAGTACACCCGGGCGATGCTGGATTTGGCCGATCCGGGGGATATCGGCCCTTTGAAGGTGGTGGCCAACGCCGGCAACGGTTGTGCGGGCCCCGTGGTCGGGGCCCTGGCCGCGCATCTGCCCTGCGAGTTCATCCTGGTCCACGAGGAGCCCGACGGGACCTTTCCCCACGGCATTCCCAACCCCCTGCTGCCGGAGAACCGGGCCGACACCGCCGCGGCCGTGCGCCGTCACGGCGCCGACGTGGGGCTGGCCTGGGACGGGGATTTCGACCGCTGCTTCTTCTTCGACGAGCACGGGGACTTCATCGAGGGCTATTACCTGGTGGGATTGCTGGCGGCGGCCATGCTGAGGGATCATCCGGGCGGCCGGATCATCCACGATCCCCGCCTGGTGTGGAATACGGTGGACATGGTCACCGCGGCCGGCGGCGTTCCCATCATGAGCAAGACCGGCCACGCCTTCATCAAGGAGCGCATGCGCGCCGAGGACGCCGTCTACGGGGGGGAGATGTCGGCCCACCACTACTTCCGGGATTTCGCCTACTGCGACAGCGGAATGCTGCCCTGGCTGCACGTGCTGGCGGAGATGTCGCGCACGGGGCGTACCCTGTCGGAACTGGTCCGGGCCCGCCAGGAGCTCTTTCCCGCCAGCGGGGAGATCAACCGCCGCCTGGAGGATCCCGCCGCCGCCCTGCAGGCCGTCGAGGCGAGATACGGACCGGAGGCCGTGGGCATCGACCGCACCGACGGGCTGTCCTGTGACATGGGCGAATGGCGTTTCAACCTGCGGAGCTCCAACACCGAACCCGTCCTGCGGCTCAACGTGGAGTCCCGCGGAGACCCGGAGCTGATGCGGCGCAGGACGGAGGAGCTGCTGGGAATCATCGATCGCTGAGCGGATCCCGGCCCTTCCTGTCCCTTTCGTGGATGTTGCTGATGGAGGGATCCGGCCGCAGGGGGGCCGGAGGCTGCAGGGGCAGCTCCACCACGAAGCGCGTCCACTGGCCGGGTTCGCTGGCCACCCGGATCGACCCTCCCAGCCGGTACAGGATGTCGTGCACGATGGCCAGGCCCAGGCCCGTGCCGTAGCCGGCGGGCTTGGTGGTGTGGAAGAGGTTGAAGATCTTGTCCCGGTCCTCGGGGGGGATCCCGATCCCGTTGTCCTGGATGCGCACCGTGACGGACTTGGCCGAGAGGTTGGTGGTGATCTCCAGGACCGATTCGCGGTCCGGAACCTCGTTCATGGCGTCCAGGGCGTTCTTGATCAGGTTCACGAAGACCTGTTCCAGCAGCATGGGGTCGGAGTTGAAGCGGGGGATCTTCGGCTCGAAAAGCCGTACGACCTCGGCGCCGGACCGCCTGATCTCTATGCCCATCACGTAGAGGCATTCGTCGAGCAGCTCGTTGATGTCGATCTCCCGGATGCCCGGGTCGGCCTTGCGGACGAATCCCAGCAGACTGTGGGTGATGGCCGTCACGCGCTGAACCTGGGCGTGCAGGCGGTGCATGGCGTTCAGGAGCAGGTCGCGCGAGGGGGGATCCAGGCAGTTCATCTCCTCCTCGATGGTCTCCTCGACGAGGCCGGCGATGGTGTCGATGACGGCCAGGGGGTTGTTGATCTCGTGGGCCACGCCGGCGGCCATCTGGCCCACGGCGGCCAGCCGCTCGGAACGGATCAGGTCGTTCTTCAGTCTCAGGCGGGTGGTGATGTCGCGGCACAGGCAGACCATCTCCAGGGGCTTGCCGTCGGGTCCGTCGATGAGGGTCATGCTCACGTCGCAGACCACCGGGTGTCCGTCCTTGCTCCGGAAAGGCACCTCGTAGCGCGTGGTGTGGCCGTCCTTGAGGGCGGTCTGGAGCATCTCGCTGAAGACCTCGGTCTGCACCAGGAGATTGTGGGCGGCCGTGCCCTCGACCTCGTCGCTCGTGAATCCCAGGGAGTTCTCGGCCCCGCTGTTGAAGGACAGGATATGACCCTGCGGATCGGTCAGGAAGATGATGTCCCGGCTGTTTTCCAGGACCTCGCGCAGGTACTTCTGGGTCTCGTTGAGCTGGACATCGGCCTGTTGCCGCTTCTGTTCGCTCTCGAAGAGCTGGGTCATGTCCTCGATCAGGCCGTACAACCCCTCGACCAGGCCGTTCTCGATGATGGGAAAGAGGGTGACCTTGACGTGCATCTCGGTGCCGCGGATGGGCAGGGCCCCGGTGGCGTGGAGGGTGCGGCGCGTCTTGAGGGTTTCCTGCTCGACCTGGTGCAGCCAGCGCGCACCCCCGCCGCCGAAGACGGTGAAGTTCCGGCGGCCGATCAGGTCCTCTTCCTGGACGCCGAGGATGCGCAGGGCGTGCCGGTTCACCTTCTTGAAACGCAGATCCGCGTCCTTGATGTAGATCGCCAGGGACGCCGTTTCCACGAACTGGTTCAGGCGCAGCCGCGTTTCCTTCAGCCGGAAGCTGTCCATGCGCAGGGCCCGGTTCTCCTCGACCAGGCGGATCACGCCCTGCAGCAACGGCAGATGGACGGTGGTCAATAGGGGCGTACCGGCCGGCAGGATGTCCCGCAGGGCCGAGGCCACTTCCTCGCTGGCCACGGTCAGGACGGCCAGGTCCGGCGGGGGGGCCTGCCGCAGTTCCTCCAGGTGGGAACCGACGACCGGGATCCCGATCTGCCGGGCCAGGTCCAGGGCCTTGTCCTGGGGGCTGGGGCCCAGGTCGATGCAGGCGATGATGTTCAGGTGAAGCAGCTTGGAGCGGGTGGACAGGGCGGCCAGGAGGTTGCCCAGCTCGGGACCGCTGCCGATCAGGACGGTCGAGATCTCAATCCTGTTCGTACTCACGTCGCAGCTTTTCGCTCTCTTCGATGATGTCGCGCGGGGAGGTGGTCGAACTCATCAGCTCCGAGAGCCTGGTGTCGAACTCCTCCTGCAAGAGCTGCCGCCGGTGCTTGGCGGCCCCGACAATCAGGTCGTACAACTCCTCGAAATCGTAGGGTTTCAGCAGGTAGCGATAGGCCTGCAGGCGTCCGGCCTCCCAGGCGGAATCATGGCTGCCGTGGCCGGTGAGCATGATGATCTCGATGTGATGCTGTGTGTCGCGCAATTTTTCCATGACCTGGATGCCGTCGATGTCCGGCATCTTGAGGTCCACCAGGGCGACATCGAAGGATTGTTCCTCGGCGATGGCCAGCGCCTGGCGGCCCGACAGGGCGGTCGTCACCTCCAGACCCCGCTTGCGGAACCGGTGGGCCAGGAAGGTCACCAGGTCCTCTTCGTCGTCGACAATCAGCAGGCGGATGGGGTGTTCTTGATCAGCGGTCATGGTTGTTCCGGGGTTGGGGTGCATGGTTGGCCCCCATGATGCCCCCTGGCGGCCTTTCCTGTCAAGGCGCCGTACGCCGTGTGCCGTACGCCGGGACGGCTGCCATGTCCTCGCAGGGCCGGGAGTCAGTCCAGGCCCAGGAATTTCCCGTTCTCGATGATGGGCCGTTCACGTCCCTGGCCGGCCAGGACCACGGACAGGACCTTGACCTGGGGCTGCATCGCGGGGATGTAGACCCGATCCAGGTGGATGACCGCTTCGGGGCTGCTGAAGTCGTCGGGCCCGACGCTGCCGCCGAAGTGGTCGCTGCGTCCGAAGGCGATGTGCAGGCCCAGCTTCTCGTCCACCAGGATGCTTCCGGTGGGTTCGATGCCGAAATCCCCCAGCACGCCGAGGCCCAACTCGGCCAGGTTGGCGTAGGCGGGTTCGTCGACGATGCGGGCGGCCTCGCGCTCGCTGACCGGGCCGGCGGAGATCACGGCCACGGCCCGGTTGCCCTCGATCTCGTACAGGACGACTTCCCCGTCGATCTCCACGGGCAGGATTCCCGCCGAGCCGCTGGCGTCGTCCGGGCGTTCCCCTTCGTAGGGCACGATGTAGGCCTCGCCGGAGGGCAGGTTGCCGGCGGACCCGTTGGTGGGCAGCATGCCCCCGGAAGCGTGGCCCTCCCGGTGGCGCAGGTCCAGGGTCAGCAGGTGGATCCGGTCGGCGACCCGGAAGCTGAAGCGGGCGGACTCGGCCGAATCGAGCAGGGATTTGAGCAGCACGACGCGGCGGTTGATCTCGCGGTAGTCGAGCCTGAGGGCGGGAATCATGGAGGGCAGGAACCCCGGCATGGTGGCAGCGCGGAAACCGTCCGGCCCCGTGCCCGCGGCGCGGGCCGCGACCTTCAACGGCGCCGTGGCCGACAGTTCCGTCAGCGCGACGATGATGCTGTGGGTCTTGAACACCTCCGCCGGGGGCAGGGGCGGCAATTCCGCCAGGTCCCGCACGTGGTCCGGTATCGACCCCGTTCCCCGGTGCATGATCAGCGGCAGGTCGGCGTTGTTGCTCCCGGCGTGCGGATACCAGATCAGTGAGATGGGATCCAGGCCGAGGTCGTCCGCCTGCTTGAGCAGGGCCTGGTGCCAGGCGGCCGCCAGCTCTCGCCTTTCCCGCCACCCGGGATTGTCCGGTAATCTGTCGTCCGGAACATCGACGATCAGGGCCAGACCGCGATCCGCGGGTACGGGCTTGAACACCCGCTGGATGAGCAGCGACAATTCCTGGGGGGAAAGATTTGCGGTCATGAAACCTTGCTCCTGTCCGGTGACCGGGGTTACTGTTGTCACGGAACAGCATTCTAGCGAATAACGAGGCGTTTGTGCCGTAAAAAATCAACCGGGCGCCGTTTGCAGGCGACCCGCAGGAGGATCCATGAGTTCGGACAGGGAATTGAATCTGGCGCTTTTCATCGATTTCGACAATGTGGCCCTGGGGGCCCGCGACGCCCGGCAGCGCTTCGACATCAAGCTGCTCATGCACCGCATCCTCGAGAAGGGCAAGGTCATCGTCAAGCGAGCCTATGCCGACTGGCACTACTACAAGGAGCACATGAACGCCCTGCACGAGGCGGCCATAGAGCTGATCGAGGTGCCCATGCCCAAGATCTCGGGCAAGAACAGCGCCGACATCAAGATGGTCGTCGACGCCATGGACCTGTGCTACTCCAAGCATCACATCGATGCCTTCGTGCTGGTCACCGGCGATTCGGATTTCTCGCCCCTGGTCTCCAAGCTCCGCGAGAACGACAAGCGGGTCATCGGCATCGGCATGAAGAACAGCAGCAGCAAGCTGCTGATCGGCAACTGCGACGAGTTCATTTTCTACGATGACATCTACCGCCAGGTCAGGGGCCGCATCACCAGGCCGGTGAGCGGGGTCTCGGGGGAAAAGGGAGAGCTGTTCGACTTCCTGGTCGACACGGTGCAGAACCTGCTGCAGGAGAGCCGGGGTGTGCTCTACGGCTCCCTGATCAAGGACACCATGACCCGCAAGAAGCCCGATTTCAACGAGCGGATCTACGGCTATTCCACCTTCGGCGACCTGCTGGAGGAGGCCCGCAACCTCGGGTTGCTGCAGGTTGAAAGGGATGCCAAGGCCGGCGGCACCTGGGTCGTGCAGGGCCTAGGCAAGGGCATCCTGGGCCAGAATACCTCGAGCCAGGGGGCGGGTGAACGTCCGTCCACGGGATCCAGCCGTTCCTCGCGCCGCCGCCGCAGGTCCTCCGACCGCAACGGCCGGAGGGGGCGTGCCGAGCAGCCGGCCGAGAGCCAGGAGCAGGGCGGCACTCCCGGCGCCGCGTCCGAGCCGAAAGCCGACCGGGATCAGGCCGCCGGCAGCGGCCAGGAGAAGGACAGCAGGCCGGCGACGGGCAGGGATGAAGCCGGGAGCCGGGAGAAGGCCGCCGAGGCAGCTTCGGTCAAGGACGAGAAGGCTGCGGAAGGCAAGACCCCCGTCAAGAAGACCGGGGGCCGGAAGGCTCCGGCCAAGAAGACGACCACGAAGAAGACCACCGCCAAGAAGACCACGACCAAGAAGACCGTGACCAAGAAGACGGCGACCAAGAAGACCACCGCCAGGAAGAAGACCACCAAGAAGGCGGTGACCAAGAAGACCACGACCAAGAAGACCGCCACCAGGAAGAAAACGACCAAGAAGGCCGCGACCCGCAAAAGCGGGGATTGACCGGCACCGTACGATTTGTCCTCAACAGGGACCTTTTCCTGCCGAAAATCACCGTGACAACGGGACAGGTACCCCCATGGGGATGCCTGTTCCCCCTCACGGTCAAGGTTCGTATGGGAGAACGGTCATGTCCCTGGATGTTGCAACCCCTCACAGTGTTCTGGACCTCAGTGCCGCCATGTCCAACATGGACGGCGACGTGGAACTGTTGCGGGAAATCGTGGATATATTCCTGGAGACTTCCCAGGATCAGATCACGGTCCTCAGAAACGCCATCCGGTCCGGGGATGTGCAGACCGTAGCCATCGACGCCCACGGCATGAAGGGGGGGGCTTCCAACTTCTGTGCCGGCGCCTTCGTCGAATCGGCCCTGGCCCTGGAGATGCTGGCCAAGAGCGGCGATCTCACCGGGGCCGAGGAACTGCTGGCCAGGATGGAGGAGCATCTTGAGGAGCTGCGGGCGGTCATGTCCGTGGTGAACTGGGACGAGGTGGCCCGCAACTGGGACGGATGATCCCGGCCCCCGGGATCGCGTTCCTCCCCGGTTCCTCGCCCTCCAGAGGAACAGCCCAAGGATTTGTACTGCGAAATCGCGGTCTGCTGCGGTAGTCTTGGCCTGAAGGTCGAGCAACCCTTGCAGGAGACCCATGATCACCCGCGACGACATCATCCAGGCCGCATCGAGGATCAAGGACAGGATTCACCGCACCCCCGTGCTGACCTGCGGGGCCCTGGATGCGCTGGTCGGCGCCCGACTCTTCTTCAAGTGCGAGAATTTCCAGAAAGTCGGCGCCTTCAAGATGCGGGGCGCCTGCAACGCCGTGTTCAGCCTGGACGACCGGGAGGCGGCCAGGGGTGTGGCGACCCATTCCTCCGGCAATCACGCCCAGGCCCTGGCCCTGGCCGCGAGGTTGCGCGGCATTCCCGCCTATGTCGTCATGCCGCTGGGTTCGCCGACGGTCAAGCGCGAGGCGGTCCTGGGCTACGGGGCCGAGATCATGGACTGCGAGCCGAACCTCCAGGCCAGGGAATCGACCCTGGACAAGGTGGTCCGACGCACGGGGGCGGTCTTCATCCATCCCTACAACGACGAGCGGGTCATGGCGGGCCAGGGAACGGCGGCGCTGGAGCTGCTGGAGCAGGTGCCGGACCTGGACCTGGTGATGGCGCCCGTGGGCGGGGGAGGGTTGCTGTCCGGCACAGCCGTCGCCTGCGCCGGCGCAGAATCCTCACCGCGGGTCATCGGCGGCGAGCCGTCCGGTGCCGACGATGCGGCCCGGTCCCTGGCCGCAGGACGCATCATCCCCTCCGTCGAGCCCGATACCGTCGCCGACGGGCTGTTGACCTCCCTGGGCGATCTGACCTTCGCGGCCATTCGCCGCCATGTCGAAACCATCTGGACAGTCCCGGAGCAGGACATAATCCGGGCCATGCGCCTGGTCTGGGAGCGCATGAAGATCGTGATCGAACCCTCGGCGGCGGTCTGCCCTGGCGCGCTGCTGGGCCACCGGGAAGATGTCGCCGGCCTGCGCGTGGGCATCATCCTCTCGGGCGGAAATGTGGACCTCGAACGGTTGCCCTGGCCGGTGCGGCCGGATGACGGGAAAGGCTGAAGAAACATGGAGCACACCCTGCGGATCAAGGTCCGCGGCTACCATTGCGATTTCTACGGGCACGTCAACAACGCCCGTTACCTGGAGTTCCTGGAGGAGGCGCGGTGGTCGTTCCTGGAAACGGGTCTCGACCTTCAGGCCTGGAAACAGAAGGGGCTGGGCTTCGTGGTGACGGCTGTGAACATCAGGTACCTCCGTCCCGCCGGTCTCAACGCGGTGCTGGAGATACGGTCGCGGATGGGGTCGCTGGGTGAGCGCAGGGGCGTCATCAACCAGGAAGTGTTCAACGTGGCCGACGAAACCCGGGTGGCCTCCGCGGAGGTCACGTTCGCCGTCGTGAACCTGGAATCCGGACGCGGGGTGCCGCTGGACGGCGAGGTGGGAGAGATCCTGGCCGGGAGCCTGACCGGGCCGGACGGCGACGACCATTCGGCGGGGAAGGCGACGAAATGAGCGATCAGGTCGCGAAGGAAAATTATTCCTGGCGGGAGAAACTGCGCGCCGTGGGGCCGGGGATCCTGTTCGCAGGGGCCGCCATCGGCGTGTCGCACCTGGTCCAGTCCACCCGCGCCGGGGCCGGTTACGGGTTCGGCCTGCTGTGGG
>CAYPVD010000091.1:0-11154 GCA_964414055.1 uncultured Fibrobacteraceae bacterium
GCTGACGCTGCAGATCGTCCACCTCGCTGGGCACCGAGTCGATCTCCATGCGCAGACGACTGGCGGCCTCATCCATCAGGTCGATGGCCTTGTCCGGCAGCATGCGGTCGGGGATGTAGCGCTGGCTCAGCTTCACCGCCGCCACGATGGCCCCGTCGGTGATGCGGATGCCGTGGTGCACCTCGTAGCGCTCCTTCAGGCCGCGCAGGATGGCCACGGCCTGCTCCCAGGTGGGCTCCTCCACCATGACCGGCTGGAACCGCCTCTCCAGGGCCGGGTCCTTCTCGATGTGCTGCCGGTACTCGTCGATGGTCGTGGCGCCGATGCAGTGCAGCTCGCCGCGCGCCAGGGCCGGCTTGAGGATGTTGGAGGCGTCCATGGCTCCGCCGGTGGCGCCCGCGCCCACCAGGGTGTGCATCTCGTCGATGAACAGCAGCACCTCGCCTTCCTTCTCCGTGACTTCCTTGATGACGTTCTTGAGGCGATCCTCGAACTCGCCGCGATACTTGGCGCCGGCGATGAGCGCACCCATGTCCAGGGCCAGCACGCGCTTGCCCTTCAAACCCTCGGGCACGTCGCCCTCGACCAGGCGGCGGGCCAGGCCCTCGACCACGGCGGTCTTGCCCACCCCGGGCGAACCGATGAGCACGGGGTTGTTCTTGGTGCGGCGGCTGAGGATCTGGATGGTGCGGCGGATCTCCTCGTCGCGCCCGATGATGGGGTCGATCTTGCCCTCGCGCACGGCGGCGCAGAGGTCGCGGGCGTACTTGTCAAGGGCCGACTCGTTGCCGCCCTGGGCCGCGGATTCGTCGTCGCCGTCGTAGGCTGCGTCCCCGCCAGTGGCCTCCAGGGCCCGGGCCATCTTCTGGGCGGTGATGTCGAAGGTCTTCAGCACACTGCCCGCCCGGCCGGTGTCGGCGGCCAGGGCCAGCAACAGCTCGCGGGTACCGACCATGCCCCCGGATTTCTTGGCCAGGGTCTCGGCCTCCAAAAAGAGCTTCTGCAGTTCGCGACTGGCGCCCGGCACATCCTGGGCGCCGGTGACCCGGGGCAGGCTCTGCAGCTCCTGATCCACCGTGCGCAGGATCAGGCCCGGATCCAGTTCCATACCGCGCAGGGTGTTGGTGGCCAGCCCGGTATCGCTCAGCAGGGCCCACAACAGGTGCAGGGGCTCCAGCTCCGAGTGCTTCATCTCATAGGCCTTGGACTGTGCCTTCTGCAGGGCTTCCATGGCATTGACGGTCATGTTATTCATGGTTTTCTCTCCTTTGTATTTCCTCATCTTCACAGATGGTCGTTTGCTCGCGGGGTGTATTGCACAAAGGGGACCAAGTTGAAGGAAACACCTAAAAATACGTAAGTTGTGGATTAATAATATGTTAAGAAAACATAAAGAAAATGTATACAGTATTCAAACGCACCCCCACCGCCATGTATGCCATGTTGTCATGACATTTATGCACACACCCAGACACGGACAGCATGAAGGTTGGGCCATCAAGAGATGATTACAACATGTTTATTTCTCAAAAAATAAGAAATTTTCCTAGACCCGGCGGGGCGTATGTGGTAAATTCCTGCTGGGAATATCCAGGACGTTGATAACCTTGGAATTCCTGAGACCTTAAATGGTCGAAATCAGGGGGGATTTTCCATTGTTGTATCAAACATCATTTCAAAGGAGGAAGCAGTGATGAAATCGTGTAAGGTTCTCCTGCTGACAGTCATGGTTTGCGCGTTGCCGATGATGGCCTGGGCGGACGGTTGCCCGGCCGGTGGTGGTAATTGGTCAACCCTGAACGGGATGGATCCCGGTCGTGCTGTGGTCAGCAATTGCAATGGCGGAGGCTTGCAGGTCGGAGACATGACGGGAGCCGCCTCCTGGGATGGCGCCGTTGTTGGTGCTCAGTGGACGGTGACGGGCATTACCCTGGCCTCGGTGACCATTGACGATTCCGGCATCAACCCCGACGGATCGGGTGTGCGCATTGCCTACACCACGTACTCCGGCGGTGTGTTCTCCCTGGATCCCGACGGGCCTTGGGGCCACTCTGCGGGCAGCATGGATAACATCGAGGGAGTCATGGATTCCGCTTCCGGCACGGTCAAGATCTATCGTCTGGCCGGAGGGGTCACCTACAATGTCACCTCCGATATCAACGGAACGGGTCACATCACGAGCTGCGGCCCCATGACCGATTGCCAGGTGACCTACGCCTTCGCCCTCAGTCAGATGGCATGGCAGGGCGATCCCGCTACGGATAATCCCCTGCCTGATTATCCTCCGTTCGAATTGTGCGACGGCAACCTGCCTCCCATGGCCTCACAGTGGAACAGTTGCCAGATGGGGTTCGGCCTTGAATGCGCCGTGGATGCCGAGTCCACCACTTGGGGATCGCTGAAGGCTCTTTACAAGTAATCATCACCAGGCGTGCTTGAACATTGACCGCTTGATCTGGACGGGGCTCTGCGGAGCCCCGTTTTCATGTTCTCCACCACTGGGCGTTCACAAAAAACAAGACAGCCCTGGAAGTTTTTGATCAGTGCTGGCAGCATGAGGTCCAAGCAGAGGGATGCCAATCCACCGAACCCCGGCCACGGAGATACGAGCAGATGAAAATCCTCATCATCGGGGCGGGAGCCGTGGGGTTCCAGCTGGCCCAGACCATCAGTCGCCGCGAACACGATGTCATCATCGTGGAAGACAGTCAGGAGCAGATCGACACTGTCGCGGAGCACCTTGATTGCCGTCTCGTACAGGGCAACGGTGTCAGCCCCGCCCTGCTGCGCGAGATCGGCATGGCCGACTGCGACCTGGTCGCCGCCGTGACCAACCGCGACGAGATCAACATCATCGCCTGTCAGACCGCCCACGCCCTGGGCGCCCGGGTCAAGGTGGCCCGCGTGCGCCAGGAGGACTATTACCAGGATCACCGCCTGCTGCTGGACGGCATCGACATGGCCATCAACCCCGACCATGAGGCCGTCCACTCCATCCGCGAGGTCCTGTTCCAGACCGGGGCCACCGAAATCCACGACTTCGCCGGCGGCAAGGTGCGCATCATCGGCGCCCGGGTCGAACCCGACAGCCGGGTCGAGGGCCGCTCCCTGGCCCGACTCAACGGGGACCTGGGCGATTCCATGGCCCTGGTGACCACCATCGTGCGCGACCAGGAAACCCTCATTCCCACCGGGCAGACCGTGCTACAGGCCGGGGACATGGTCTTCATGGCCGGTTCGCGCAGCACAGTCAACCGCTCGCTGATCTATTTCCAGGCCCGCAAGCGAAGTCTGTCCCACGTCATGATCGTCGGGGCCAACGCCATGGGGCGCGAGCTGGCCCGCGACCTGCTGGCCGCCGGCGTGAGGGTCAAGATCATCGACCGCAACGAGGAGAAGTGCCGGCTCGCCAGCCGCCAGCTGCGGCACGCCCTGGTCCTGCACGGCGAAGGCGCCGACGCGGCCCTGCTGGAAGCCGAAGGCGTTGCCGACATGGACGGATTCGTCTCGGTGGCCCAGGACGAGGAGACCAACATCATGGCCTGCCTGCTGGCCCGTCACCACGGGGCGGCCAAGACGGTCTGCCTCGTGGACCGTCCCGACTACGTGCCCCTGCTGCCGCTGCTGGGCGTGGACGCGGCCGTCTCCCCCCGGCTGGCCACCTCCAACTGGCTCGCGGGCTTCGTCCAGCGCGGCGCGGTGATCAGCGCCGAATCCCTGGGGTTCAGCGGCTCCGAGATCCTGCAGCTCGAGGTGGGCGCCGACTGTCCCTGGCTCGGGAGCAAACTCATGGACCTGGAATTCCCCCGCGACGCGGTCATCGGCGCCGTCCTCAAGCGGGGGCGCGTGGTGACGCCCAAGGGGGAAACGGTGCTGGAGGCCGGCGACCAGGTGGTCGTCTTCGCGCTGTCCCAGGGGGTCGAACGGGTCGAGAAGTTCTTCTCCGGAGGGGGCGCGTGAACCATCGTGCCGTCCTGAAGGTGCTGGGATTCCTGCTGCTGGTCACCGCGGTGTGCCTGCTTTTGCCCGCGGCCGTCTCGGCCCTGTACGGGGATCCCGATTGGCCCCACTTCCTGGCCACCGCCGGGCTGGGAATCCTGCTGGGAGGCACCGTGCTGCTGGTGGTGCGCAACGCGCCGGATCTGCACGCCCGCGAGGGGTTCGCGGTGGTGGCCCTCGGCTGGCTCGTGGTGGGCCTGCTGGGCGCGGTGCCCTACTGGTCGAGCGGGCAGATTCCTTCCTTCGTCGACGCCGTGTTCGAATCCATCTCCGGCTTCACCACCACCGGCGCCTCCATCCTGACCGACATCGAGAGCCGCACCCATGGCGTATTGCTGTGGCGGGCCCTGACCCACTGGTTGGGGGGCATGGGCATCGTGCTGCTGGCCTTGGCCATCCTGCCCCTGCTGGGCGTGGGCGGGATGCAGCTGTTCCGGGCCGAGGTACCCGGGCCGGTCTCCGAGCGGCTCACCCCCCGCATCAGCCAGACGGCCAAGCTCCTGTGGGGAGTCTATGTGCTGCTGACCGTGTGCGAGATCGTGGCCCTGAAGATCGCCGGCATGGGGATGTTCGACTCCATCTGCCACGCCTTCGGCACCATGGCCACCGGGGGTTTCAGCAACCACAACGCCAGCGTGGGCGGCTACGCCACCCCCGCCGTCGAGTGGATCATCATCGTGTTCATGTTCCTGGCCGGCGCCAACTTCTCCCTGCACTACCTGGCCCTGACGGGCAAGGTGAAGGTCTATTTCAAGGACGAGGAATTCCGTTTCTACGGGCTCATCATCCTGATCTGCACCGGCCTGATCGCGGCCTCCCTGCACGCCGTCCACTTCTACACCGGGCGCATGGAGACCCTGCGGCACACCCTGTTCCAGGTGACCTCCATCATCACCACCACGGGTTTCGGCACCGCGGACTACCTGCAGTGGCCGCCGGTGGCCCACGCCATCCTGCTGACCCTGATGGTCGTGGGCGGCTGCGCCGGCTCCACCGGTGGCGGCATCAAGGTCATGCGCCTGTTCCTGCTGCTGCGCAACGCCAAGTACGAACTGAAGAAGATGCTGCACCCGCGCGCGGTCTACACCCTATGGTTCAACGAGCGACCCGTCGCCCCCGCCCTGCTGACCAATATCCTGGGGTTCTTCCTGCTCTACATGTCCATCCTGGTCACCGGAGTCATCATCCTGACCCTGGGCGGAAGGGACCTGGTCACCAGCATCGGGGCCACCGCCGCCACCCTGGGCAACATCGGCCCGGGGCTGGGCCTGGTGGGCCCGGCCAGCAACTACGCCCACCTGCTGGACTGGGAAAAACTGCTGCTGGTGCTGTTCATGCTCATCGGCCGCCTGGAGATCTTCACCGTGCTGGTGCTGTTCCTGCCCGAAGCGTGGCGGAAGCGGTGAATCCTGGGGGCACATCCCGCTCCCTTGTCATCCGGGTGATTGATCTGTTATAATAATACATGACGAATTATATGTCGCCAAAGGAACACAGCGCGGGTCCCGGGAAACGGAATTCTCTGTAACGACAACATCAAGGTGGAGTCGGAGAGATGGCCGCTGGACCAGGACAATTACGAGCACCAGCAATAATCATGACTTTTCTGGTCATATTTTGCGTCGGCTCCGTGGTTGCCTGGGCGGTTCCGGAGGCGTTGATCCTGCCTTATGCCGTGGATCAGGTCTACGCGGATCGAGCCCGGGAAGCCATCTGGATGGCCGGTCCCGTGGCGACGCCTCTGGCCAGGACCCTGTTCACCCAGCTGGCCTCCGCGGGCTCCGACGGGCTCGATCCCGCCGCCTACCACTTGGCGGAATTGACGCGGTTGCTGAGCCGGGATCCTCCGTCCACCTTGTCACCCGGTGCCGACCTGGAGAGCCCAGGACAAGCCGAGCTCCTCTTCACCGACGCCTTCCTGGCCTTGGGACGGGATCTGGCCCTGGGACGGATCGATCCCCACACCCTGTGGGAGAAATGGCTGCCCGAGGACGACCGTCCCGACCCCCTGCCCCATCTGCAGCGGACACTGGTGAACCTGCCCCCGGCCTCGGTGGAGAACCATACCGGTGCCGAGGCCGTGGTCGTTTCGGCCCTGGCCGCCTGCCGTCCCGACCAACCGGGTTATCGGAAGTTGAGGGACGCCATGAACAGCCTGGTGGCCGTGGCGCGGAACGGGGGCTGGCCCCCGGTGGATCCGGGGGAACTGCTGCGTCCGGGGGACCGCTCGGAACGCGTGCGGCAACTGCGTGCACGCCTGGCGATCAGCGGCGACCTGATCCCCCTGCCCCTGGCCGCCGCCCCCTGGTGCGTCAACGGCGACCCCGACCGTTTCGATGCCTTTCTGGCCTGCGCGGTGCGCTCTTTTCAGAAGCGGCACGGACTGCGTGTCGACGGCGTCGTGGGACCGAAAACCCTGGTCGCCTTGAACGTGCCTGCGGCGCAACGGGCCGTCCAGGCAGCCCTGAACCTGGAGCGCCGGCGCTGGTTGCCGCGCGACTCGGAGCAGCGCCGCATCCTGGTCAACATTCCGGATTTCTCCCTGTCCCTGTACCCGGGCGACGGCACACCGCCGCTGACCATGCGCGCCATCGTGGGCCGCAAGGACCGCCCCACGCCCGTCCTGTCCGGAGAAATGAAGTGGCTGGTCCTGAACCCTCGCTGGACCGTGCCTCAGAAGCTGGCCCGCGAGGACCTGCTGCCCAAGGTCGCCGCGGAGCCCGGCTACCTCATCGAGCGCGGGTTCAGGATCTTCCACGACTGGCGACCGGGAGCCGAAGAGGTGGATCCGGCCCTCATCGACTGGACCTCGGTGACGCCCAAGGACATGACCTTCAAGTTCCAGCAACTGCCCGGACCCCGGAATCCCCTGGGCCGGGTAAAATTCCTGTTCCCCAACCCCTTCAGCGTCTACATCCACGACACGAACCATCGCGCACTGTTCAACCTTCCGCGTCGCTGTTTCTCGTCGGGGTGCGTGCGGATCGAGAAGCCCGAGGCCCTGCTAACGGCGCTGATCGCCGGGGGAAAGACCGGGCGCGACTCGACGGCCCTGGCCGCCCTGACCGGGGGCGTAACGGAATCATGGGGCCTGGATGAACCCGTGCCGGTGCATTTCGTGTATCTGACGGCCTGGGTGGATGGGAAAGGTGTCCTGCAGTTCCGGGATGACTGCTACGGCTACGACACGACGCTGGCCGTCAACGTGGCCTGCGCCCCCCTGGCGCCGGCGCCAAGCTGGATGCCGACCGGGCAGCCGCTACCGCTGGCCGTCGCTTCCAATGCGACGGTCCCCACAGGATCATGGAACAACGGAAATCACCAGGAGCGCACCGGTCCCGTGTCGAGGTGGACGAAACCCGACGCCGAATAGAACCCGACGCCGCCCCGCCGCTCGGCGAGCGCCGTCCTGTGCAGGCGCGGCAGATCGACCCCCCGCAGGCGTATGTCCACGGCCTTGCCCTGCATGTGGTAGCTGTGGCTGGCCACACCCTTGCTTCGCCTGCGCAGGAGGGCGTTGGTGGCCGGACACCGGTACCCCGAGATGACGTCGTACTCGGGGGCCACGTCGAGCTCGCCGGCCAGGTCGTGCAGGAGATCCAACAGCGCCGGGTCGATCTCGTGGACATCCCCGGTGCGATGATCGCGCAGCAGATGGTTCACACGGGCCAGGCCTTCGGGCAGATATCGACCCCTGTCGGCAAAAACACACCGCTCCGTCTCACCCGTATGGATGTTGTGCAGCACCAGACGCCGCCTGCCGGAAACCCGCCGGGGACCCGCCAGCACCGTGGTCATGGCCTGCGCACCGGCCGGGGCGGCCAGGGCAAACAAACCACCCAGGGTCACCAGACCGCCGAGTTTAAGGAAGCTGCGGCGGCTCGTACGGCTGTCATTGTTCATGTCTCGCAAGATCGCAGGCTCCTTCCCGGTACCGGCGGCCAAGATGCCGTCTGCTGGATCGTGAGGAAATTGTGTCCACTCGTACCCGAAAGGCAAGTGCAAGTTTCGTGCTGAATCCCTGAAAATCCAAATCCGGCGTGGTAGGTGGCGGGAACAGGTGGCACCGATGACGCCCAGCAATTCCGTGAGTCGGCAGACGCACAGATCCCCCGCGCACGTGTCACCGCTGACAGCAGCCGTAGACCGTTGCCGTCGGACAAGGCCTTGATGAATGTCGTCACCCGGTGCACGAGATTCCCCTTCGGTTTTGATATTTAGCTAAATAACGCATCGTTCTTCACTCTGCGACAAACAAATCCCTTATAGAAACCAGGATTATTGAATCGCTTCGTTCAGAGCAATCCTATCGTCATCTTGATCGCCACCAGCAGCAGCACCCCCCCGAACATCTGCTTGATGAGGCGGGGCTTCATTTTTTCATTCATCAGCTGGGCGCCCAGCCGGGATCCGATTACCACGGCGATCAGGCAGCCGATCATCAAACCCGGTTCGAAGTGCCCCTCGGCCACGTGACCGGCAAAACCCGAGAACGAGGAAAAGACCACCACGAAAGCCGAGGTTGCCGCGGCCTTTTTGGTGGGATAACCCAAAGCGATCAGCATCGGTACCACCAGGAAACCGCCCCCCAGGCCAAGCATACCGGCGATCACCCCGATCCCCAGGCCGGCCGCCCCGGTCAGGATCATGCGCTTGCGCACCGGCATCATGGTTTGTGGTTCCTGCTGGCCACTGATCAGCAGCATCCGGGCCGCAGCAAAGACCATCCCGATCACAAAAAGGATCAGGAGAATCCGGGTGGGGACATGTTTTGTCAGAACCGCGCCCAGGGGCGCGCCGATGAACGAGGTGACAATCAGCGGAATCGCGCCTTTCACGTCGACCATCTTGGCGCGCAGAAAATAGATGGCTGCCGACAGGGCCGTCACCCCGTTGAGCAGCAGCCCGGTGGGAATGGCCACGGTCTTGAAATTATACCCGAACCATTTCAGGACCGGGATGTAGAGCATGCTCCCTCCCAGGCCCAACATGGAGAATATTACCGCGAACAGGAGGATGATCCCGATGACTATGAAAAGCATGGTCTCTCTTTTCGTTTGACCAACAAGCTGGATTTTTCTTTTGTTCTTTTGGCCAAAAGTACATATATTATCCCCATGAAGTCAAATGCAGACATTCGATATTTTCACCGCCAGGCGGTAATCCTCAAGGCCCTGGCCCAGGAGGCGCGCCTGCAGATGGTCCACAACCTGGGCCGGGGTGACAGGACCGTCGGGGAACTGACGGATCTGGTGGGGCTCGACCCCTCCACCGTCTCGCGCCACCTGAACCTGCTCAAGAATGCGGGAATCGTGACCTCGCGTCGTGAAGGCAAGTCCGTGGTCTACCACCTGGCCATGCCCTGCGCACTGGGCTTTTTCAGCTGCGCAAACGAGGTGTTGCAGCAACTGGAGCAACCCCTCGCCGAAAGCGCCCGCCGGCAGGAAGGCCGCTACGGGCAGTCCTGATCATAATGAAGGAGGCCGTCATGTTTGATCATCATCGGCAACTCGCCGATTCCATCGAGGTTCTGGACCGGGACCAGAAAGAGATCTTCTACTCCGCCCTGAACATCCACGGGCACGCTTGCGGAGGCATGCCCATGGGCTTCGCCGCCGGCATAGCCGCGCTCAAGGCCCTGGGCATCAAGCGGGAACGCAACATGGAGACGATGGCCGTCATGGAGATCGGCAACGCCCATGCGGTCGGATGCTTCGCCGACGGCGTGCAGTTCGCAACCGGCGCCACCTTCGGCAAGGGGGTCATGCGCAAGGATCCCAAGGGCAAGTGGGCCTTCAAGTTGATCCATAAGCCCACCCGGCGAGCCGTGTATGTCCGTATCCGTAACAAGGTGCTGGACAAGGCGTTCGCCGCGCCCTTCATCACCGAGTACCGCATCAAGGGGGTCAACCCAACGGACATTCCTGCTGAAGTGGGTGACCAGGGAGTCAAGCGGCCCTTCGGCATGAAGGCCGAGGACATGTTCATCATCAAGGGCCCCTTCGATGTGGAACTGCCCCAGGTCAAGCCGTGCTTCGAGCGCATGACCTGCGCCGGTTGCGGAGCCACCGTGGCGGAGAATTACATCCATTTCGCCGAGGGCAAGCCCTACTGCGTGGACTGCACGCCTTACGGTTCCTGATCGCCCTGATAAAGGCCGCCGTGCTGAACTCGTCGGTGCTGGTGACCGGCCTGGGGCTGATCATCTGGGAAGCGGCTGGTCGCGAACTGACCTCAGCGCACGAAGCTGAACCCCAGGCGCAGGGCGCGTGTCCGCTCCCTGTAGCTGATCAGGCTTTCGGCCAGCACGCTGGCATATTCCGCATGGAAGTAGACCCGCATGTAGCCGGTCCGCACCGGAAAGGTCGCGTCGAGGGTGTAGGACCCGCCCCGGGCCGCCCACCGCATATCCGAGGCCAGGATCAGGCCCTCGGCCCAGCCGGCCTTGACGTGCAACCCGAAATAGCCGCGGTAGTCCGGCAGATCGGCATTGGTGTCGTCGTCGTTGGCCACATACACCCTGACGAGGGGCGAGATCCTCAGCCCGTACCCTTTTTCCGGATTGTAGAACATGAAATAAGCCCGCAGGTAAGCAGTGTTGGTGCTGCGTGAATCCGGACCGCCGCGGCCGTTGGACTCGTGGCGAAGACCACCCTTGAAAAAGAGTCCGTCGGCCCAGGCTGCGTGCTGTCCGGCCAAATTCGTGGTGTGGTAAAACAGCTCGGGCTTGTAGCTGGTGTCCTTGAACGGCAACGAGCGGTGCCGCAAATCCCAGAACGAGGTCTGCGTGTAGCCGAAGTTGATCCCGTCCAGCCAGCGGTACCGGCCGGGCTCAGGCTCGAACAGACGATACTTCAGGCTGATCTGAAACTTGCTGTCGGCCAGGTTGGTACCGAACAGGAAGAAGATCGGATTGTAGGCGGAGATGTTGGTGATGTAGGGCTGGGACATCATCAGGAACTGGTCGAACTTCTCGGGACGATGGTCGGGCATGGTTTGTGCCTGGGTTCGATTAACCAGGAGAGAAAACACGGCCACAGCCAACACCAGACCGCCGGACAGGCTTTTCAAGACTCACCACCCCCAGGTCAGTAGATAGGCCTTGATGATATCCCCTGCGGGGATCTCCCCCTGACCACGGGGAATTTCCGCCAG
>CAYPVD010000092.1:0-11145 GCA_964414055.1 uncultured Fibrobacteraceae bacterium
AGGAGAAGACGCCGCGCGGCGTCTGAATGTACTTTCCGGCCAGGGCGCGGCTGATCAGGGCATGGGGCGTGACATCGAAGCTGACTGTGCGCATGCGCTCCGCGAACCCGGGCAACTCGCGCTCGATAATCTCGCCCGTGGCCTCGGGAGTGACGTCCCGCGGCGAGACCCCGGTGCCGCCGCAGGTCAAGATCAGGTCCAGGCCCTCGTCGTCGCACCACGTACGCAACCTGGCGGCGATGGCGGCCCGATCATCCGGCAGCAGTTCCAGCTTCACATCCGTCCAGCCGCGCGCCGCCAGGAAGTCCGCCAGCGCCGGCCCGGCCGTATCGATGCGCTCGCCGCGGCTGCCCTTGTCGCTGAGCACCAGCACGCCCGCACGCCGGGCCCTCCCGTTCACGCGCCGTCCTCCGGGGCCTCGTACAGGCCGCTGCGGCCCCCGCTCTTGCGCAGCAGTCGCACCTTCTCCAGGGTGATGCCGCGTCTGACGCCCTTGCACATGTCGTACACGGTCAGGGCGGCCACGGTCGCTCCGGTCATGGCCTCCATCTCCACGCCCGTGCGTTCGACGGCCTTGACCGTGCACAGGATGCGCAACATGCCGGCGGTCGAATCGGCATCGAATGCGATGGCCGCGTGATGCAGGGCCAGCGGATGCGCCAGGGGGATCAGGTCCGCCGTCTTCTTGACCGCCGCGATGCCCGCCAGGCGGGCGGCGCCCAGCACGTCGCCCTTGGACGTGCCCCGGCCCACGACCTGGGCCAGCAGTTCCGGTCCCAGATGCACCAGGGCCTCGGCACGGGCCTCGCGCAGGGTCTTGTCCTTGCCGCTGACATCCACCATCCAGGCGTTGCCCTCGGCGTCGAAATGGTTGAAACTCACACGGCCCTCCTTCTGTTCACGGATCAGCATAGTCGCCAGGACCCGGCGCAGCAAGCGCCCCGATCGGATCAGGAGTCCAACATGACCGACCCAGCCCGCCAACCGGCCATCCGGGTGCTGATGATGCCCCGGGACACCAACCACCACGGCACCATCTTCGGTGGCGTGATCCTCAGCCATATCGACCAGGCGGGTGCCGTGCCGGCCATCGCCCTGGGCTGCCGCAGGGTCGTCACCGTGGCCATGGACCAGGTGATCTTCCACCATCCCGTCCAGGTCGGCGACCTGGTCAGCTTCTACGCCCGTATCCTCAAGAAGGGCCGTACATCGGTGCGCGTGCTGGTCACCGTGGAAGCGGACCGGCGCGACGGTTCCGGCACGGTGAGGGTAACCGAGGCGGAAGTGACCTACGTCCACACCAACGGCGACGGCAAGCCCGTGCCCTTACCGTGACATCCCTGTAAACTCGTCTCCCCATGGGCTATATTGCCCCTTGTTATTCCGCCACCGGCCACCGGCCGTTTCCCCGTTCCGGAGGTGCCAATCTTGAGACTGAGACTGACCTTGATCCTGGGCCTGCTGGCCGTCTGCGCCACGGCCCAGGAAACCGATACCCATCCCTTCAGCGTCCACGACATGCTGGCCATGCAGCGCATCGGCGATCCGCAGGTCTCGCCCGACGGAGACCTGGTCGCCTTCACCGTGCGCAGCACCGACCTGGAGGCCAACCGCGGCCGCACGGATATCTGGCTGGCCGACACCGAGGGCAGGACCGTTGAGCGCCTGACCACTCATCCCGACAACGACTGGAACCCGCGCTGGTGCCTCGACGGTAAGCTGTTCTTCCTCTCCAGCCGCGGCGGCAGCGCCCAGATCTGGCGCATCGACCCTGACGGCGGCGAGGCCGTCCAGGTGACCGATCTTCCCCTGGACATCGGGGAATTCCGCGTGGAACCGGTCCTGCACGGTTTCCTGGCGGTCATGGATGTCTACCCCGGCCTGGGGATCCAGGGGACCGTGGACAAGGACGCGGCCAAGGAGGCCGACCCGGCCACCGGTAGGATCTACGACGAGCTGATGTTCCGCCACTGGGACACCTGGGAGGACGGCAAGCGCAGCCATCTGTTCCTGATCGACCCGAAAAACGGCGAGGCCGTGGATCTGGTGCCTGATCTGGACGCCGACACCCCCACCCACCCCTGGGGCGGGCTGGAAGAGGTCGCCGTCACACCCGACGGCCGCGAGGTCGTCTTCACGGCCAAGATCCTGCCCGGCAGCGAGCCGGCCTGGAGCACCGATTACGACCTCTACGCAGTCCCCACCGACGGTTCGGGCCGCATCCGTTGCCTGACCGAGGAGAACCGGGCCTGGGATACCGAGCCGGTATTCACCCCCGACGGCAAGACGTTCGTCTACCTGGCCATGGATCGGCCCGGATTCGAGGCCGACCGCTTCCACATCGAACTGCGCGATCGGGCCACGGGCGCCGGGCGCCGTATCGATTTCCTCTACGACGGGCTGGATCTCAGTCCGCACGGGCTGGTCTTCACCCAAGACGGCAAGACCGCCTACTGCACCGCCGCCTACCTGGGGCAGCGATCCATCTTCAAACTGGACCTCAAGTCCGGCGAGACCACCCTGGTGCACAAGATGGGCCGCAACGGCAACATCGGCCTGCTGAAGAACGGACGCCTGCTGTTCGGCCACCAGGACCTGCGCATGCCCACCGAGCTGTTCACCGTCAAGACCAGCGGCAAGGACCTGCGGCAGATCACCGACCTGAACGGTGAAACCCTGTCCCACGCCCTCATGGGCGAGCCCGAACAGTTCACATTCACAGGCTGGAACAGGGAAAAGGTCTACGCCTACGTGGTCAAACCCTACGACTTCAGCAAGATAGAGGCCTTCGCCGGCCACAAGTGGCCGGTGACCTTCCTGGTCCACGGAGGGCCGCAGGGCAGCTTCGGCAACGACTTCCACTACCGCTGGAACCCCCAGGCCTACGTGGGGGCGGGCTTCGCCACCGTCGCGGTGGATTTCCACGGCTCGACCGGTTACGGGCAGGACTTCACCGACGCCATCAGCGGCCACTGGGGGGACCGTCCCCTGGAGGACCTGGAAAAGGGCCTGGCCGCGGCGCTCGAGAAGTATCCCTGGATGGATTCCTCCCGGGTGGTGGCCGCCGGAGCCAGCTACGGGGGCTTCATGATCAACTGGATGGCAGGCCAGCCGTTCGCCGACAAGTTCAAGGCCTTCGTCTGCCATGACGGCAACATCGACGAGCGCATGGCCTACTATGACACCGAGGAACTCTGGTTCCCCGAGTGGGAGCACGGGGGCACGCCCTGGGACGAGGGCAACGGCTACCAGACCTTCAATCCCATCGACCACGTGCAGAACTGGCACGTGCCCACCCTGATCGTCCACGGCGGCCGCGATTACCGCGTGGTGGACACCCAGGGTCTGAGCGCCTTCACCGCCCTGCGGCGCCGCGGCGTTCCCGCACGGCTGCTGTACTACCCCGACGAGAATCACTGGGTTCTCAAACCCCGCAATTCCATCCAGTGGCACGATGAGGTCATGGCCTGGTTGACCAGGTGGATCCAGTAGGGACTGTATTGCACGGCGGCCCGCGCGGCCGCCGTGCACACCGGACGGAGGACACATCATGCTCAAGAACAAGATCGCCCTGATCACCGGCGCCAGCGCGGGCATCGGCGCCGCCTGCGCGGGGGTCTTCGCACGCGAGGGCGCCCGGCTTATCCTGGCTGCCAGACGCGCACGAAAGCTCGAAAAGCTGGCGGCGGACCTGCACGCCGCCCACGGCACCGACTGTCACCTGCTGACCCTGGACGTGCGCGACCGGGAGGCGGTTAACGCCGCGATCGCCGGTCTGCCCGCCAACTGGGAGAGCATCGACATCCTGGTCAACAACGCCGGGCTGAGCCGGGGCCTGGACAAGGTCCAGGAAGGTGACGCCGCCGACTGGGAGGAGATGATCGACACCAACATCAAGGGCCTGCTCTGGATGAGTCGCGCCGTCCTGCCGGGCATGATCGCCCGCGACAAGGGACACGTGATCAACCTGGGCAGCATCGCCGGCCGCCAGGTCTACCCCGGCGGCAACGTCTACTGCGCCACCAAATTCGCCGTCCGGGCCCTGAACCAGGGGCTGCGCATCGACCTGATGGGCACCAAGGTGCGCTGTTCGTCGGTGGACCCCGGCATGGTGGAAACCGAGTTCAGCGAGGTGCGTTTCCACGGCGACAAGGAACGCGCCGCGAGCGTCTACAAGACCTTCCCCCCCCTCCAGGCCGTGGACATCGCCGAGACCATCCTTTTCTGCGCCACCAGGCCCGAGCATGTGAACATCCAGGAAATCCTGGTCATGCCCACGGACCAGGCCGCCGTCTACGCGTCGTTCCCCCGCGGAACGGACTGACCAGCCGCCTCCGTCAACGGGCCGGGCACACCGCCCGGCCCCGTTTTTTTCTAAAGATCCGTTTTCAAACGCCGAACTGGGGCATGTGAACCGGCTCCATTGGGGCAGAATGTCGCCCACCTTACCTGGCCGATACGCCGGGCCCGGGGGAGGCCCTTGAACGAGAAAGGAAAAGTCATGTGGAAATCCAGGCAACCTGATCGCCGTGGCTTCACGCTTATCGAAATCGTCATCGCGGTTGCGATCGTGGCGATCTTCGCGGCGGCCATCAGTCCCATGGTCTTCCGCCACCTGGAAGACGCCAAGGTGACCCGAGCGAAGAACGAGACCGAGACCATCTCCACGGCCATCCTCGGCTACTACAAGGACACCGGCCGCTGGCCGTTCACCAACGCGGACGGGCCCTCGGGCAACGTGGTGGATCGTGTGGTCACCGCCAGCACCGTGCCGGCCGTGGCCGGAACCGGCGCCGGTTCCGGGGCCGCCAACTGGGGCACCTACGGCACGGCCAAGAACATCGGCGACTATCTGTATTTCAACAACCCCGACGACGACACCTCGCCCACGGGCGTCAACGCCAACGAAGCGGGCCAGGACTGGAGCACCACCGGGTCGATCGCCTGGAAGGGGCCCTACGTCGACAACTACGAATTGACCGACCCCTGGGGCAACGCCTACGTCATCAATTCCTACTTCTTCCCCGGCGGCCACTACACCGGAACGGTCAGGCACAAGGTATTCGTCCTGAGCGCCGGTCCGGACGGGGCCTGGCAGACCCCGTTCAACGGCAACGTCACCGAGGATATCCTGGGCGACGATATCGGTACCGTAGTCACCGTCCGCTGATCCGGCGGTCAGGTGCACGAAACAGCGCCCGGTCCCCTCACAGGGCCCGGGCGCTTTGCTTGTTCTGGTCGATCTACATCTGCGGCTGGATTTCTTCCAGAACCGATTGCGCGATCTCGTCCACCTCCCCGCCCTGCAGCAGAACCGGCGTGAGCAGCATGACCAGCTCCACGTCGTTCTTCTGGGTCGAGGTCGAACCGAAGATGTAACCCAGCAGGGGAATATCCTTCAACAGGGGAATGCCCGAGCGCTTGATCTGCGAGCGCTGGGAGAGCAGACCCGCGATGACCAGGGTCTGACCGGCCTGCACCTTGCCCACGGTATCCAGCTCGCGGATGCTGAGAATGGGCGACTGGTCGGCGTTGGGAGAGACGGCCACCCCGACCACGTCCGAGATGGTCGGATGAACATTCAGGGTGATCATGCCGTCGGCGCCCACTTGCGGGGTCACGTCCAGGATCACGCCGATGGAGAAGCTGCGGGGGGTGTAGCTGATCACCGGCTCGGTGGCCACACCGTTGGATACCACCGCCGGGGCGACCTGGGCCTCGTAATAGACGTCTTCGCGCACCACCCGGACCACGGCCTTCTGGTTGTTCAAGGTCGTGATGCGCGGCGTGCTGAGGGTCTTGATGTTTCCGTACTCCTCCAGGGCCTTCAGCGTGCCGGTCAGGTTGCTGGAATCCACCACGAACTGGAAGTAGTCCCCGCCGACGGACGGACCGTCGGACACCGCGTGCAGTGAGGATTCCACGTCGGTCTTCGTCAGGGTCGCCCAGTCGATCCCGGTCTTGCTGGACTTGTCCAGGTTGACCTCCATGATCTTGACCTGGATGGCCACCTGACGTTGCAAGGCCTCTCCCAGTCGTTGCAACAGACCCTCCACCCTCTGGACACGGTCGAACTCGGCCGTCACCTGGATGATGCCGGCCATGGGGTTGACCACCAGGCTGCGCCCCTTGCCGTCGGCCATGTTCGCCGACAATCCCACCTGGCTGTCCGTGGACATGGAATTCCGGGTCTGGCCGTCGAAAACCAGGGTTTTCAGCGACTCCATCACTTCGGGCCAGATGCTCATGGTCGCGGTGCTGGTGACGTGGCTCTTGTTCTGGCTCTCGCCGCCGCTGTCGCTGCCGGAGGAACCCGACGACTGGCTTCCCCCGGAGGAGATCTCCAGTTCACCGCGCCCCTCGCGCTCGGTCACCGGGTAATCGAAATTGAACCACCGCGTGACCATGCCCTGCTTCTGGACGACGATGACGCCGTCGGCGACCTCGTAGCCCAGACCCGCCTGGGAAGTGATGCCGTCCAGAACCTGGTGGGCGGCCACTTCCACCATGTGAACGTTGACTTCCCCATCCACGTCCGGGGCCATCTGCAATCCCAGTCCCAGCTTGTCGGCTATCGAGGGCAGCAGACTGCGAACATCCACGAACCCGTTGGTCACGATGCTCACAGGTTCCAATCCCGCATCCCAGGCCTGCCCGTCACCCGCCTGCGCCAAGACGGGTACCGGCCCCGCCGGGAGCAACACCGTTCCCAGCGCCAGGACCGTGATCCCAGCCAGTAAACGCCCCTTGGCGGCCAACATCCTGCTGTTCATGGTTCCTTCCTTTCTGACTCGACTGCGGCCAGCGGATCCTTCCCGCCGACACGAATGGAAAAACTGCCGGATGCAACCGACCCGCCCACGATCAGGGTCCGCCGGTGGCCGTCCTTGTCCTGCAACACCACTCCCCCGGTGCCGATCTCCACGATGGTCGCATCCGCGGTCCGGTCGCCCAGCTCCAGGGTCTTGCCCCCGATCAGGGCCAGGGGCCGGGGGCCTCCCAGCAGGACGGCGGAACAGGGCGGTACCGGCTTCCGTTTGCTGTGGGTCCTGGAGGGCCGCCGACTCTCCGCACGGGGCGGTGATTTCACGACCGCCTTGCCGTCGCGGAAGGGATCGCGCCGCGGATTGGCGGGGCTGGTCGCGTCGGTCACATCGGCGGGCCGTTCGTTCCTCAGGTCCTGCCCCGCCAGGCGAACGAGTTCCCCCAGGTCGCCGGGCAGAACCGGATAGGCCTGGGCCCGCGCCGCCGACCCTGCTCCGTGTTCATGACGGCCGGATCCGAAGGTCCTGATGTTCAGGACCACGACGGCCGCCAACAACACAAGCACCACCGCGATGACGACGGGACTTTTCAGGCTAAGAGATCTGGCTGACATAGACATCCATCTCCAGGTCCACCTTGACCTGCTGCTTGTCGTCGCGCAGGAGAAGGTCGTGTATGCTCAGGGCGCGATCCAGATGCTGCAGCCCGTACAGGAAACGAGTCACTCCCTGGTAATCGCTCTTGAAGCTGGCCTTGATCCGATAGGTCGACAGGGCGATGTTCGGCACCACAACCGGCACCCCGTGCACCGATCCTCCGTCGATCATCCCCGCGTCCAGGATATCCTGCAGGCGGGGCCTGGTGTTCTCGGTGTTCCGACGGATTTCCCTCAGCTTGAAATCGTCCAGGCCGCTGGCATCGGCCACCCGGGCGATATCCAGGAACAGCTGCTCCCTTTGCCGACGGTCCGGAAACGCCTCCTGCCACCGGGCCGTGACCACCGGCTTCCGGCGGGCGACCTCGGGGGCCAACCATTTCCCGGCCACGGTCCAGGCGTCCAGATCGGCCAGCTCCTGTGCCAGTTCCTTGACCTGCCGATGGTCGTCCAGGGTCTTCTTGCCCAGGGGGATGACGACGACCAGGGCGATGACGGCGTACACAACCGCCACACCGCCCCAGAACAGGTGCTTCCTGCCCCAACGGTCGAGGATGCCCACGATCCTGCGGCGAATCGTCATGATGCCTCCGGCGCCCGGGGCGCGATCTCGAGGTCGAGTGTGAAGCGGGTCATGGGGGTGACGGACCCGCCCTTGCGGACCGATTCGATCTCCAGGACGCGCGGTTCCCGGAACCCCTCCAGGGCCTTCAGGCCCACCAGGGACTGCTGGAAAGCCAGGTAGGTGGCCTGGGCCTCCTCGGAACTGGATCCCTTGCTGTCCCCGATGATTTCCAGCCTGACGCTGCCGTCCTCTCCTTCCCATACCCTCATGTTGCGGAAAACCACCTTCTCGGGCGCGGCGTCCGCCAGCTGCGACAGCAGGGATTCCACATCCAGGCGCCTGTGATCCAGCCAATCCAGGCACAGTTCCTGGTTGGACAGCAACTTGTTGGTCTTGTAGATCTCGGCCGCCTGCTGGGCCTCGATGCGCGCCGTCTCCAGGCGCTGCCGCGCACGGGTCAGGTAGGTTTCCTGGATGCGGGCCGTCAGGACGCTGCCGGCCATGATCATGGGTACCAGCCCCACCGCGGCCGCGGTACCGGCCAGCATCAGGCGTCGGCGACCTTTGCGCCCCAGGAACCGCCGACGGCGGCGCTCCAGGAGGTTGTGCCGGGGAGATTCCAGGGCGAGAGCGGCGCCGAGCAGGGGAATCAGGAATTCCGTCTGCGAGGCCTCGCCCTCGTGACTGAACAGGTGCTCGGCGGCCCAGTGCACCGCCGCGATGGAACCTTCGGCGTTGAGGTGTTCGACCAGGGACACGGCCAGTTCCGGCTCCCCGCAGACGACCACCTGGCGGATTTCCGGATTGTTGGCGCCCTGGCGGATGAAGAACCGCGAGCGATCGATTTCCGTGGCCAGCCGCTCCAGGTAATCGGTGGGGTCCTGATCATCGCTCAGGTTCGCGGGCAGGGTGCGCGTCAGCAGCAGGCTTTCGGGACTTGAGATGTTGAGGAAATTCTCCTGCCGGCCCAGATAGACCAGGGTCCAGGCCCCGCCGTCGGGTACCGGAGGCCCCGCCTGGCGAAACATCTGGTCCAGGATGGAATAACCCGGCAGCAGGCAGGTCGGCTTGACGCCCATGGACTCGGCCAGCTGCAGATGCTCGTCGCGATCTCCGCGCGCCATGACCAGGGACACCAGGTCCATGCCTGGTTCGCCCCCGGGCTCGACACGGGTACCGAGGGAACGCCACGAGACCACGAGTTCATCCGGGGAGCATTTCTCCTGGCGGGCGGCCATGCCCAGCACCCCGCGCTTGAGCTCCCGGCCCTTGAGCGACGGCATGGTGATCAGCACCGTGCGTACCTGCTCGTCGGGGACGATCCAGGCCAGATCCCCGCCCTGTTCGGAGATAGCCCGGCGGAAGGCGTCCGGCAACGGTTCCTCCGCCGCGGCGACCGTCAGGTTGTCCACCAGCCAGGACGTCTTGCCCGTCCTGGTCAGGCCGATGCCGATCCTGGTATCCCGCTGGATCCTGACGCTGAATCCCCGCGCATGGCTCATGATCGTAGCTCCCGAGATCTCATGTCTTCTCCCTGGCCGTCCCACACCGGGACGGCAATCCTAGTTGTTGCTGCCGCCGTTCCCGTTGCCGTTGCCGTTGTTGCCACCGCCGTTGCCGCCACCGTTGTTCCCACCGCCGTTGCCGCCACCGTTGTTCCCACCGCCATTGCCGCCACCATTGTTGCCGCCGCCGCCACCGCCTGCAGCCGGCCCCAGGCCGGTGGGAATGTTGTCGTCGGTGGTGGTGGGGTCCCCGTCAGGACCGGGCGAGAAGACCGCCCTGCTGTCGGTGTTCTCGACGAAGGTTCGTCCCCAGCCGTCCTGCTCGTAGATCCCGGCCAAGCCCAGGTTTTGACGATCCGTGGGCCAATCTCCCGTCAGACTGAGCCCCTGGTCGGCCGTCAGGGCAGCTTGGGCGATGTCCAGGCGATCGAGGGTGACCTCCCGGCCCGGCGGAATGCTGCTGACGGCCAGCACCAGGTCGTCGTCGCCCCCCCCGTCATCGGTGCGGTTCGGCCCCATGCTCTTGATGGTCAACGTCGGGGGCGTGTTGCCGTCCTCCTGCAGCACGTAGGACTGGTTCCAGGAGTCGATGAAGGCGTCGCCATCCATGCCCGGATCCAGGTAGTCGCCCGTCAGGTCACCCGACCCGGCGGGAAAGCTGATGTGGTCCTGGTAGTAGCGGGCCGCGGCCTCGCCGATCAGGGCCATCTCCTGCCTGCTGGTGAGGATCTTGTCGCGATTGACGGGCCCGTTGGTGACCAGCTGCACGAGGTCGTCGCCCTCGCTGTTGATGGTCCAGGTCCCCCCCAAAGAGCCGAAGGTGAGATTGTGGTCGCTGCCGCCGCTGGCGACGATCAGGTTGGCCGCGCCGGCGGGAATGGTGGCCGGATCCAGGTCGTACACATAGGTGTCCCCGAAGGCGTCGGTGGTGACGGCGCTGACGGGATCGCCGCGGTCCGTATCCACGTACGGCCCCTGCCACCCGGTGACGCCGGGGTCGGCCACCAGGGCGGTCAGACCCTCGGCCTCGGAAGGGAAACGTCCGGTATCCTCGTAGAAGCGCAGCAAACCACTTTCGATGCCGGCCAGTTCCTTGAGCGTCGCTTCCTCGCGAGCCCGTACCAGTTCCTTGAAGGCCAGGGGCGTCACGGCGCCGGCCATGACCGCCACGATGGCCACGGCGATGATGATCTCGATGAGGGTGAAGCCGGCTCTGCCGCCGTTCGATGCACCACAACTGAACTTCATGAATCCATCCTCCATCACATGTTGCCCCTGACCGACATGATGGGCATCAGCAGGGACAAGGCGGCCACGCACACCATCACCCCGAGCATGGCGATGATCACGGCCTCGAAAATCGTGAAGGCCTTCTTCAGATCCCGGGGGATCTCCTTGTCCAGGTACTCGGAGGCCTTGCGCAGCGAAGTGTCCAGGGTACCGGTCTTCTCACCCACCGAGACCAGACGCTGGACGAGGGGGGGAAAGAGGTCCGCGTCCGCGAAGGCCGTCGTCAAGCTCTCTCCCGCCGAAACCCGGTTGCGGATGCGGGCGATCTGGACGGCCATCACGCGGTTGCCGACCACGCCCTGCATCAGGTCCAGGGCCCGCATCAGGTCCACACCCGAACCGAAGATCATGGAGAAGGTCTTGCT
>CAYPVD010000093.1:0-7500 GCA_964414055.1 uncultured Fibrobacteraceae bacterium
ACGACAAGGGACAGCTGTACGCCCACCTCAAGGCCCTGGAGGCCTACGTCAAGACCGGCCGGGAATTGCCGGTGAACGTGAAGTTCATCATCGAGGGCGAGGAGGAATGCGGCGGCCACAGCATCTACAAGTACACCGAGGAGAATCCCGACAAGCTGGCCTGCGACGCGGTTGTCATCTCCGACACCACCCTGTACAACGAGACCACCCCCGGCATCTGCTACAGCCTCAAGGGTCTGTGCTACATGGAGATCCGCGTGAGCGGGCCGGCCATGGACCTGCACTCGGGCAGCTACGGCGGCACGGTGCGCAACCCGGCCAACGCCCTGGCCGAGATCATCGCCGGATTGATGGACAGGGACGGCCGCTGCCTCGTGCCGGGTTTCTACGACGCGGTGCTGGACCTGGACCAGCAGGAAAGGGACGGCTTCGCCGCCCTGGGCTACACGGATGAGATCCTGTGCAAGGAGACGGGCGCACCCCAACCGTGGGGAGAAAAAGGCTACACCACCCTCGAGCGCATGTGGGCCCGCCCCACCTGCGACGTCAACGGCCTGGTCAGCGGCTACGGCGGCGAGGGCGCCAAGACCATCATCCCCGCCACGGCCCTGGCCAAGGTCAGCATGCGCCTGGTGCCCAACCAGGATCCCGAGGCCGTGGCTGAAGCCTTCAAGGAGTTCGTCCTGGCCGGCGCGCCCGAGGGAGTGAAGGTGGAGGTGGAAGCCCTGCACGGGGCCAAGCCGGTGCTGGTGCCGCGAGACTCGGCCATGGTGCAGGCGGCCATGGCGGCCCTGGAAAAGGGCTTCGGCGCCCAGCCCGTGTTCATCCGCGAGGGCGGGAGCATCCCCATCGTGGGCACGTTCCAGGACTGTCTCAAGGCGCCTGTGCTGCTGCTGGGATACGGTCTGGCCACGGACAACATCCACTCGCCCAACGAGAAGTTCCTGCTGGAGAATTTCCGGCGCGGGGCCCGCACTACCGCCCTGCTCATGACCGAAGCGGCGCGGTGACCACGGTGGACGCTACCCCGCCGGATTTGACATCCGGTGGGGCAGCGTGTAGGTTTTGGCCCTTCTGAGCTCGGCGTCCCCGTCGTCTAGTGGTTAGGACACCGCCCTTTCACGGCGGCAACACGGGTTCGATCCCCGTCGGGGATGCCAATATCTCTCCCTCATGCCTGCAGGCCGCCCTCCACCCCGTCCCCGGCGCTATCCCGGTCGGCCAGCAGCATCAATCCGCAGGCCAGCAACGGACCCATGAACAGGACGGCGACCTCGATCCGGCCCCGGCTGAAGGGATCGGCGCCGAACACCTCGTAAAGGTGGAAGAAGTAGCCGCAGAAGGCCGCCGTTCCCAGCAGGAGCACACCGGCCGGACGCGGCCACCGTCGCGCCAGCCAGGCCAGGGCGAAGAACGGCACCGCCAGCAGGCTCTGCATCAACAGGGCCGTCACCCCTCCCTGCAGGTTGCCCAGGATGTTGAACAGCAACCACACCGACCCGAAGATGATCAGGATCCGCTGGGCCGTGCGGTAGCCGCCCCAGTAGGCGTGCAGGGAACTGATCAACCAGGTGAACCACATCACCGACAGGATGGCCGTACCCAGCTCATCGCTCAGGGACAGGTCCGCTGCGCTGCTGCGGACACGGGCGATCAGCAACATGGCCACGAGCCCGCCCGCCAGGTAGGCGTGATACCCGGCCCGGTAGGCGGCCTGCATCTGCAGTTCGTCCTTGTCCCGGACCCAGCCCAGTTCCCTGAGGATGCCGGGCCCGAAGGCCCCGACCGCGGCCAGGACCAGGAACCCCCAGCTGACGGCCGTCAGGGCGAAGCCCGCAGTCACCAGCACGGCTGCAATGAGGGTCACCGGAGAGAGGCGTCTGTTCCGAATCGGCTCATTCATGACTTTCTCCCGGGGAAAGGGAAAACAGGTCTTCCACCGTGACACCCAGAATCCTGGCCAGCCGCAGGGCCAACCCCACCGTGGGACTGTACTTGCCCTTCTCGATGGACAGGATGGTCTGGCGGGTCACCCCCGCCAGGTCCGCCAGCTGCTGCTGAGTCAGACCAGCTTTTTCCACACGCAGACGGCGCAGGTCGTTGAGGATGTCATGGCGCGGTTTCATGAGGGGCATGGTAAAGTAAACTTAACATCATGTCAAGTTTATTTTACATACTTTTTCAGGTCCGTATTTCAGGGTACGGGGATGGAGACCACATCGGCGTTGGCCCCGTCGAATACCCCGTAGACGATGGTTCCCCCGTCGGGGGTCCACTGGGGCCAGTAGCCGCCCAGCACCGTCAGGCGGGTCCACTCCCCCCCGGTGGATGCCACCAGGTAGATCTGAGAGGTGCCGTCCCTGGTGGACTCGAAGGCGATCCTGTCCCCCGCCGGAGACCAGGCCGGATGGCCCTCGTAGGCCGCACCGGGCGTCAGTGGAACACCCTTGCCGCCGGTGGCCTCCACCGTGTACAGGACGCTCCAGCCCGTGGCGTTGGATTCGTATACCAGCCGGACCGCGTCGGGCGACCAGTCGGCCGTCCGGCAATAGGTGCCGTCGGGGGTGGTGGTGAGGCGGCGCAGTCCGGCACCATCGGCACCGATCAGGTACAGATCCGTGCCGAAGGACTTGTCCCGGTTGCTCTCGAACACGATGAGATCCCCGGCCGGGGACCAGGCGGGGCTGCCGTCGTCTCCGCTCCCGTCGGTCAGGGCCCGGGGACCGTCGGCCACCAGCGTCAGGTCCAGGATGTAGAGGTGGCGAACTCCGGCCAGGTCCGACTCGTAGACCAGGTGCGAACCGTCGGGCGCCACCGAGGGCGAGGAGTCGAACACGTCGTTGAAGGTCAGCTGCTGCGTCTGCCCCCCCGCCAGGGGCACCCGGTACAGATCCATGTCCCCGTCGGTATCCGCCTCGAAATAGACCCACTGCCCGTCGGGCGAGACCACCGGGTTCGCCTCGAACTCGGGCCCCGCGGTCACGACGGTGCGCTTTTCGATCGGTTGGGGATCGACGGAACCCGGCTGGTCGTCGCTGCTGCAGGCGCCCAGGACCAGGACCAGGGCCAGGGCCCAGATGATGCGGACATTGCGGGTCATGTCGCTGCTCCAGGATATGCGGTGAACAGGAGGACCGGCGGCGACCGCACGCTGCCAGGAGCATGCCGGTACCGCGCCGGTACCGTACTTTTCCTTATTCGGCCTTGACGGGGAAAACTGAAACCGAATCAGCGCACCATGGTGACCGCTCCGCGGGCGACCAGACCACCCAGCCGGATCACGTAGAGGTAGCGGCCGCTGGCCGCGACGCTGCCGGCATCGGTGCTGCCGTCCCACTGCAGGGACACGCGGTCGTTGGCGAGGAAACCGCCGGTGACGGTGCGGACGACCGTCCCGCGCAGGTCGTAGATCCTCAGCTGGGCACTGGAACCGTCGGCGATGAACCCGGCAGGCAGAACCATCTCCACGGTGGTCAGGGGGTTGCAGGGGTTGGGAAAGGCGGAGCTGCTCACCGCCATGGGCCGCAGACCATCGGAGGCGAAGAAGCCCGCCAGCATCTCCTGCAGACCATCGATGCGGTCGGGAGTGACCAGATCATGATTCTCGATGGTTCCGCTGGCGGTGGCCAAAGGTCCGCCGAACAGGAAGCGGATGTCCTCGGCCAGGATCTCCCGGGCCCGGTCGGCGTGTCGTGCCGAGGGTCCGTTGGCGACCCGGTCCAGGCCCCTCAACCGCAGGTAGGCGTCCCACCGGGCCGGGTAGCTGTCCATGAAGGCCCAGGTCAGCACGTGGCCCATCTCGTGGGTGGTGATGTTCGCCTGGGTTACGGGCGGCACCTGTCCTGTGCCGGGAGCGAGCACGATGGCGCCGCGGCGGGCGAAGCTGCTACCGGTAGCAAGAGGGGTGCACGGCAGGATGAAGACATCCACCGTGACCCGGGTAGCCAGCCCCTGCATGGCCTCCAGGGCCGCCAGCACCTGGACCGAAGTGAACGGCACGCGTACATCGGCGTCCGCAGCCAGTTCCACCGAACCCAGGGCGGGATCGGTCAGGACCAGGGAGCCCTTGTCGGTGAGGTCGAGCCGGGAGGCGATCTCGGCTGGGGTGTGCAGCACGGCGGTAATGCCGTTGGCGAAGGACACGGATTCCACCGCCTGGGCAGCCCGGAAGCCCCCGGTGCCGACGCAAACCGTCGTCAGCAGGACGAGAAACCATAAGGACTTCCGGGCCACGATGCGCTGCTTTGTTCCCTGACCGGCCATGATGCGCCTCTTTCTTCCTTCATCCGGATCATGAATGATATTTACTCATATTATCGCACATTTCATGCCTGTTGTCATCTGCGCAATGATGGGTAGGGATAATTTCCCGAGCAGGGTTCTCCGGTCTTTCAAGTCTTTATGGGAAAGGATGTTAGCGAGGAAGAAAACGGGCGGCAGCGGGAGGCGCAGAATGGGGGAATTTCCCCGGCCGGTTGGGAAAGGGCCTCATTGGGGATTCTGACCCAAACCCCTGGGAAAATTTCCCCAGTTTCAGGAACCCAGACGGGAACGCAGCAGGGCGCCCAACCCCAGGCAGTAGGCCAGCATCTTGACCAAGGCCCCCACCGATCCCAGCAGGATCAGCGGCAGGGTCGAACCCAGGACCGCCCCCAACAGGGCGCCCAGGAAGGCGGGCGCATGAAGGATGGTCATGCCCACCAGCACCGCCACCAGGGAGGACGGACACGGGCGGCCCAGGTTGGCGCAAAGAGCACGGCCCACCACCGCGGCGGCGGTGGCCACGGCCAGGACCGAGACCAGGCCCACGGCCAGCCCCAGCAGCAGGGCCAGGGGCAGTCCGATCACCGTCATGACCAGGATGACCCCCAGCAGACCAAGGACCAGGTTGCCCACCAGGGTGGCCAGCACACCGATGCCCAGGGCGGGCAGGGGCTCCCGGCGCAGGGAGTCGATGACGGCGTCCAAGCGGGCCTGCGGGGTCAGGACCACCGCCAGCCCGGCCAGAAACAGCACCACCAGGAACAGCCCCTGGGTGAAGAAGAACGTCAGCCAGCCGCGGCCCAGCATGCCGCCCATGTCCAGCCGTCCTCCGGGCAACGGATCGATGACGGTCATCTCCCCCACCACCGCGGCCGGATCCTGGTCCAGGCTGCCACCGATGGTCACGGTCTCGCCTTCGATCTCCGCGTACCGGCCCACCTGCAGGTCACCCAGCACCACCACCACGTCGCCCTGCACGTGACCGGCGATCTCGGCGTTGCCCAGGATCACCACGACGTCACCGCGGACATCCTCGTTGGCTGCCACCAGGACGTCGTCGCCGATCTTGACCACGTTGCCGTTGATCACCTTGCGCGGGGGCCGGTTCTGCCCGGTCAGGCCGCTCCAGGTCCATGTCCGGAAGGAGTGGGTCGAATCGGGCAGCTCGGACAGGATGATCCGGGAAAGGGAGTTCAGGCCCTCGCTGATGTGCTCGTCCAGGTTCTCGGGGATGTTGATGACGATGCCCTCGCCCGCGTCGTTGAGCAGGCTGATGCGGTTGTCCTTGATCTCCAGGTCCAGGCGTCCCAGTTCCTGGGAGATGTTCTGCACCATGTCGCTGACGTGGTCGATGGACTCGCGCAGCTTCTGCTTCTGGGCCTCGTCCAGATCGAGCCCCATCCCCTCGAGATTCAGGGAATCCCGCATGGAGGCGACCAGACGGCTGTAGCGACGGATCTCGGTGAGCAGGGAATCGCGCTGGGCCCCCACGGCGTCCACCGACACGGTGATGGTGGTCGAATCACCGTCCGCGGCGGCGGCCGGGGACCCGCCGACAAGGGCGCAGAAAGTCAGGGCCGCCAGGGTCGGCAGGATCAGCAGCAATCCGTGCGGTCGCCTCATGAAATCATCCCTCGCTCCGGCGCAGGGCCGCCACCGAGATGCGGGCCAGTTCCTGCAGGCGCACCACCGCTTCGGGCAGCAGGCCGGCCGCCACGACGTAGCCCAGATACGGGGAGGCGTCGAACGAGCACATGGCCACGGCCGCGCCGACGGCGATCACCATACCCGCCAGCCGGGTCGGCAGCGAGCGCACGAAAGCCGGCAGCGCCTGCTCCTCCAGGAAGACGGGCACCCGTGGGCGGCGCAACTCCGCCATGGCGCGGTAGGAATCGTAGGGTACGGATTCGAGGATCCGGCGGTCGAAGTCCTCCGGGGGCTCCAGGACCGGCAGCGAGCCCAGCGCCTCGAAGGTCTCCTGCCACCGGGCGCTCTCGCGGGCGCACGCGTCGCACGTGCGCAGGTGCAGGAAGACGCGCAGGGACTCGGTCTTGACCATGGTCCCGTCCAGGTATTCCTGCAGGGACGCCCGGCACTCGGCGCAGCTGAGGGGAGGCTGGTCAGCCTTGCGGCCGTTCATGACATCGGCTCCTTCTGCGCGGCCGCCTACCGGCCGCAGAGGTGAATCTCCTGGGCGGCGGTGGGCCGCAAGCGACCCACCGCTCGCTCCGGCGGGTGTCGTATCCCCCGACATTGACATGATCACCCGCCTGTGAGCCCCATACGGACCCGGCCAGGCAAGGTTTCAGCAAAATATCCTTTTTTGTCCGGAGTCAGATGTCATAGGACCTCGTCCTGAGCAGTTGCTGGATCAGGTTGCGCGCGCGGTGGATGCGGGCCTTCACCGTGCCCAGGGGCAGGTGCAGAATCTCGGCGATCTCCTCGTAGCTCAGCTGCTGATCGTGGCGCAGCAGGGTGACCGCCTTGTAGTGGGGCGGCAGTTCGGCGATGACCTCCTCCAGGCGCTGCACCGCCTGCTTGCGTTCCAGGACCGTGTCCGGCTGCGGCCCCTTGTGGGGCAGCTGCAGTTCGTAGTCCTCGCCGTCCTTGCCGGGCACCCCGTCCAGGGACAGGAAGCGCAGACGGTTGCGCCGCAGATAGTCGATGCAGTGGTTGGTGGCGATGCGAAACAGCCAGCTGCTGAAGGCGTAGTTCTCGTCGAAGCGGTCCAGCAGGCCGAAGACCTTGATGAAGACCTCCTGGGCCAGGTCGCGCGCGTCCTCGCTGTTGCGGGTCATGCGGTAGCACAGGCTGTAGATGGGCGCGCGATAACGCGCGAGGATCTCGGCGAAGGCCTCCTCCTCGCCCCGCTTGCAGCGCTTGATGGTCTTGAGATCCTGATGCCGGTCGAACATGCCGCCTCCGCTGGGGTTGGCCCGCCGGCGAAGATAGGGGGAGTCAGGGGTGGCGGTCAACAACGGAGCGGCCGGACCCGCCGGCCCGGCCGCCCTCCTTCAATCCGACGTCGTACCGGCTACTTGCCCGGGCACTGGTCGGCGATGGCCTTGTCGATTCCGTGGCCGGCGAACGACTTCCTCCACTTGGCCTGGAAATCCTTGGCCAGCTTCCGCGCCCGCTTGTCGTAGGCCTGCTTGTCCTTCCAGGTGTTGCGCGGCCAGAGCACCTTGGCGTCCTTGACGCCCGGACACGAGGTGGGCACCAGGATCTTGAAGATGG
>CAYPVD010000094.1:0-11039 GCA_964414055.1 uncultured Fibrobacteraceae bacterium
GATCTTCCCTTTCCGGTCGCGCTTGGCCCGGCCGGCCTCCTTGATGTCCAGGGCGATCTGGGAGGCGATGCTCTTGTTGCGGGTGTTCAGGTTGACGTTGTAGGCCACGAGGAAGCCTCGTGCCGCCACGTTGGTGGCGCCCGTGCGGGCCACCTGCTCGTCCCACCTGTTGGGGCCGAAATCGGGGCTCCACTGCTCTGTGCCGAGCTTGGAGGGCAGGGCTTCGTACTCGCCCTTGCGGACATGGGCCAGGTTCTTCCGCTCGGGGCTGGTGGCGGCGGCCTCGTACAGGTAGACGGGGATTTCGAGTTCCTCGCCGATGCGTCGGCCCACCGTGCGGGCGATTTCCACGCACTCGTCCATGGTCACGCCCCGCACAGGGACGAAAGGACAGACGTCGGTGGCCCCGTGGCGGGGATGGGCCCCGCTGTGGTGCCGCATGTCGATGAGCTCGGCCGCCTTGGCGACTACCTTGAAGGCCGCTTCGGCGACGGCGTCGGGAGAGCCGATGAAGGTGATGACGGTCCTGTTGGTGTCGGCACCCGGATCCACGTCAAGGAGGTGGACGCCTTCGGTGTTCTCGACCTCCGCGGTCACGGAGGAGATGATCCGGGCATCCCGGCCTTCACTGATGTTGGGGACGCATTCGACGAGTTTCCGCATGGCAAACGACTCCCTGGCTGGAGCAACCACCGACCTGGGCTAAGCGAGTTCGGCTTCGCCGCTATATCAAGGCTCAAAAATAGGCGATGGGACGGGCCAGATCCAGATGTGCCCGAGTTTTTTTGATCACCCATTGCAAAAAGAGGCGGTCCGATCTATATTTTTGTCAGCAATGGGGGATGGCAGCTTGGTAGCGCGCCATCTTTTTGTTACTCGCCCTGAAGGTCGGCAAACCGGCCCTTGAAATCAACGAGGTGGATGAAAAATGTATACGCCCAATCCCAATGATCGTGTAGCCATCTTCATCGATGGCGAGAACATCCATTACAGCGCCAAACACCTGAACATGCGGCTGGATTACCTGAAATTATGCCGCAAGCTGGCCGCGGGCCGTCGCCTGGTTCGCTCCTATTTCTACACCGCCGTCAGCAACCAGTCCGAAGGCAAGATCGATTTCATCAATTTCCTGAAGCTCAACGGTTTTACCGTGGTCACCAAGGAAATAAAGTCCTTCAACGAAGCCGAAGGGGGTGCCCGCAGCGTGCGCGGCAGCCTGGACATGGAACTGGCCATCGGGGTCCTGGAAATGGTGCCGCACCTCGACACGGTCATCCTCTGCACCGGCGACGGTGATTTCCGGGGTCTGGTCGACGCCGTGGCCCGCCGGGGTGTCCACGTCGAGGTCTGTGCCTTGCGCGAAATGACAAGCACCGATCTGATCGCCGCCGCGGACAAGTACACCGATCTGGCCCAGCTCAAGGAAGAGATCTTCCTGGCCGCGCCCGCGCCGCGGGAGATCAAGAACGAGGAGCTGCCGCCGGTGTCCGATGACGGCATCGATGCCTACAAGATCGAGGATACGAGCTTCGATTTCTGACGGAATCCCGCATCCCGCGGAAAAGTGGAGAGATGGACTTCAGGGACGCTGTGTGCGTCCCTGACCCCTATTTCGGATCAGGCGGTGTCATTCCCGGCAGACGCTCCCATGGCCCTGTGGTACGCCGCCAGGATCTTCGCCGTGAGCGGCCCCGGCCGACCGTTGCCGACGTCCTGGTTGTCGATCCTCACCACAGGCAGGATCTCCCGGACACTGCTGGCACAGAATATCTCACCGGCCGAGGCCAGGTCGCGGCGGTGCAGCCTCGTTGCCCGGCACGGGATCCCAAGTTCCTTGGCCAGGGAGATGATTCTCCTGCGGGTGATGCCGGGCAGGAAGCCGCCCCGGTTTTCCGGAGTAAACAGTTCTTCTCCGCGCACCATGAACAGGTTGCTGACGGCCCCTTCGAGGATGAGTCCGTCGCCGGTTGTCAGAAAGGCCTCCTGGCAATCCATTCGGGCCGCCTGGCGCAGGGCCAGCACGGTCGTCAGACCGTTGAGGGTCTTCAGCTCGGGAAAGTGGGTGCGGGCATAGACAGGCCCCAGGACGAGGGCGCCGATGCCGCTGCGTTGCCAAACCGCGATCTCCGGGGCCACGGGGGAAACCGTGGCCAGAACCGTAGGGTGCAGGAGCTCCAGGTTCCGCAAGGGTAGGGGGTTGGCCGGGGTTCCGCCCCTGCTGACGGTGATGCGTAGGCGGCCGTCATGGTCCTGTAGTCGGTTGTCGGCGACCAGCCGCTCCGTGATGCGGACCAGGTCTTCCAGCTCGAGATCCAGGGGGATCTCGAGGGCCTGGGCGTGTTGCCTCAGACGACGCCAGTGCTCCGGCAGGTCGCGGGCGATGCCCCGGTAGACCCGCAGGGTCGTGTAGACCCCGTCCCCGAACAGGAAGCCGCCGTCGAAGATGGAAATCCCCGCCTTGTCGGCAGGCAGGAAATCGCCGTTGAGATAGACCTGCATGGCTCTCCCCGTTACCTTGCTGTTGCCTCCGGATGTGTCGGGGAGAACCATCCCATATCCCGGGGTCTTCGGCAAGCTGCGGGCGTGTCAGTCGCCCCGCAGGCGGGGTAGCCCCTGCTCGATCTTCGCGAGTTCCGCCCTGACTTCCTCATCCTCGGGGTTGACGGCCAAAAGGGCCCGGGCCTCTTCCTCGGCGGCGGTCAGGTCGCGCAGTCCCCGGTTCAGGAGCAACCCCAGCAGCTTGCGGCGCACGGCGAAATCGTTCTTCAGGGCCAGATGATCCCGGCAAAGCTTCAGCGCACTTTCGGTATCGCCTGTGGCCTCGTCCAGGTCGCAGAGGTTCAGCAGGGCGCCGATGTGTCCCGGTTGGTGTTCCAGGGCGGTGCGGAAGTGGGTGCGGGCCCGGTTGGCATCGCCGCCCAGGAAGGCGGCCACGCCCATGTTGTTGTGGACGTCCGGGTCCTTGGGGTCATGGGCCATGGTGACCTCGAAGTCGAGGGTGGCAGCGGCGAATTTATCCTGCCTGGCACGCATCAGGCCGCGGTTGTAGTGGACGTTGGGGTTGTCCGGCAACAGCTCCAGGACACGGTCGAAGCAGGCTTCGGCCTCGGCGTGGCGGCCCAGGGAGGCGTACAGGGCCCCCAGGTTGTTGTGGCCCTCGGGCTGGGTGGGGAAGCTCGCCACCACTTTCTGGAAACTCTCCAGGGCGGCTTCGAGTTCGCCGGCGGCCAGGGCCGCGGTGCCCTCGGCCACCAGGGTGGCCAGTTCCTTATCCGAGACTGCGGACTGGTCCTGGGTGTGAGCAATGGTATCGGTGCGCATGCGGGTTCCCTTCGCCGGATCCTCTTGTTTATATTATGAACAGCTTACCCCTCAATACCGCGCTGATCCCTGCCCAGCGGGCCAGTGGCCCCGGGCTGGTTATCTTGGCGATCCTGACCGACAGGGGCAAACCGTGTGCCTGGCCGGGATTCGTGTCC
This sequence comes from uncultured Fibrobacteraceae bacterium, assembly GCA_964414055.1. Taxonomy (GTDB): domain Bacteria; phylum Krumholzibacteriota; class Krumholzibacteriia; order LZORAL124-64-63; family LZORAL124-64-63; genus JAHJTW01. The sequence goes on from CAYPVD010000094.1 coordinate 3,480, forward strand.
CTTTTGCCGGCTCCGGCCTCCTCGTGTCTTAACCTGTTGGGTGACAACATATTGCAAGTGGTCCGGTAGGCCTTTCGCCGCATGGCGGTTGCAACTCGCTATCCGTATCCTGGCTCGGACCTCGCCGCTGCGGTGAAGTTTCAGCCATCTGCAGGTGGATGTTGACACTGTCAATCTCTCTGTTACTTTTGCAACAGATTTCGGGTGTGGCCGGGCCTTGAGGTACGGCCGCCGTGCGGTAACCATGACCTTGGTCGCGGGAGTTGCCATGTTCGAGCGTTTCATTCCCGTCCTGCTTGTGCTGGGAGTCGCCGGAGCGTTCGCCGCGCTCTTTCTGGGCCTCAGCTTCTGGCTGGGCCCCCGCCGTCCCGACCCGCTCAAGGATTCGACCTACGAGTGCGGCATCCCGCCCCGGGGCGGGATTCAGATCCGCTTCTTCGTGCGCTTCTTCCTGATCGCCCTCTTTTTCCTGCTGTTCGATCTCGAAGCAGTATTCCTCTACCCCTGGGTCGTGCTCTACAAGGGCATGCTGGCCGTCGGGCAGGGCGGCTTCGCCCTGGCCGAGATGGGCGTGTTCATCCTCGTGCTGCTGACGGGGTTCCTCTACATCTGGAAGAAAGGCGGGCTGGAATGGCAGTAGACCTCGAACGCCCCAGCAACTTCATCACGACCCGCCTGCGCCAGGCGGTCAACTGGGGCCGCAAGTACAGCCTCTGGCCCCTGCCGTTCGGCGTGGCCTGCTGTGCCATCGAGTTCATGAGCACCGTCTCGTCCTACAACGACATCAGCCGCTTCGGCGCCGAACTGGTGCGGTTCTCCCCGCGCCAGAGCGACCTGATGATCATCGCCGGGACCATCAGCTACAAGCAGGCGCCCATCCTCAAGACCATCTACGCCCAGATGGCCGAACCCAAGTGGGTCATCGCCATGGGCGTGTGCGCCAGCAGCGGCGGATTCTACAACAACTACAGTACGCTGCAGGGGGCGGACCACGTCATCCCCGTGGACATGTACGTGGCCGGTTGTCCGCCGACCCCCGAGAACCTTCTCTATTCCCTGACGCTGATCCAGGAGCGGGTGGAGAAGGAGGGCCTGGTGCCTTCGGCTGTCCGCCATCCCGACCGGGTGGGCGCGTGAGTTCCTGAACAGGTATCCGGGTACCGCCCGGCCCAATCCAACCGCGGGGTGACCGTTTAATCCCGCGCCGCGAGGACGGAAAGAGCATGAGTCAGAAGCTGGTCGAAAGACTGAGGCAGGAATTCGGGGAACGGATCCTCACGGTGGCTTCCGAGCACGGCGACGAGAGCGTCACCATCGCCCGGGACGACTTGCCGCTGGTGCTGGCTCATCTGCGCGATCACGAGGGCTGCGAGCAGCTTTCGGACGTGGTGGGCATCGATCATCCGGAGCGCAGGGAGCGATTCGAGATCGTCTACCTGCTGCGCTCGGTGAGCCGCCGCCACCGCATCCAGGTCAGGGTCGACGTGCCCGAGGATGAACCCGTGCCTACGGCGTGTGGATTGTACCACAGCGCCGACTGGCATGAGCGGGAGGTCTACGACCTGCTGGGAGTGCCCTTCGACGGCCACCCGGACCTGCGCCGTATCCTGTGCCATCACGAGTTCGAGGGTCATGCCCTGCGGAAGGACTACCCCCTCGAGCAGGGTCAGGAATGCACGCGCCCGGAAAAGCTCTTTTCCGACGAGGATATCGCCCACGCCGCCCGGCGCGCCAACGAGATCCAGGCCGAACCCGGCGCCGTGCTCGACGAGATCCATCCCTCGGACCTGTTGACCGTCAACCTCGGTCCCAGCCATCCGGCCATGCACGGCGCCCTGCGGGCCGAGTGCCTGCTGGACGGCGAGACCATCGTGGAGGCGCGCACCGAGATCGGTTACATCCATCGCTGCTTCGAGAAGGAGGCCGAGGATCACACCTGGGCCCAGGTCATGCCCTATACCGACCGGCTGAACTACTGCTCGGCCATGCTGAACAATTCCCTCTACGCCATGGCGGTCGAGAAGCTGCTGGGGATCGAGGCCACGCCACGGGCCCAGGCCATCCGGGTCATCGTCAGCGAACTGAGTCGCATCATCGACCATCTGGTCTGCATCTGCGCCAACCTGGTGGATATCGGCGCGCTGACCAACTACTGGTACCTGTACAACGTGCGCGAGAGCATCTACCAGTCCCTGGAGAAGCTCTGCGGTTCGCGTCTGACCACCAACTACGCGCGTATCGGCGGCATGAGCCATGATCTCTACCCGGGGTTCGACGACGAGATCAAGGTCAAGCTCGGGGAGATGGAACAGGGCATCTCCGACGTGATGAAGCTGATCGCCCGCAACAGGATCTTCCTGGACCGGACGGTGGACGTCGGTGCCATCAGCACCGCCGAGGCGCTCAGCTGGGGTTACACGGGGCCCTGCCTGCGGGCCACGGGCCTGGCCTGGGACCTCCGCAAGGAGACCCCTTATTCCGGGTACGAGCAGTACGAGTTCGATGTGCCCACCGGGGAGAACGGCGACACCCACGACCGGATCATGGTACGCATGGCCGAGATGATCCAGAGTCGCCGCATCATCCTGCAGGCCCTGGAGAAGCTGCCCGACGGGCCGGTGGACGTGGACGATCCCAGGGTCATCCTGCCGCCCAAGGCCGAGGTCTACGGCAGCATCGAAGGGGTCATGAACCAGTTCAAGCTGATCTACGAGGGGATCCAGGTGCCGGCCGGCCGGAGTTACGGCTTCGGCGAGGGCGCCAACGGCGAGCTGGGCTTCTTCTGCGTGAGCGATGGAGGGGGACATCCCTATCGGCTGAAGGTGCGGCCGCCGTGCTTTCCCATCTTCTCGTCCTACACCAAGCTGATCCAGGGCGGCATGGTCCCCGACGCCATTGCGATCCTGGGCAGCCTGAACATCATCGCCGGCGAACTGGATCGCTGAGCGGATCTGCAAGAGGAAGGTTGGAATCAGATGAACAAGCCGGTTCCCGACCAGGCGCCCCAGAAACCGAGCGAGGCTACCGCCGCCCGCATCGACGAGCTGGCGGCCCGGTATCCCAACCCGGCCAGCGCCCTGATGCCGAGCATCTGGGCCATCATGGACGAGTTGGGGTACGTACCTGAGACGGGCGTGGATCTGCTGACGGAGAAGCTGGGCGTGACCCGCGCGCGGGTGTACGAGGTGCTGTCGTTCTACACCATGTACCGCACCGAACCCCAGGCCGAGTACGTGCTGCAGGTCTGCCACAACATAAGCTGCCACATCATGGGTGCCCGGGGGATCATCGCCCACCTGGAAAAGAAGCTGGGCATCAGGCTGGGCGAGTCGACCCCCGACGGCAAGTTCGCCCTGGAGGGTGTCGAATGCCTGGGCGCCTGCGGCATGGGACCCTGCCTGCAGCTGGGCAAGCACCTTTATGAACACCTGACTCCCGCCAAGGTCGACGACCTGCTGGAAAGCCTGCGCCGCGGCGAGGTGCCCAGGGCGGATACCGACCGGGAACTGGAGGCCTGAGGTGAAGGAATACAAGCTCCTGTCCGCGCGATTCGGAAGGTCCGACGGCCACAAGCTGGCGGTCTATGAACAGGAGGGCGGCTATCAGGCCCTGCGCAAGGTCCTGGGCGGCATGGATGCGGCCGCCGTGCGCGAAACCGTCAAGGCCTCGGGGCTGCGCGGACGCGGCGGAGCCGGTTTTCCCACCGGCGTCAAGTGGGGTTTCGTGCCCCAGGGAGCCGAGAAGGTCTACTTCTTCGTCAACGCCGACGAGAGCGAGCCGGGGACCTTCAAGGACCGGTTCCTGCTGGACTACGACCCCCACCAGACCCTCGAAGGCACCATCATCAGCTGCTTCGCGGTGCAGGCGCACCTGGCGTTCATCTACATCCGGGGCGAGTTCGGCTGGTTGATCGATCGGGTCCAGGCCGCGGTCGACGAAGCCTACCGGGCGGGCTACCTGGGCCGGGATATCCTGGGCAGCGGTTTCGATCTGGACGTCATCGTGCACAAGGGCGCCGGGGCCTACATATGCGGCGAGGAAACGGGGCTGATCAACTCCGTGGAGGGGCGCAAGGGCCAGCCCAACATCAAGCCTCCGTTCCCGGCCGTGGCCGGTTACCTCGGTCAGCCGACCATCGTCAACAACGTGGAATCGGTGGCCAGCGTGCCGTGGATCATCAACAACGGGCCGGAGGCCTACAAGGCCATCGGCACCGAGAAGTCCCCCGGCACCAAGCTGTTCTCGGTCAGCGGACCGGTGAGGAATCCCGGCGTCTACGAGGTGCCCCTGGGCATCCCGTTCCGCGAGTTCTTCCAGGACTACCTGGGCGGCATGGCCGATGGCGAGGAACTCAAGGCGGTCATCGTGGGCGGCAGCTCCGTGCCCGTGCTGCCGGCGGCCGAGATCATGAACGTCAACCTCGACTACGAATCCCTGCAGCAGGCCGGGACCATGCTGGGCTCCGGGGGGATGATCGTCATCCCCGAGAGTTGCGACATGGTGGAGCTGATCCAGGTCCTGATGCATTTCTACTACGACGAGTCCTGCGGCCAGTGCACGCCCTGCCGCGAGGGCACCGGCTGGCTGCACAAGCTGGTCAAGAAGCTGAGGGGCGGGGAGGGGACCGCCGCCGACCTCGAGCTGTTGGAACATGTCTGTGGGGGCATGGCTGGGTTGACCATTTGTCCCCTGGCCGACGCCGCGGTCATGCCCATGCGCAGCTTCCTCGGGAAGTTCCGCCCGGAATTCGAGGCCCTCATCCAGGAAACCGCCACCACCGGTCCCCGGACCCGCTGGCCGCGGGGGGAGCAGGAGTGACCACATGGCCAAGTTGACCATCGACGACCAGGAATACGAGTTCCCCGACGGGACCAGCCTTTTCGACGCCTGTCGGGAGGCCAGGGGCGAGGACCTGCCCCATTTCTGCTACCACCCCGACCTGCCGGTGGCCGGCGTCTGCCGCCTGTGCCAGGTGGAGGTGGAGGGCATGCCCAAGCTCACCATCGCCTGCAACACCACCGTGCGCGACGGCATGGTGGTGCACACGCGCAGCGAGAAGGTGCGGAAGGCCGTTCAGCAGATCCTCGAGATGCACCTGATCAACCATCCGGTTGACTGTCCCATCTGCGACCAGGCCGGCGAATGCGGGCTGCAGAACCAGTACATGCAGTACGGCCTCTACGAGTCCAAGGTGGAGATCAAGGCCAAGGTCAAGAAGCACAAGGCCAAGGTCATAGGGCCCTACGTGATCCTGGACCAGGAGCGCTGCGTGCTGTGCAGCCGCTGCGTGCGTTTCTGCAACGAGGTGACCAAGACCGGCGAGTTGGGCATCTTCAACCGTGGCGATAGGGCCGAGGTCGACGTGGCGCCGGGGGTGGAACTGGACAACAACTACAGCATGAACACGGTGGACCTGTGCCCGGTGGGGGCTTTGACCAGCCGGGACTTCCGCTTCGCCAAGCGGGTCTGGATGCTCAAGAGCGCCCAGGGGGTCTGTCCCGGTTGCGCCACCGGCTGCAACGTGCGCATCGACCACGAGGGTGGCCGGGTCTACCGGCTCAAGCCGCGCTACAATCCCGAGGTCAACGGCCGCTGGATGTGCGATCGTGGGCGCATGACCTACAAGCAGGTGCACGATGAGCGGCGCCTGCTGGCACCCCTCTGGAACGGCAAGGAGGTCTCCTGGGCCGAGATCCAGGAGCATCTGGCCCGGGTGCTGGACGGTGGAACGCCGGGGCTGGTACTCGTGTCGCCCCATGCCTCCCTGGAGGAGATGTTCCTGGCCGGGAAGCTGGTTTCCGGAGGTGCCATCGTCTCGGGTCCGGCCGACCAGCACCGTGAGCAGGGCGACGACCTGCTGCTGGACGCCGACCGCACGCCCAACCGCAAGGGACTGGCGGTATTGGATATTCCCGAATTGTCCGCCGAAGATCTCGCCCGGCGAATCGGCGCCGCCGAAGGTCCCGTCCTGGTGCTCGGTGGCGATCCCGGGCGCGACGAGACCGTGGGTGGGGCCTTGCAGGGCTGCGACACCGTGGTCTTCCTCGGTACGCATGACGGTCCGACGGCCCATGGGGCGCAATTCGTGTTGCCCCTGGCCATGTGGGCGGAAAAGGCGGGCACGTTCGTGAACCGCCAGGGACGTTGGCAGGGGTTCCAACAGGCCGTGGCCCGGCCGGGATCCGTGCGCGAGGGCTGGCGGGTCATGGGCGAGATACTCTCTCTGGTGGCCGACAGTGCGGTTCCTCGGAGTCTGGGGGCCTTGCGGAGTGAATTGGTAGCGGCCGTCTTATCCGAAGGGGAACTGGATATGGACAGGATGCCCGAATTCGGGTTCATACCCGGCGGGGGTGAACGATGACCATTGTCTACGAATCCCTCGCCAAGATCGGTTTCATGTTCGCGGTGATCATGGGTATGGTCGTGGTCCTGATCTGGATGGAGCGCAAGGGCGCCGCCTTCATCCAGGACCGCACCGGACCCAACCGTGCCAGCATCGCCGGCGTCCGTCTGGCCGGTCTGGTCCACCCTGTGGCCGACGTTTTCAAGCTCCTGTTCAAGGAGGACATAGCTCCCGCCAATCGTCACCGGGCTCTGTACAACATGGCGCCATGGCTGGTCATGACGGTGGCCTTGAGCACCTACGCCGTCATCCCCTTCGGGGATTTTCTGACGGTTGCCGGACGCAAGGTGCCTCTGGTGGTGGCCAACCTGGATGTGGGCATGCTCTACATCCTGGCCGTGGCCAGCCTGGGTACCTACGGGGTGGTCATGGCGGGTTGGGCCGCCAGCAACAAATTCACCTTCCTGGGCGGCATGCGGGCCACGGCCCAGATGATCAGCTACGAGATCAACATGGGGTTGGCGCTACTGGGCCTCATGCTCGTCTTCGGGAGCCTGCGCGTGACCGACATTGCGGCGGGACAGGCCGATCTGATCTGGGGTTTCCTGCCCAAATGGGGCGTGGTGGTGCAGCCGCTGGGCTTCCTGCTGTTCATCACCACCGTCTATGCCGAGACCAACCGCAACCCCTTCGACCTGCCCGAGGGCGAGTCGGAGATCGTGGCCGGCTACCACCTGGAATACAGTTCCATGAAGTTCGCCCTCTTCTTCATGGCCGAGTATGCGCATATGGTCATCGGGGCGGCCCTGATCGCCACCCTGTATTTCGGGGGCTATCAGATACCCTGGTTGCCGCGCCCGGTCCTGGAGGCCCATGCCGGGTTGCTGCTGACCATTCTCCTGATGGGGACCGTCCTGGTGTCGGTGCTGATCGCCTTGGCCTTCCTGCGCCGTGTCGGCCGGGAACGCGGAAAGTTCGGCGACGCCAGGGATCGGGAACCGGGCCTGGGCGCCGGGCTGTGGCTGATCATCGCCCTGGCTGCCGTTGCCTGGCTGTCGCAGAGCCCCTGGGCCATGGGTCCTGCCGGGGCGGAGGCCTTCGCCTCCTTTGTCCAGGTGGGCACGTTCCTGGCCAAGCTGGTTTTCTTCGCCTGGCTGTTCATCTGGGTCCGCTGGACCCTGCCTCGATTCCGTTACGACCAGCTCATGAACCTGGGC
>CAYPVD010000095.1:0-11025 GCA_964414055.1 uncultured Fibrobacteraceae bacterium
GGCCTCACTGACTGCACATGTTTCCCAAGTCCAAGTGTGCCAACTAATTATAGCACGAGATGTACCGTTCGTCAAATGGAACCGTGGACATAATTCGATGTGCGAGAAAAAGGATCACGCCCCGAAGCGCCTGAAACAACTGGTCTTACGCCCAGGGCGTGTGGTCCGGGTGCCCTCAGGCCAACTGGCCGTCGGGTTCCTCGTCACCCTCCTCCCCCACATCTGCTTGTGAATCAAGAGGTTCGGGCTCTGTTTCGTGTGGTTCCGCCGGCGAGACAGGTGCCGGCTCGGGCGCTTCGGGCGCGTCGGTTTGTGGCTCGGCGGCTTGCTCCGGCGCGCTGTCGGACCGCGGCAGGATGGTCTGGCCAAGGGGCGCCGCCTTGGCGCTGTCCGGGATGGCTTGTGCGCCGGGCTTTTCGTCCTGGCGCGCAGCGGTCTCCTCTGCGGCAACGTCCCGCATGCTGAGGCCGATTTTCCGCTCCTTGGGGTCGACTCGAATGATCCGCACCTCGACCTCGTCGCCCACCTGGACGACCTCCTCGGGTGTGCGCACCTTTCTGTCGGCCAATTCGGACACGTGCAAAAGTCCTTCCAGCCCCTCTTCCAGCTCGACGAAGACGCCGAAGTTGGTTACCTTGGTGACCTTGCCCTTGACCATGTCGCCGACGACGAACGTGCTCGGGATGCGGTCGAGCCACGGGTCCGGTGTGAGCTGCTTCATACCCAGGGCCACCCGCTTCTTCTCCTGGTCCACCGAGAGGACGATCGTCTCGACCTTCTCGTTCTTCTTGACGACCTCGGACGGGTGGTTGACCTTCTTGGTCCACGAGATGTCCGACACGTGGAGCAGCCCGTCGATGCCTTCTTCTATTTCGATGAAGGCTCCGTAGTTGGTCATGTTGCGCACGCGGCCCTTGATGATGGTGCCCTTCGGGTACTTCTCCTCCACCAGGGTCCAGGGGTTTACCTCGGTCTGCTTCATTCCGAGCGAGATTTCCTGCTTGTCTTTGTTGATACCCAGCACCACGACGTCGACCATGTCGCCGATGGCCACGACCTCGGAAGGGTGGGTGACGCGGCGCGTCCACGACATCTCCGAGATGTGGACCAGGCCCTCGACCCCTTCTTCGAGCTTGACGAACGCGCCGTAGCTCATCACATTCACCACCTGGCCGCGGACCTTGCTGCCGACGGGGTATTTGACCTCGACGTCTTCCCACGGGCTGGGCTGTTTCTGCTTGAGCCCCAGCGAGATACGTTCGCGCTCGCGGTCGATGTTCAGGATCATGACCTCGATCTCGTCATCAATCGCCACCATCTCCGACGGATGGCTGATGCGGCCCCAGCTCATGTCGGTGATGTGCAGCAGGCCGTCGATGCCGCCCAGGTCCACGAACGCCCCGAAGTCGGTGATGTTCTTGACCACGCCCTTGCGGACCTGGCCCTTCTCCAGCTCGGCGATCAGGGCGCGCTTCTTCTCCTCGCGCTCCTGCTCCAGTACGATCCGTCGGGAGACGACGACGTTGCGGCGCCGCTTGTTCTTCTTGATGATCAGGCACTGGATCTCCTCGCCGATCATATCCTCCAGGTTGGGCACCTGGCGCAAGGCGACCTGGCTGCCGGGCAGGAAGGTGTCCACACCCCACAGCTTGACCACCAGACCGCCCTTGATACGGCGGTCCACCGTCCCCGTGACCACTTCGCCCGATTCGTGGGCGGTCTTGATCTTGTCCCATACCTTCAGGAAGTCGGCCCGCTCCTTGGAAAGCACGACCAGGCCATCCTGGTTCTCCAGCTTTTCGAGGAAGACATCGAAGGTGTCCCCCACCTTGACCTCGTTCTCCCCGAACTCCTCCAGGGGAATGACGCCCTCGCTCTTGAACCCGATGTTCAGCAGGACCTCGTTCTCGCGCACCTCGATGACGGTGCCGCTGAGAATCTGGCCCTCCTGGATATCGGTGAGGGTTTCCTCGTACTGGTTGATCAGAGCAAGCATCTGGTTGTCGTCCAGGTCCATCTCGTCGCCGTCTTCCTCGAGATAGTCGAGGTTGACGATGCTCTCGGGGGAGAACTCCTTGCTCAGAGTCGGACCTGCGGGGGTGGGCAGAACCTCGGCGGCCGGATGCTTCTCTGGCTCGCTCGGGGTTTCCGGGCTGGCGGGCTGGGAATCGGCGGTGGCTTCGGTGACGGGAGCGGGAGCGGTCTCTTCGCGCACCTCGTCCGCACCGGAACTGGGGTTGGTGGTCATGAAAGGTTGCCTCCTAGTGACAGATGGATACACCGGGACCTCAAGGTCCGGCAGGTTGCATAAACTAACGCAGTGGTATCCTGATTGCAAGTAACAGAGCGGATTTACGCCCCGGAACAGGGTCAGGCGTGCCCGAACACCTTGCGGGATCGGGCCTCGAGGTGGGCGATCTGCCTTTGGCCGAGATCCCGCTCGAAATCGGTTTGTGGATGGCGTGCAAAGGATTCCGCCTGCAGCTCCTTGAAGATCGTCTCGCAGAGGCCGGCTATGCGGCGGCTGATCTCCTTGGGCGCGAGCTGCTTACGCAAGGTCGGCAGACCATGCCACCACACCACGGGACCGTAGGACACCTCCAGGGGCGACAGGGTGGAGCCCATGGGCATGCGGCCATAACTTCCACGGATAAACACAGGTTGCATGGGCGCGCCGCTGTTCTGGACCAGGATTCCCAGCCCGTTGCGCACCGGCCCGGGGTGTCCGACGGGGCGTCGGGTACCCTCGGGGAATATCAGGAGGTTGTTGCCGGCCGCCAGGGAAGCCGCCGCCGCCTGGAAGGCCTCCTGATCGAAGCCGCGCCGCCGGATGGGGATGGTGTCCAGCCAGCGGAAAAAGGTGCCCATGGGCCGAGGCCGGAACAATTCGGCCTTGGCCAGGGTGTTGACACGATGGCGCATGAAGGTGGAACCGACCAGCGGCGGATCCCAGAGACTGATGTGATTGACCGCCACGATGCAGCCCCGCGGCAGGGCACGCCCCACGTTGCCGACCTGCTTCAGACCGTAGAAACGGGCCAGAGCCTTCATGACGCTGAACGCCAGACGGTAGTGCCAGGGCAGCTCCAGGCGGGACGCGGCCAGATCCCGGTCCAGGGTCCGGTCGAGGGTGGGGTTGAGCCGGCAGGCCCGGGCACAGGCCTCGTTCTGCTGGCGGACGTTCATGGCGCTGCTGTCGATGACGATGGCGTCAGGGGAAATGGTGAGCGGGCTGGCCTCCCGTTCGCTGTCCAGCTTGTCCCGCGCCACCAGGTCGTCCCGGATCCGTTCCGCAGGCAGTTCCTGGCCGCGTTGGGCGTACTGGCGAAGCCTTCTCTGGACCCGTGCCTCCAGACTGGCGGACAGAAAGATCTTGGCCGTCGCCAGGGGAAAGACCACGCTGCCGATATCCCGGCCTTCCATGACCACGCCCCCGCGCCGACCCATCTCCTGCTGGCGCCGGACCATTTCCACCCGGACCGGGGCATGGGAACTGACCAGGGACACGGCCGCTTCGACCTCGGGCGTGCGGATCGCGGAGGACACATCCAGGCCGTTCCACCTCACGGTGGCTTCACCGTCGCCGGGAACCAGATCCAACCTCGAGTCGGCCAGCAGGGATGCCAAGGCCGAGCCGTCCTGCAGGTCGCAACCCGAACGCAGGGCGGCCAGGGTCAGGGCGCGGTACATGGCTCCGGTGTCGATGTAGAGCAGGCCGAAATGGTTGGCCAGGTATCGGGCCGTGGTCGATTTTCCCGAACCGGCCGGGCCGTCGATGGCGATGACCGCCCCCGGAGGCAGGGGCGCGAGTTCGGAGGAGGGCAAACCGGCCAACGTCACGAGGTCCATGCTAGAGATCCCTGCCGATGGCCCTGGCCACGGCGCGACAGGTGGATGCCAGTTCCAGGAATTCCTCGGGCGTGAGCGATTGCTGACCGTCACTGAGAGCGGCGGCGGGATCAGGGTGGGTCTCGACGAGGAGCCCGTCGGCTCCCGCGGCCACGGCGGCGCGGGCCAGGGCGGTCACGAACCGGTGGTCCCCGGCCGCGTGGCTGGGATCCACAACCACGGGGAAGTGGGTTTCCTGCTTCAGGAGCGCGACGCCGCCCACATCGAGAGTGTTGCGCAGGTGGGGATCGAAGGTCCTGATGCCTCTTTCGCAGAACACGAGATCCTTGCCCCCCGCGGTCACCACGTATTCCGCGGCCCAGAGCCATTCATCCAGGGTGGTCATCATGCCCCGCTTGAGCAGCACCGGCATCCCGCTGGCGCCGGCCTCCTTCAGGAGCGGGAAATTCTGGATGTTCCGGCTGCCGATCTGCAGCATATCCGCCGTGCCCGCCACGTGCTCCACATCGCGCGGATCCAGGACCTCGGTCACCACGGGCAGACCGCTGGATTCCCTGGCCGCCGCCAGCAGGGGCAGGCCTTCCTCCCCGAGCCCCTGGAAGCTGTAGGGGCTGGTGCGCGGTTTCCAGGCGCCACCCCGCAACATCCTGCCGCCCGCCGCGGCCACATTCCCGGCCGTGGTGATGATCTGTTCCCTGCTCTCAACGGCGCACGGCCCGCCGATCAGGACCACGGTCCTACCGCCGAACACCACATCCCCCACCCGGACAAGGGTCGTGTCCTGGCCGGGCCGTCGCCGACAGATGGGGTTAGCGGCGGGATTGCTCATTGGCTGACGATCTCCTTGAGGGCGGCAAGGCACTTCCGGTTCTCGGCCGGCAGGCCGATGCTGATGCGCATGGCGCCCTCCCCGAGTCCGAAGGCATCCATGGGACGCACTATGATACCCTTTTCGAGCAGCAGGCGTGACCAGCGTCCCGCCTGGCCGGGAGCCCTGACCAGCAGGAAGTTGGTCTGGCTGGGGACGACTTCCAGGCCGAGCTTCGCCAGCTGGACGGCCATCCACTCCCGTTGTTCCCGGTTGCGCTCGGCACGGGCGGGAACCTCGTGCCAGTTCTCCAGGCAGGCCAGGGCCGCGGCCTGGCTCAGCGAATTGACGTTGAATGGCTCACGTGTCTTGTGCAGCTCGGCGACCAGGTCGGCATGACCCACGCCATATCCTACCCGCAGGCCCGCCAGGGAGTGGATCTTGCTGAAGGTTCGCAGGATGATGAGGTTCGGATACTCATCCAGCAGGGGCAGGGTCTGAGGATAGTCGTCGGCCGACACGTACTCGTAATAGGCCTCGTCCATGGCCACGATCACGTGGGACGGGATCTTCTGCAGGAAAGCCATGAACTCGTCGTTGGTGTTGTACGTACCGGTCGGGTTGTTGGGGTTGCAGACGATCACCAGCTTGGTTCGTTCATCGACGGCGGCGGCCATGGCCGGCAGGTCGAGCTTGTCTCCGTCGGCCAACGGTACAGCCCGCCCGCACTCGAAATGGACGCGGGTGGTCAGCTCATAGACGATGAAGCTGTGTTCGCTGAAGACGACGTTCTCCCCCGGGCTGATCAGGGCCCGGATGAGGATGTCGATGACCTCGTTGCTGCCGTTGCCGAAGATCAGCTGCTCGGGCCGGATACCAAGGTGGGCCGCCAGTTTCAGGGTCAGCTCATGGCAGGAGGCGTCGGGATATCTGTTGACCTCCCGGGCGGCCCGGCTGATGGCTTCGACGACCGCCGGCAGGGGGCCTTCCGGGTTCTCGTTGCTGGCCAGCTTGACGACCTCGTCCAGCTGCAGCTCCCGCTTGACCTCCGAGATGGGTTTGCCGGGTACGTAGGGCCGGGTGGCGAGGATCCCGGGCCGGAACAGTTGCTTAAAATCCATTTCCAACCCTTTCATCTAGCCGTCAACACCAACATCCATGGCCTTGCGCAGCGCCGCGACCTCGCCACGCGTCAGGGTCCTGAAGCCGCCCGGCTTGAGCCGGCCCAGCTTGACGGGGCCGTAACCGATGCGGTGGAGCGTCAACACCCGGTTGCCCAAGGCCCTGAACATCCTCCGGATCTGCCGCTTACGCCCCTCGTGCAGGTGAACCAGCCAAGCCCTACCGTCCCGGCGAGCAGGTTCCAGACGGCAGGGCAGGCAAGGTCTGCCGTCCAGTTCGAGGGTCCCAGAGACGAAAGCGGCCACATCCTTCTCGGAGGGAGGATGAGCCAGGGTCACGGCATAGGACTTCCAGATGCCGGAACCGGGTCGGCACAGGGACTGGTTCAACATCCCCGAGTCCGTCCAAAGGAGCAACCCCGAGCTGTCCGCGTCAAGGCGTCCCACGGGCATGACGGGCTCGGGTAGGCCTTCCCGACGCTTGTAGGGCAAGAGGGTGGCCTGTCCTCCCTGGCCCTTGAGGGTGCAGACCACTCCCAGCGGCTTGTGGAAGGCGTAGACGGTTCCCGTCGAAACCGCCCGGACCGCCGTTCCGTCCACCATGACCTCATCCCGGTCCGGAAGCACCTTTGTACCCAACTCGCTGACCGGGTCGCCGTTGATGGCCACCCGGCCCTGCCGGATGAGTTCCTCGACCCCGCGACGGGAACCGAACCCGGCGTCGGCCAGAAAGCGGTTCAGGCGCACCGCACCTTTTTCACGCTTCGGATTCGGTGTCATGTTCCTGCCCCGGCTGGTGCACGGGATCCTCCGACGGTACCGTTTCATCCGCGGTCCCGTTCTCCTGCACCTCTTCGGCGATGGGGGCCTCGAAGTATTCCTCCAACTCCTGGGCGGATATCTCGCGTCCGATCCGGCTGGCGAAATCCCGCAGCTGTTCCCGGTCACCCACGACATCCTCGAGCTCGGGCAACGCTGGAAGCTGGCCCAGACCCTTCAAGCCGAGGTGGTTGAGGAATTCCCTGGTCGTTCCGTACAGCAGGGGATTGCCCACGGTCTGCGAGCGTCCGACCACCGTGATGAGGTTGCGTTCGGTCAGGGTGCTGATGGCGCCGCTGCTGTTGACGCCCCGGATCTCGTCGATCTCCAGCCTGGTGATGGGCTGCCGGTAGGCAATAATGGCCAGCACCTCAAGGCCGGCCTTGGACAACCTGGTGAAGCGCCTGGATTTGAGCATCTTTTCCACGCTGGGCGAGAACTCGGGGCGGGTGGCGATCTGCCATCCACCTCCGAATTCCACCACCGTGAAGGCATGACCGGCCTGGGCGTATTCGGCTTCCAGCTCGGCCACGGCATCCTTGATGTCCGACGTCTCGGCACCGACGAGAAGCTTCTTGAGCCGGGCGACCGTCAAAGGCCCGTCTGCGGCGAAGAGCAGCGCTTCGATCTCCCGTTTCACGCGCTTGCCTCCCGGGCGGCCTCGGGTTCTCCAGCGTCCCCTTCCTTGTCGGGGGCGGGTTTCTGGATCCAGATGGGCCCGTGCACCTCGGTCTGCAGGAACTGGAGCCGTCCCCGCTTGACCAGCTCGAGGACGGCGATGAAGGTCACGATGACCTCCATCTTGATGGAATCGGCAGCGAAGAGGTCCTCGAAGGCCACCATCCCCCCCGTTTCCAGGCGCTGGACGATCAGGGCGATCTTCTCTTCCACCGTGAAGGGTTCGCGCACCACGGCATGACCGGGCTGCGTGGTGAGGCGCTCGAAGATCCCGGCCACCGCGGCCAACAGGTCGTAGACCTCGATGCGCAGCTTGGGTTCGAGATCCAGGTCCCCGGCGAAGGGATACCGGGTTCCGCGCAGATGGTAGCTGCGCCGCGCGGTTTCCTGCTTCCGGAAGGCCTCGGCCATTTCCTTGAATCGTTTGTACTCGAGGAGCTTGCGCACCAGTTCCGCACGCGGATCCTCCTCCTCCAACTCGTCGCCGCCCAGACGGGAAGGCATGAGCATCTTCATCTTGATGACCAGCAGGGTGGCGGCCATGGTCAGGAAGTCGCCGGCCTGGTCCAGGCTGACGCTCTGGATGACCTCGATGTGCCGGATGAACTGGTCTGTGATGCGGGCGATGGGAATATCGTAGATGTCCACCTGTTCCTTCTGGATCAGGTGCAGCAACAGGTCGAGGGGACCCTGGAAGAAGTCGCTCAACTCGACCCTGTAGGCCTTGCTGGTACGGAAGTACTCCAGGTCCGCAGGCAGGCTGTCCAGGGTCCAGACCCCCGTTTCGGTTCCGGTCGCACCGGAAACATCCCTGTCTCCGGGCATGTCGGCAGGCTTGATCACTCCATCCTCCTTGATTCCCTCAACCCAGCCCCATGGCCTGGTGAACTTCCTCCATGGTCCCGACGGCGACGGCGCGGGCCTGTTCACAGCCGTGGGCGATGAGCTCGTCCAGTCTTTTCGGGTCGGCCGCGAAGGCCTCCCGGCGCTCCCGCAGGGGGGCGAAATGTTCGGCGACGCCGGCGGCCAGTTTGAGCTTGCAGTCCACGCACCCACGGGCGGCGCTCCGGCATTCGGACGCCGTGGCCTCGGCTTCGTCCGGCAGGAACTTGCGGTACCAGGTGTAGACCGCGCACACCTCGGGATTTCCCGGATCGCTCCGGCGCAGCCGGGCGGGGTCGGTGTAGGCCGGCTTGATCCGCTCCAGGATCTCCTCGGGCGAGGCGGCGATCTCGATGGTGTTGCCCAGGGATTTGCTCATGCGTTTGCCGTCTGTGCCGGGGAAACGGCCGAATTTCGTCACCAGGGGCTCGGGCTCGGGGAAGACCTCCCCGAACAGCCGGTTGAACTTGCGCGCCATCTCGCGGGTCAGTTCCAGATGCGGCAACTGGTCCTCGCCCACCGGCACTGCATGGGCCTTGTAGGCCAGGATGTCGGCGGCCTGCAGCACCGGGTAACCCAGGTGTCCGTAGCTGATCTCGCCGCCCATGTTCAGGTCGCGTAGCTGCTCCTTGAAGGTCGGGTTGCGCTCCAGGCGCCCCATGCTGATGAGCATGCCCAGCAGCAGGTAGAGCTCAGCGTGCTCCTTGACGCGGGACTGGATGAACAGGACGGACTTCTCGGGATCGAGACCCGCGCCCAGCCAGTCCAGGAACATCTCCCGGGAGTTGTGTTCGATGACCTCGGCCTTGTCCAGGGCCGTGGTCAGGACGTGCCAGTCGGCCACCATGAAATAGCAGCGGTAGGTATCCTGCAGGCTTACCCAGTTCTCGAGGGCGCCGGTGTAGTTTCCCCAGTGGAGACGCCCGGTGGGACGGTTGCCGCTGAGGATGATCTTGCGCGCGTCGGGGGAATCGCCAGTCATGCGGATCATATACCTTTGCATGTACAGGGGCTGCTGCCGCCTGGCCGGGAAAGAAAGCTCGTTCGCGGGCCAAAAAGTACCATCCCCGCCGGGAACTGTCAAAGCACCATCGGCATTTCACTTGCCCGCACGGGGATGTGCCCGGCGCCAGACCTGGTGCAGCCAGGCGCGGTCCACATGGGTATACATCTCCGTGGTGGAAATGTCGGCGTGACCCAACAGTTCCTGGACCACCCGCAGATCGGCGCCGCCTGCCAGCAGGTGGGTGGCGTAGCTGTGGCGCAGGGTGTGGGGCGACAGATCATCCATCAGACCAACCTCCCGGGCCCGGCGCTTGACGAGATTCCAGACGGAGATGCGGCTCAACCTCCCCCCCCGGTGGTTGAGGAACATGCCTCTGTCCCCGCGCCCCCTGACCGCCAGCGTGGGCCTGGACAGGGCGAGGTAACGGTTCAGGACTTCCAGGCAGGGCCCTCCGACCGGGACCCGCCGTTGCTTGGATCCCTTGCCGCGCAGCAGCAGGGTTCCCTCGCCGGGATCCAGGTCCAGGACGTCAAGTGCGCACAGCTCCCCCACCCGGCAACCGGAACCGTAAAGGGTTTCCAGGATGGCCCTGTCGCGCAGGGGCAACGGCCGGTCGTCGTCAGGCAGATCGAGGAACAAGGCCACCTGCTGCATCGTCAGGTAGGACGGCAGCTTGCGGCCGCGGCGCGGGGCGATGAGGGTGGCGGTGGGATCCTCGTCCAGGGTCCCCTCGCCCACCAGGAACCGGAAGAACGAACGCAGGGTTGACATGAGCCGGGCTCGGCTGCTGGCCTGCAAACGGGAGGAGACTGCCAGCAGGAAAGCACGCAGGTCCTCCCCCGTGACCTCGGTCGGAGCAAGGCCGGCCGTCAGGGCCCAGCTTCGCAGATGGGCCAGGTCCTGCTGCATGGCGGAGCGCGAGGCGGGGGCCAGACCCTTCTCGACCAGGACATGGGCCAGGAAACCGTCGCAAACCTCATCCCAGGCGGCAATCGATTCCTTCATGGACCGTCCCGCCGATCAGCGAAGAAATGGAGGATGGAAGCGATATCGTGCCGGTTGAGGCCCCTGACCAGGGACAGCTCCTCGGCGGAGGCGGCGGCGATCTTCTCCACAGAACCGAAATGATGCAGCAGGGAGAGCTTCTTGACCTGCCCAATACCCGGGATCAGGTCCAGTTCGCTGGCCGTGGTCAGGCGGTCACGCAGGAGGCGGTGGTAGGTGATGGCGAAACGGTGGGCCTCGTCACGGACCCTCTGCAGGAGCTTGAGGGCCTCGCTGCGACGTGACAGCTGCACGGTTCCCTCCTCCTTGTAGATCGTCTCCTGCTTCTTGGCCAAGCCGATCAGCTGAGTCTCATGGAAACCATAACGCCCCAGAACCTCCCGGGCCACACCCAGCTGCCCGGCTCCTCCATCCACGACCACCAGGTCGGCAGGGGGCAGTTCCTTGGCCACCAGCCGCGCAAAGTACCTGTCCAGGACCTCGGCCATGCTGGCGAAGTCGTCGACGCCGGCGACGGTCCTGATCCGGAATCTCCGATACCGGCTCTTGAGGGGCTTGCCGTCCTTGAAGAACACCAGGGAGGCCACGGTCTCCTTGCCCTGGAAATTGGAGATGTCGAAACATTCGATTGTCCGGGGCAGCGTGTGCAGTTCCAGGGCTTCCTGGAGCTGGCTGACGGCCGAAGCCACCCGCCTGGTCGAACGCCCCTTGTTGTGCACGAGTGTTTCCCGCAGGTGGAAGGCGGCGTTGGTCCGGGCCAGTTCCACGGCGGTCAGGCGGACACCTCGCCGCGGTTCCCGCACGTGAACGGGCCCACCTCGCCGGTCGGACAGCCAAGCTTCCCAGCTGGCGGGATC
>CAYPVD010000096.1:0-10892 GCA_964414055.1 uncultured Fibrobacteraceae bacterium
TTTTTCAACGGGCAAATCCAGACAAGCGCGTTGGGCTGCCCGGGGGGTGAAGGGTGAGAAAATCGTTTTGAACGGGTCGTCATCGACCCGCATACTGCGGCGATAATTCTCACTGTCTATTCCCAGAGATTCGATGGCACGCGCCGCCTGTTTGACAGCCTCCTGGTGGTATTCAGAATCTGGCCATCGGCGCGCGAACGGGAAGAATGTCGTATCCGATCCGATCCAGTCGCTAAGCATAAGAAGGCCGGCGAAAGCGTGTTGCAATTCCACGCAGGATGGAAACCTGTCGCCTCCCGGTTGCCAAGCCAAAGGGAACCACTGTTGGGTATAGCGTGTAAGGCGCATGACCCCCTTGATGGGATCCCGGTTGGACTTATTTTGCCACAGAGATGGGTTTACGACTGTGCTGCGAACGGGCCTCCCATGATGTGCCAGAAGAGCACGCAAGAACGAAACCAGGGATTCCTCATTCGAGAACCAATCGAGCATCACTTTTAGGTCGAGGGCAGCAACGAGCTTTTCGCTGAATTTGTGATGAGTGCCGAGAAGGGCTGCTTGGGCCTCGAATACGTGACCCGCAGTCCGAACTGCCCGGCAATCAGCTTTCGCCTGGAATCCATGATTGGTCTTACCGAAGTCATGCAGTGCGGCAAGAACAGCTAGGCGGTCAATTTGTTGCTTAGACAGGGATGGCTTTCCGCACAGGTGAGCAATACGTCGGCCGATAATACTTCTTTCCAGAATAGTTTTTACGCACATTGCCACGTCGGCACAGTGACAGAAAAGAGGGTGCCAAGCGATCGCTTGCCCTTCACTGTTCTGTTCCAGTTTTCCCCAATAATCAAAAGGTGGTCCGAACATATTATGTGCCCTCAATAAAGTCAGGTCATAGACTTTGACATAAAATGGTTGAGAACACAAGAATGACTTTGACGGCTTTGACAGTCTTAAGAGACTCCCTGGTGTTTGATCGGATGAGTGTTTAATCATACATTGTGCTCACGAAGAGTCCTTCATCATTAATTGTCAGGTTTTAAAGGGGATACTGACCCGTGGACCTATATACCCGCCACTTCATCCTCGGCGCCGCCGGCCACGTCGATCACGGCAAGACCGCCCTGATCACCGCGCTGACAGGCACCAACACCGACCGCCTCAAGGAGGAGCGCGACCGGGGCATCAGCATCGAGCTGGGCTTCGCCGAGCTGGACCTGGGCGGCGGGATCCAGCTGGGCGTCGTCGACATGCCGGGCCACGAGAAGTTCGTCAAGCAGATGGTCAGCGGGGCGGGCGGGGTGGATCTGGCCTTCCTGGTCATCGCCGCGGACGAGAGCGTCATGCCCCAGACCATCGAGCACCTGGAGATCCTCGACAGCCTGGGCGTGCGCAGCGGCGTGGTAGTGGTGACCAAGACCGACCTGGTGGACGAGGAATTCACGGACATCGTCACCGAGGAGGCCCGAGACCTGGTGGCGGGCACCTTCCTGGAGGGCAAGCCCATCGTGCCGGTCAGCGCGGTGGCGGGCACGGGGCTGGAGGAGCTGAAGGCAGCCCTGCGCGCCGAGGCCGAGGCCCTGCCCGTGCGCGCCGAGGAAGGCGCGTTCCGGCTGCCGGTGGACCGGGTGTTCACCCTGCCCGGAGCCGGCGTCATCGTGACGGGCACCTGCTGGAGCGGGGCGGTGAAGGTCGGCGACAAGCTCCTGGCCCAGCCCGGGGAGATGCCCGTGCGGGTGCGCGAGGTGCAGGTGCACGGGCGGCGGGCCGAACGCGGCGCCTCGGGCCAGCGGCTGGCCCTGGCCCTGCACGGGGTCAAGAAGGAGGACCTGGAGCGGGGCCATCAGATCATCGCCCCCGGCGGAGCGGCGGTCACCCGTCGCATCGATGTGAGGGTCAACCTCATGCCCCACTACAAGGGCGTCGTCAAGAACCGGCAGCGCCTGCACATCCACCACGCCGGACGCGAGGTCCTGGGGCGCATCGTGCTGCTGGACGAGCAGGAGCTGGGGGCCGAGACGGGGCCGCGCACGGGCCTGGGCCAGCTCCACCTTGAACAGGAGCTGGTGGCCGACCGCGGCGACCGCCTGGTGCTGCGCTTCTATTCGCCGGTGACCAGCATCGCCGGCGGGGTGATCCTGGATCCGGGCCCGCGGCCCCACAAGCGTTTCGACCAGCGGGCGCTGAAGGCCCTGGCGATCCTCGAGAGCGGCGATCCCGCCGAGCTGTTCCGCCAGCGGTTGCAGGAGGCCGGGTACGCCGGCCTGCCCCTGGGCGAGGCCCTGGGGATGGCGGACGATCCGGCCGCTCTGCAGGTGGGCAAGCGCCTGTACCACCGGGAGCTGGTGGGGGATCTGGCGCAGAAGATCGAGGATCTGGTCCGGCAGTATGCCCGGCGTTTCCCCCTGCGGGTGGGCATTCCCAAGGAGGAGGCCCGACGCAAGTGCAAGTTCAAGGGCGGGCCGGCCGAGTGGAACGCCGTGTGCGCCGCCCTGGCCGAGGAAGCGCCCTGGGTGGTGGCCGGCGACCGCATCGGGCTGTCGGCCTCGGGGCCCGAGTTGACGCCTGCCCTGGGCGAGGCCCTGGAGAAGGCGGCCGCCGAGCTGGAGGCCTTCGGCCTGGAGTGGCCGGGGCTGGACGGGTGGGTCGAGCAATCCGCCGTGTTCAAGGCCGCCGCGGGCGATCCGGCCCTGAAGGATTTCCAGCCCGCCGAGGTCGTCCGCTGGCTGGTGGATCACGGCCATGCCGTGGCCATCAGCAACGAGTACATTGTCCCGGTCACGGCCCGCGAAAGGCTGCTGGACGAACTGCGGGGATATTTCGCGCGGGAAAGCGAGCTTTCCTTCGGCGCCTTCCGCGAGCTCAGCGGCCTGTCCCGCAAGCTGGGCATCCCCCTGCTGGAACACCTGGATCAGGCGGGGGTGACCATCCGCCGCCTGGATGTGCGGGTGGCGGGCACGGTCCTGGAGGATTCGTGAGCAATCAGGAACGCAGTCCCAGCGACACGGTGTGCAGCCCGCGTCGCCGGACCCGGCAGATCGACTGCGGCGGCGTGACCATCGGCGGCGACGCTCCGGTGCGCGTGCAGAGCATGACCACCACCGTGACCGGGAACGTGGAGGCCACCCTGGCCCAGATCCGCGAGTTGGCCACCGCCGGTGCGGAACTCGTGCGGGTGACGGTGAACGATCAGGCCGCCGCCGACGCCCTGCCCCGCCTGATCGCCGAGAGCGGGCTGCCCCTGGTGGCGGACATCCACTACGACCACCGGCTGGCCCTGGCTGCGGTCACCGCAGGCATCGCCAAGCTGCGCATCAATCCCGGGAACATCGGCAGCAAGGACCATGTGCGCGAGGTGGCGGCCGCGGCCGCGGACCGCGGCATCCCCATCCGCATCGGCGTGAACAAGGGCAGCCTGCACCGTCGCTACGCGGAACTGGCCGGGCGGGATCCCGCAGACGCCCTGGTGCAGAGCGGCCTGGACGAGATCGAGACCCTGGCCGCCGTGGGCTTCCATGACGTGGCGGTCAGCCTCAAGAGCAGCGATCCGCGCGAGGTCATCGCCGCCTGCCGCCGTTTCGCCGCGGAGTCGGACGTGCCCCAGCACCTGGGGGTGACCGAGGCCGGCACCCTGCTGGCGGGCACCTCGCGGTCGGTGGCGGCCATGTCGGTGCTGCTGGCCGAGGGCATCGGCGACACCGTGCGCATCTCGCTGGCCGACGATCCGGTGCACGAGGTGAATGCGGCCTTCCACATGCTGCAGGCCCTGGGCCTGCGCGCGGGCTTCGCGCGGGTAGTGGCCTGCCCCACGTGCGGTCGGGTGGAGGTGGATGTGGTGGCCCTGGCCACCAGGGTGGAGGAGCTGGCCCGTGACCTGCCGCCGGACCGGGTGATCTCGGTCATGGGCTGCATCGTCAACGGGCCGGGCGAGGCCAAGGCCGCCGACCTGGGCATCGCCGCGGGCCGCACCAAGGTGGCCATCTACCGCCAGGGCGTGCTGCACCGCAACATCCCCAAGGAGGACCTGGAAGCGGTGCTCCTGGAGGAGATCGAGCGGCTCAAATGACCCGCGCCTGCTGTCGCCGTCTTTATACGAATTTTCTTTAGTCGATCCCCGTTCTGCCGATCATCATCCCGGAATTTGCAAGGAACCGGAAGGTGCGCCTTCTGTTTCGCCCGTTTGCCCCAGGGAAGGATCATGGCTTACTCTCCTGGACAGGACATCGTGATGCATCCCGGAGCCGAACTGCTCACCGGCGGCGAGGTGAGGCGTCTGCAGGCCCTGCAGGCCTTCAACGCCAAGCTGGTGTGCATGACCGTGGACGAATCCTCCTACGATGAGGTCGTCCGCGGCATCCACCGGGTGCTGGGGTACGATGCCTGCGCCCTGTTCCTGCAGGAGGAGCAGAGCCACGACCTGGTGCTCAAGGCGACCGTGGGCTACCCCGGTATCGAGCCCGGGTTGCGCATCCCCTGCGACGATCCCACCAGCGTCCACGCCCAGGCCTTCAGCGAGGAATACCTGGTCAACATCGACAATCTGTTCACCGCCGGCGGCTGCAAGCCCCTGGACAGCAAGTTCGGCAGCAACCTCATCATGCCCATCACGGGCAACCACGGTCCGGTGGGCGTGTTCGATTTCGGCAGCCGCCAGCCCGGGACCTTCGACCAGCGGGAAATCAGCATGTGCAGCATGCTGGTGGACCAGATGGCCTACTCCCTGGAGAACCTGCGCCTGGTGGGCGAGCTGAGCAGCAGCCGCGACGCCGTGATCCGCGGCATGGCCCTGCTGGCGGAGATCCGCGACAGCCACATCAAGGGCCATCTCAACCGGATCTGCGCGTATTCCCGCTACCTGGCCGAGGCCCTCCAGGAGCATCCCGGCTACCGCGAGGTCTCGCCGGCGTTCATCGAGATGATCACCCGCGCCGCCGCCCTGCACGACGTGGGCAAGGTGGGCATCCCCGACTCCATCCTGCTCAAACCCGGTAAGCTGACGCCCGAGGAGTTCGACGTCATGCGCACCCACGCCATGGTGGGGGCGGAGCTGCTGGAAGACCTCATGAAGGACTACGGCCACTACGGCATGATCCTCATGGGCATGGACGTGGCCCGCTACCATCACGAGTGGTGGGACGGCACCGGCTACCCCGACGGCGTGTCCGGAACCGACATCCCCCTGTCGGCCCGCATCGTCGCCATCGCCGACGTGTACGACGCTTTGACCAGCAAGCGGGTGTACAAGGAGGCCTGGAACTTCGAGGATACCGCCGCGGAGATGCGTTCCAAGTCCGGGACCCAGTTCGATCCCGAGCTCCTGGAAGTCTTCCTGGGCAGGCCGCGCAACCTGGAAAAGATCCGCCGGAAGTTCCCCGACTAGACCGCCGTCACATCCGGGCCGAGCCCCGGCGTCACCATGATGGTCTTCTCGCGCAGACAGACAGCCAGACCGGGCGCCCCCTTGCGGGGCTTGCGCACGTAGCGGCGCTCGGTCCAGATCACCGGCACCAGCCCCGAGTGCTTGGCCTTGCTGTGCAACGCGGCCAGGGCTGCGGCCTTGGCGATGACCCGTTGCGGCACCTGGTCGGGCCGGCGACCGGTGCGCAGGATCACGTGGCTGCCCGGGACGCCCTGGGCGTGGAGCCAGATGTCCTGCAGATGGCTGGCGCGGTGGGTCAGCTCGTCGTTCTCCCGGTTGTCGCGTCCGACCCACACCTCCCAGCGGTTTTCCACCAGGTAGCGTCGGAAGGGGCGCGCCGGCTGCTCCGGCCCGTAGGGGGAGCGGCCGCGGCGGGGTTTGCGGTCCGGTCCGGGGGCCAGGTCGGGGTGATCCCGGCTCCAGCGGACGAGGTCCTCCAGCGTGGTCAGGGCCTCCTCATCTTCGCCCTGGATCCCGTCCAGTCCGCCGAGCAGTTGCTCGGTCTCCGCCAGCTGCGTTCGGGCGGCCTCCAGGCGTTCCCTGATGATGTCGAGGCCCTTGTCGGCTTTGGCCGCGCGTTTGAACCACGTCGCCAGGTTGGCCGCCGGCTTGAGGGCCGGGTCCAGGGCGATGTCCAGGGGGCGGCCGTCTCGGACGTCGGGCACCTGCAGATGGTCCTGGCCGGGAACGATCCGATGGAGATGGGCGGCCAGGGTCTCGGCCTTGCGGCGGAACTCCTCGCCCCGATCCGCTTCTGCCAGATCCCGGGTCAGGTTCTCCACCAGTCGGGTCGCGGCCTGATGGCGGCGACGGAGGTTCCCGGACAGGGTGCGCGCCAGATCGTTGGCCAGGTAGCGGGCCAGCCGCGTCATGGTGTCGCGGGGATCGGTGCCCGCAGTGGTTCCGGTGGGTACGGGGGCCAGGTCGTCCGCCCCGGGCGTGCGGGCCAGGACGGCGTGGGGAGGGCGATGCTCGGCCCACAGCAGCACGTCGTGCTCATCGACCAGGGCCAGATTGCCCCGGGCGCCGAAGACCTGGTGCAGCAGGGTGAGCCGCCGACCGTCGGGGGCGGCCAGGAACAGGGCGACCACCCGGTCGTCCTTCAGCACGCGGCAGCCGGTCAGGGTGTGATCGGCCAGCAATGAGGCCAGGGGATGATCCCGGCGGGGTTTCAGCAGGGCGTGAACGGGCTCGGGCAGCTTGCCCGGCCAAGGCAGGCCCAGCAGACAGCCCGGACGGAAGACCAGCAGCACCGAGAGACGGTCCTCGCCCTCCAGCAACAGGCGCGCCCACCCCGGACCGGCCAGGACCCCGTGCAGGCGGCGGCCGGCCATCCGCCTTTCCCATGCGGCGGCCTGGGCCCGTAACCGGCCGTGGTCGAGATCCCGGTCTGCGGCGTCGGGACTCAAAACAGGGAGTAGCCCACGGTGAGCTTGAAATCGGGGCTGTCCATGATGCCCAGGCGGATTTCCGCCAGGGCGGTGTGGCCGTTGTCCAGATGCTTGGTCACCCCGGCCAGGCCGCTGAGCCCCAGGTCGGTGTGGGCGCCGCCGCCGGGGCCGTCGACGATGTTGAAGGAGATGCTGCCGCCGCCGTACATCTCCCAGGGGCGCGAAACCAGCTCGGCGGAGCGGTACACCACGTCCCCGTTGAAGGTCACGACGGTGAAGTCGTCGCCCAGGCCCAGCTCCACGCCGGGCACCAGGGCGATGTTGGGCATCAGTTCGCCCCAGTCCGAGTGGATCCCGAAGTGGAACTGATTGATCCGGTCCCAGGAGGTGTAGCCGGCCCTGACGCCCAGGGGGTGGTGCAGGGCCCCGGCACCGGCCGACCCGGCGGCCAACACCAGACCCAGGGTCAACAACAGCGCGAGATCGATCCTTCTGGCCATGGCATCCTTCCTCTGTGCGCGGCGCGGGGAGCGCTGATCCTGATCCTTCGTGCCAACCTACTCCATACGCCGGGAGCGGGCAACGGTTCCCCGGCGAGTCGATCGGGGCCGGAGGCGGTCCTTGCCGGGACAGCGCATAACCCCTAAACTTGCCGCACTCCGCCACCAGGCGGTCGTTTCGGGCCAACGGGAGGATGACCATGCTCAGCATGACGGGTTTCGGCAGCGGCGAGGGACACCGGGGTTCCATCACGGTGACGGTGGAATTGCGCGCGGTGAACCATCGGTTCCTGGATGTGGGCCTGCGTCTGCCCGGCCCCTTGGCGGCCTTCGAGATCGATATCCGCAAGTTCCTGAAGGACCATGTGGCCCGCGGGCGGGTGACCGTCGCGGTCCAGCTGAAGGTGGAGGATGCCGACGCGGCCTCTTCCCTCGATACGGTGCGCCTGGAACAGGCCCTGCGCATGCTGAAGGTGGCGGCCGAGCGCCTGGAACAGGAAACGGGCCAGGCCCAGCCGCTTACCCTGCGCGAGCTGGTGGCGGTGCCGGACCTGTTCCGCCCGGACGACTCGGGTCTGGAGCCCGAAGAGCTCAAGGCTGCCCTCATGGAGGCCCTGGCCGCCGCCCACGAATCCCTGCTGGCCATGAAGCAGGCCGAGGGCGAGGCCCTGGTGGCCGAGATGAACGAGCGGCTCGATACCCTGCAGGAGCAGCTGGCCGAGGTCAAGAAGCTGGCGCCCACGGCCGCGAAGGAGATCAAGGCCCGCCTGGAGCAGCGCCTGGCCGAGATCCTGGAGGCCCAGCTGGAGCCCCAGCGCCTGGCCCAGGAGGTGGCCCTGCTGGCGGACAAGGCCAACATCAACGAGGAGTGCGAGCGCCTGGGCATCCACATCGAGGCCTACCGCGCCGCCCTGCGCGAGGGCGGGCAGGTGGCCAAGCGCTTGAATTTCCTGCTGCAGGAGATGCACCGCGAGGTCAACACCATGGGCAGCAAGACCAACCTCATGGAGATCACCCAGACGGTGATCGCCATGAAGGACGAGGTCGAGTCCCTGCGGGAGCAGATCCAGAACCTGGAATAGGAGACGGTCGTGATCATCCTGATCACCGGGCCCTCCGGGGCCGGCAAGAGCAGTTTCGTGGCCGAGCTCATGGCCGCCGATGAGCGGCTGGCGTTCTCGGTCTCCACCACCACCCGGCCCATGCGTGAGGGCGAGACCGACGGCCGTGACTACGATTTCGTGGACGATGCCGCCTTCGACCGCCTGGTGGCCGGGGATGCCTTCGTGGAGTGGGCCCACGTGCACGACCACAGGTACGGCACGACCCGGCGGCGGCTGGACGAGCTGACGGCCGCGGGCAAGATCCCGGTGCTGGACATCGATGTGCAGGGCGGGGTGAACGTCATCGATATGTTCGGGGACGACCTGGTCTCGGTGTTCCTGTTTCCGCCCTCGTGGGAGGAGCTGGAGCGGCGCCTGCGCTCGCGCGGCACCGACAGCGACGAGGCCATCGACGGCCGGCTGAAGACGGCTCGCCACGAGGTGACCTTCGCGCCGCGCTACCGCTACTGGATCGTCAACGACGACCTGCAGGAGGCCGTCAGGCGCATGAGGGCGATCATCCTGGCCGAAGAGTGTCGACCCGCCGCCTACGGGAAGCCGCCGCTGGGGTGATTCGTCCGTAACGCCTGAAACCGCCGCACGTGCGGCAGCCCCGGCCTTGCAATTCCTGCAAAATACGCTATAGTTACTCGGTTGCAGAAGAGACGGCGGATGCGTACGCCCGGGAAACTCCGGCGGCGGCGCATCATCCCTTTTGATCGCGAGGCAAGCTGCATGACCTACATTCCGCGCAACAAGGTCACCGACCTGATCCCCAACAAGTTCAAGGCCATCAAGATCGCGGCCCTGGAGGCCAGGCGGCTCAACGAGCGCGCCCGGACCTTCAACGTTTCGGTGCCCGGCAAGATCACGACGCTGGCCGTCAAGCGCCTCATCGAGGGCAAGGTCGAGTTCTACGACGCCAAGGAACGCGCCCGCCAGCTGCGTCTGGAGAGGGAGCAGGAAGAGGAATAGACCATGGCCGCCAACCCACCGGCTTCCCCTCGGGTTCTGCTGATGGTCACCGGCGGCATCGCCGCCTACAAGAGCTGCCTATTGGCCCGCCTGCTGCAGCAGGCGGGCTTTTCCGTCAAGGTGGCCATGACCGAGGCCGCCCAGCGCTTCGTCACTCCCATGACCCTGGAGACCCTGACGGGCCATCCGGTGGCCACCGATCTGTGGGGCGAGGGACAGACCCGCGCCCTGGATCATATCTCGTTCGCCCGCTGGGCCGACATCACGGTGGTGGCTCCGGCCACCGCCGATATCATGGCCAAGGCCGCCTGCGGTCTGGCCGACGACATGGTCTCGACCCAGCTGCTGGCCTGGGACGGGCCGCTGATCATGGCCCCGGCCATGAACGACCGCATGTGGAGCCATCCGGCCACCCGCGCCAATCTGAAGACCCTGGAAGACCGGGGCGTGATCATGGTGGGTCCCGGCAGCGGATACCTGGCCTGCGGCACCACCGCCGACGGGCGCATGAGCGAGCCCGAGGAGATCCTCGCGACCGTGCGCCGCGTGGCCGCCGACCTGGCGACCACGACCGCGGGTCCGGATGAGACGACGGACGCCGCCGCCGATCCCTGGTGCGGCCGCAAGGTCGTGATCACCGCCGGTCCCACCCGCGAGCCCATCGATCCGGTGCGCTACATAGCCAACCACAGCACCGGGGTCATGGGCTACGCCCTGGCCGCCGAGGCCGCGCGGCGCGGGGCCCTGGTGACCCTGATTTCGGGTCCGGTGGCCCTGGTCCCCCCGCGGGGGCTGGCGGAGTTCCGGTCCGTGGAAACGGCGGCCGACCTGGCCGCGGCGGTGACCGAAGCCCTGGCCGCCCGGCCCGACTGGCTGATCATGGCCGCCGCGGTGGCCGACTTCGCTCCCGAGTCGCCGGCCACAGGCAAGCTCAAGAAGGAGGACCTGGGCACGGGGTGGTCCCTGCGCATGAAGCGCAACCCGGACATCCTGGGCGAGGTGGTGCCCGCCCATGCGCAGCCCGGCCTGAAGGTGGTGGGCTTCGCCCTGGAGACCTCGGCCGTCCAGGAGCGGGCCCTGGCCAAGCTGCGGGCCAAGAACCTGGACTTCATCGTGGCCAACGATCCCACCGCCACGGGTTCCGGTTTCGGGGCCGTGGAGCACCGTGTCACCCTGCTGAACGGCGAGGGCGTGGTGTGGCGGAGCGAATCCCTGCCCAAGCCCGAGCTGGCTGCGCTGCTGCTGCAGAAGCTGGCCGAGGCCGCAGGTTC
This sequence comes from uncultured Fibrobacteraceae bacterium, assembly GCA_964414055.1. Lineage (GTDB taxonomy): Bacteria > Krumholzibacteriota > Krumholzibacteriia > LZORAL124-64-63 > LZORAL124-64-63 > JAHJTW01. The sequence goes on from CAYPVD010000096.1 coordinate 10,657, forward strand.
ATGAGCGGGTCCGGGGCATACTCCGAGCTGGTGGCCGAACTGCTGAAATGGCTGCGCCAGAACGACAGGCCCGAGGGGGCCTGGTTCCTGGACGAGGGTGCCCCTGCGCCCCTGGAGGGGATGCAAGCGCCGTCCGCACCCCCGGCACCGGCGGAAAATGCGGCGCAGCCGCAAACCGAACCGCAGCCGCAAACCGAACCGCAGGCGCAACCGCAACCACCGTCGCAACCGGCTCC
>CAYPVD010000097.1:0-10838 GCA_964414055.1 uncultured Fibrobacteraceae bacterium
CCGGCTGCTGATCAACCAGGATGGCGTGACGCAATACATCGGCGGCCCGGATTTCGCCTCGGCCACGGTGTACAGCCCGGCGCCGGGGGAAACCATCGACGGCATCGAGGTCACGACCTGCGCCATCACCCTGGACCTGGGCCCATCCTGGTCCGGCACGTATATCCAGCCCAGGTTCGAGGTCTTCACGGAGGACGGATCCACGTGGCTGGCCGCCGTGAGAGGATCCCTCGTCAACGCGACCACCTTCGCCCTGCCCAATCTGTGGCCGGGCAGGTTCATGATCCGGGTCATGCCCGAAGCGGGAGCTTACGGCTGGGTGCCCTGGCTGGATCAGTGGTATCCGGGGGTGCTGGAGCTCGACCAGGCCCAGCCTGTCACTCTTAGCGAGCCCGGCCGGATCCTGCCCCTGGAGATGGAACTGCTGGAAGGTGGTTCCATCAGCGGCCGGATCCTGGGCACCCTGGAACCCAACCGGTACCGCACCATCATCGTGACCACCGCGGACGACATCGAACCTTGGGGCTTCACGTATATCTGGGATCCCAACATGGCATACAGTATTCTCGGCCTGCCCGACGGCCTGTACCGCATCGGCCAGGGGTCTTCCTGGCAGGCTACCGACACCATCTGGTACCCCGGGACCACCGACTGGGACGCGGCCGCGGTCATCACCATCGAGAACGCGGGGGCCGTAGAAGGCATCGACATCCCGCTGGAGTAGGAAAATGACCATGAATCATCGTCTGCTTGTTTCCCTGTCCGTAACTGCGCTTCTTGTCGCCTTGGCCCTGGTTCTTGCAGCCTGTTCGGACGACGACACGGTGTGCCCGGTGTACGAAGTGGGCGCCCTCGAGGGATACGTCACCGTGCTGGGAGAACCCGCTTCCGTGGAGATCAGGGCCATCAACAGCGATCCCTATTTCCTGGCCAACACCTTCACCGATTCCAGCGGCTGGTATCACCTGGACCTTCCCAGCGGCAAATACAGGCTGGGGCTGGATTTCGGTTCCTACTCCATCATGGGCGACTACTCCGACACCGTCCGCATCGCACCGCAGGTCCTCAGGCATGATCTGCCCCTGGGGAAGGCGGATATCCAGGTGAAGCTGCCGGCCGAATTCGAGGGTCATGCCTGCTCCCTGATCCTGAAGGGCAAGTCCCGCTCCGAAAACATGACATCCTGGGTCCAGAACGGCCGGGTTTCCTTCCGCTTTCCCGCCCTGGTGCCCGGCTCCTACACCATGAATTTCAGGGCAGGCAGGTCGGACATCACTTTTCCCGCCGCCATGACTTCCTCCGAGCAACAGGATTCCCTGGTGGTGGGAACCGGGACGGCTGCGGCTTACGACATCGATTTCTCTCATTCGTACGCCTCGCTCAGCGGCCGCATCCGGGGATTCTGGCAAGAGACGGGAACATCCAAGCCGGACCTGGAGATATTCAGCCCCGACTCGCTCCTCCTGGACAGGGTCATCCCCGCCGATGACGGGTCCTTCACACTGGAGATGATGGTGGCCCGGGAAATCGTGCTGGCCACCGAAGTTTCATTCCTGCACACCTGGTTCGGCGGAGCCTCGTGTGAGGAGGCCACGCACTTCGATCTGCAACCGGGCGACCGGATCACCGATCTCGAAATTCCCCTGAGTACGATACGCCTCACCCTGCACGGTCCAGGCGATCTGGACGATCACCAGGCTTCCCTGAGAATCTGGGATGGAACCCGCCGTCGCCTGCAATACGACCCGTACGGCCAGGATGAATCCTTGATCCTCACCAACCTGGGCCCCCGCACCTACTTCCTGCAGGTCAACGGCTGGGATACCGGCCAGACCTGGGCCGCCCAATGGTACCAGGGAGCCGAATCCCTTGACTCGGCCACCCCCATCGAGCTGGAGGCGGGCGTCCTGCTGGATCTGGATATGAACCTGGTCGAAGGAGGTCGTATCCGCGGCCAGGTCTACCAGTACGACGGAACCAGCCGCAGCCTGACCTATTGCGCCATCTTCGATGAATCCGGCGCCCCCCTGGGCAACGACGGTTACTATCCCCTCATGCTGGAATTCGAGGACGGCGCCTTCGAGTTCACCGGCCTGAACGACGGGGTCTTCTATGTCGCCGCCTACCATTACTGGGCCGAGGAGCTGTTCTGGTACCCGGGAACCTGGGATTTCGACGAGGCGGCCCCGATCACCATCACCGATCACGGCACCGTCGAGGGCATCGACTGGGCCCTGCAGCCCGTCAAGGAGGTGCGGCCATGAGAGGCTTGATCCTCCAGGCCCTGTGCGGGCTGATCCTGATCCTGACCCTTGTCACCGGCTGTGATGACGACAACATCTGCAACCCCATCGTGCCTGCCGGGCGCATCGAGGGCCAGGTGAGCACCGGCGGTCTGCCCGTCGCCGGGACCATCGCGGCGCAGGCCGTGGACCTGCCCCCGGGACGGGAGGCGACCTTCCGCGCCGACCTGCGCGCCGACGGCAGCTACGGCATCGACGTGCCCGCGGGCCGTTATATCGTGAAGGCGGAACTGTCCAGCCCGAACGCGAATTACGATTACACCGCCGCGGGACCGGGATACGGCCGGATCCCGCCCGACACCCTGGTCGTGAACGGACAGAGGTCCTGGACGCACATCGACTTTCCCCTGGCCTCCCTGACTGTGCGGGTGACCCTGCCTGATGCCGGCCTGGACGGGAGAACATGCTCGGTCTTTCTGCATCGTGACGGCGACGAGGACACCGACACCAACACCCGCTACCTCTGGCTGGGCAGGGCGCAGTTCGACAGCACCTCCTCCACGGTCGAAATGCCCGGGGTGCTTCCCGGCCGCTACCGCATCGAGCTGAACCTGGGCTCCAGGATGTGCGACTGCATTCGCTACTGCGACGGGGAACACATCTGGCTGCCGGGAGTGCCGGGCCCCGATCAGGCGGACTGGTATGAGGTTCCCACGGGTGAAACCATGTCCCTGGAATACGGCAACACGACCGTTCCTGGGCGGCTGACAGGACGCATCGGAGGCGCCTGGATGGAACTGGGCCTGTCCCGGCCGCCCGAGCTGTCGCTCATCAGCACCGACTCCGCAACCGTCAGGGGCCGGCAGGCGGTCGGCGACGACGGTATGTTCACCGCGGATCTCTACCAACCTGTGCCCGTCAAGCTGCTGATCACCCAGCAGGGCCTGGCCCGGTACGCCGGCGGGCCGGATTTCGCCTCGGCCACGGTCTACGACCTGGCGCCCGGTAGGACCATAAGCGACATCGAGATCACCACCTGCGCCATCACCATGGAGACCTCCATTTCCCTGACCGGCTGTTGCGGATCCCCGATTTTCGAGATCTACGACCCCGACGACCTGACCCTTCTGGGCAGTATCGAGAACCATCTCTTCTTCAAATCCTCCTACACCCTGCCCAACCTGTGGCCAGGAAATTTCCTGTTGAAAATCGTCCCCGAATCATTCGATATCGGCTCCCTCCCCTGGATTCCCCAGTGGTACGAGGAAGCCACCGAACCCTCGGGCGCCCAACTCATCACCATAGCCGCCGAGGGCGATATCCTTTCCCTGAGTATGAACGTGCTGACCGGAGGGACCATCAGCGGCAGGATCCTCGATGTTCCGGATCCCGCAGCCTTCCGTAAAATCATCGCCACCCCGGCCGACAGCCTCATGATCTGGGGTTCCAATTACACCTCACGTCCCGAGCAGGATTATGAGCTGCTTGGCCTTCCCGACGGGGACTACAAGATCGGCACCTTGCTCGTCTTTACCGAAAGCGATCCGATCTGGTACCCCGGGACCACCGACTGGGATTCGGCAACGGTCATCACCCTCGAGAACGGCGGGTCCGTGGAAGGCATTGACATTCCCCTCGAGTAAGATAATGCTGGCCACGATCCGCCTGCGGTTGTAGGTTGTGTTGGTCTATGACACCCGTCCGGTTGCGTGAACCGGTCGGGCTTTCTCCAGATGGAGCCGCTATGGATTCGACGCTGAACGCCCCCGTACACACATTCCACATTCCGGTCATGGGCACCGGATTCACCATCGACACCCCGTTGAAGGTCGCCCACTACGGCATCTCCTCGGTGATCTCGCTGGTGGACGACATCTTCATCGAGCAGATGCGCAAGCGTATCTGCTCTGAACACGGCGAGCCCTACGAGGCCATCGGCGACCAGGACGAGGACGCCCGGGCCCGGCGCATCACCGCTTATCTGGACCTGCTGGATATCCTTGTGCGGCGGCATGTCGAACGCGTGCGCAATTCCGTGTTCCAGGCCGGCAGCGAGATCGTCCGCTACTTCGATCTGCTGCCCGCCTCCCCTCTGCGGGACATGTACGAGCGCATGAAGGCCACCACCGATCCCCAGGCCCGCCGCCGTCTGCAGGACCGCCTGCGGCAGTACGTGCGGCCCGGGACCATCGACGTGAACATCATGACCAAGCTGGACCGGGACTGCGACCGCAGCGGCCACAAGATGCCCGAGCGCTGCTCGGACGCCCTGAGCGCCCTGCGCGGCTTCATGAACAGCCGCATCGACGGTTCCCTGGTGCTGTCGGCGGGCATGAACCGGCGCCTGTTCTCCTACATGGCCGAGTTCCGCGACCTGTTCCCCGACGAGGGCGGCCGGTTGCACAAGCGCATCGTGCTGAAGGTCAGCGATTACCGTTCGGCCCTGCTGCAGGGCAAGCTCCTGGCCCGGCTGGGGTTGCCCATCGCGGAGTTCCGCATCGAGTCGGGCCTGAACTGCGGCGGCCACGCCTTCGGCGGCAAGGGCCAGCTGCTCGGGCCGGTGCTCGCGGAGTTCAAGAAGGAGAAGGACAACCTGGTGCAGAACCTGCGCAAGGTGCGGAGCCAGGCTCTCAAGGCCATGGGCCGCGGCGAGCAGGAACCGGACATTCCGACGCCGCGCATAACGGTCCAGGGCGGCATCGGCGACCCCGAAGAGGATCGCCTGCTGCGAGAGTACTACGGCGTCGACGGCACCGGCTGGGGCAGCGCCTTCCTGTTCGTGCCCGAGGCGGTCAACATCGACGGAAAAAGCCTCCAGCAACTGATCGACGCCGGAGAGCACGACATCCACCTGAGCGAGGCCTCGCCCCTGGGAGTGCCCTTCTGGTCCCTGCGGACTTCCGCCAGCGAGGAACAGCGGCGCAGACGCATCGTCGCGGGCAAACCCGGCAGCGCCTGCCCCAAGGGCTTCCTGGTATCCAGCTCCGAGTTCACCTCCGCTCCCCTGTGCACGGCCAGCCGCGCCTACCAGCGCCGCAAACTCGAACAGATCTCCCTGTCCACGCTTTCGGCGGTGGAGAAGCGGCGAGCCCAGGAATCGGTGGTCGCCAAGGCCTGCATCTGCCACGACCTGTCCGGCTGCGCCACCGGCCCCCTGGCCATCGACCAGGACGCCACGCCCGCGGTGTGCTGCGGACCCAACGCGGCTTATTTCCAGCAGTCGACCTCCCTCAAGGGCATGATCGACTACATCTACGGCCGGGCCAGGCTGGCCGTGGATACCCGGCGACCGCACATGCTGCTCAAGGAACTGTCCCTGCACATCGAGCGTCTGCGCGAAGACCTTGACCGGCAAATGGACCAGCCCTCGGACAAGATGGCCAAGACCATCGCCGAGTGCCGGGAGAACCTGCAGCAGGGGATCGCCCACTACCGGTCGCTGGCCGGTCGGCTGGGGCAGAACCGCCGCCGTTCCTTCATGGCGGGCCTGGACCGGCTCCAGCAGGAGCTGTCGGAACTGGGCTTGAAGCAGAAGATCCGGGGCTGACCCCCACCACGTCCCATAAAGCGGCCGCCGGACCCTGATGGGTCCGGCGGCCTTTTTGTTTCCCTTGCCGAAGACGGTCTACTTCAGCAGGGTCATCTTCCTGGTCGCGTGGAAATCATCCGCTTCGATCAGGTACAGGTAGACGCCCGAGTGGGCCTGCCTGCCGTGGTTATCCTTCCCGTCCCAGACCACCGACTTGACGCCGGGAGCCATGGCCTCGTTGACCAGGGTCCGCACCAGCATGCCGCGCTGGTCGTAGATCCTCAAGCTGACCGTGCTCTTGCGGGGCAGGTCGAACTTGATGGTCGTGGTCGGATTGAACGGGTTGGGAGCGTTCTGCCTCAGGGCGAACACCAGCGGCACTTCACTCTTCTCCGGCATCTCGGCCAGGGGCGCCAGACCGCCGGTCACGGTCAGGGTGTAGCTGCTGGTGGCACCGTAGTAACCGTCGACCCGCACGTAGTAGCGGCCGACCGAGGCGTTGTAGCTGCCCGCCTCGGGGTTGTTCACGGTGTAGCCGCGATCCACCTGGGCACCGGAACTGTCGTACAGGTACCAGTCCAGGTCGGCGCTGCTGCCGATGGCCACGCTGATGTTGATGTTGCCGGCGGTATCGACGTCGAACCAGAAGTAGTCGTCGTCGCTGCTGGAGGAGATGTTGCCGCTGACGGCGACTCCGTCACCCACCGGACCGTTGGCCGACGCCATGTCCCCGTTGGGCTCGGTCTCGACCGTGATGGCCGATCCGCCGCCACCGCCGCTGCCGCCGACGGTCAACGCGATATCATCGAACGCGAAACCGTCGGTGGTGATGGTGTAGTTGTCGTACTGCTGGAACTTGACGATGAAGGTCGAACTCAGGCTCAGGCCGTTGGAGGCGGCGAGGGCGTCCAGATCCAGGTTGAACTGGTTCCAGGTCTGGTTGGTGTAGCTCGAACCGTTCAGATCCTGCACCTTCACGAAGCTGGCGCCGTCGTCGTCCGAGAAGTACACCCCGTCCTGGGAATGCGTCTCGTCGCCGAACTCCTTCCACCAGAACGACAGGTCCACTTCCGTCTGACCCGTCAGGTCCAGGTGCAGCCAGGCCTCGTTCTGGCAGTAGTTGCCGTTGGCCGAGCTGTCCATGGTCAGGTGGTAGCTGCCGCTGTGCGGGGTGTAGGAGGACGTGACCCGGATCCGGCCGATGTTGCTCGAAGCCGTGGTCCAGTACTGGTCCACCGCACCGCTCTCGAAGCCCGTGCTGTAGGGGATCGTGGCGTAGTCGCCCGTGGGCGGCGTGTACTCGATGGCGAAGTTGCTGTTGCTCGTGTCGCTGGCGGTCCCGCCGCTGACGCGCACCCGGCCCTGGGTCGTGGCCTCGGTGGGCACGCTCCAGGTGTAGGAGCCGTCGTTGGAGGTCCCGGTCACGATGCTCGACCAGGACGAGCCGCCGTCACTGGAATAGTCGATATCCACCGTTGTGAACGTCCCGGTGTAGGTCCAGGTGATGTTGGCCGTCCCGCCGCCGGTGAGCGTCTCGCCGCCGTTGGGATAGGTCACGGTCACCGCGTCGGGCGGCGGAGCCGTTCCCGCCGTGACGCTGATGTCGTCGAAGGCGAAGCCGTCGGTGGTGATGCCGTAGTTGTCGTACTGCTGGAACTTGATCACGAAGGTGGAGGTGAAGGACAGACCGTTGGCGGCCGCCAGCTCGTCCACGTCCAGGTTGAACTCGTTCCAGACGTTGTTGGTGTAACTGCCGCCGTTGAGGTCCTGGACCTTCACGAAGGTCGCCCCGTCGTCGTCCGAGAAGTACACCCCGTCCTGGGAGTGCGTCTCGTCGCTGAAGTCCTTCCACCAGAAGGTCAGGTCCGCCTGGCTCTCACCGCCGAGATCCAGGTGCAGCCAGGCCTCGTTCTGGCTGTAGTTGCCGTTGACCGAGGCGTCCATGGTCAGATGGTAGCTGCCGCTGTGCGGCGTGTTGGCCGTGGTCACCAGGATACGGCCGACGTTGGACGAGGCCGTGGTCCAGTACTGGTCCACCGCGCCGCTCTCGAAACCCGTGCTGTAGGGCAGGGTCGCGTATCCGCCGGAGGCGGGCACGTCGATGGTGAAGTTGCCGTCGCTCATGTCCTGGGCGGTCCCGCCGGTGACCCGGACGCGGCCCTGGGTCGTAGCATCGGTGGGCACGGTCCAGCCGTAGGAACCGTCGTTGGAGGTCGACGAGGTGATGAACGTCCAGCTTGAACCGCCGTTTGTGCTGTATTCGATGGACACGGTGGTGAAGCTACCCGTCCAGTTCCAGGTGATGTTCGCCACGTCACCGGCGGTCAGGGTCTCGCCGCCGTTGGGGTAGGTCACGGTGATGGCGTCGGTGGGCGTGGTCCCGCCCGAGGTGGCCGCATCGGCGTCCACCATGCCGTAACCGGAATACCTGTCCCAGCCCGCTCCGGACTCGACGTTCTGAATGTCCTGGGCCGTGCTAACCAGACGATCGCGCACCTGCGCGGGGGTGAACGACGGGTTGGCGGCCTTGATCAGGGCGCAGACACCCGCCGCGTACGGCGTGGCGCAGGAGGTCCCGTTGAACCACTTGCTGTAATCGCCGGGGTCGTAACCGGCCGAACCCAGCAGGTCGGTCGTCGGCAGGATCGTCGGGGCGATCACATCCACCGCCGCGTTGCTGTCCTGGGTGGTGACACCGTAGTTGGACCCCCACCAGCGCTCACCGTCGCAGGTGTAGCCGTTGGGATCGGCGTTGACGCCGGAATTCAACTCGCTGGTGTTGCTGGAGGAACGCTTGCGGTCGCCGCAGGGCGAGGCCGCGCCCACGGCGATGACGTACTGGTTGATGGCCGGATAGCTGATGGTCGAGGCGTTCTCGTTGCCCGTGGCCGCCAGCAGGGTCACGCCGTTGTTGTAGGCGTACTGCAGAGCCGCGTCGGTGGCCGAATCGGAGCTTATGGCCGCGCCGAGGCTCATGCTGGCAACGTCCGCACCGTTGTCGGCGGCATAGTACAGGGCGTTCTGGATGGACGAGAAGTACATGGAACCGGAGCTGTCGGCGACCTTCAGGGGCATGATGCTGCAATCGCCGGCGATGCCCGCGGTGCCCAGGTTGTCGTTGGCCATGGCGGCCGCGACACCAGCACAGGCGGTGCCGTGGCCCGGGCTGCTCGAATTGTCGTCGGGGTTGGAGTCGTCGTCACCGAAGTCGTAGCCGGTGACCTGACGCAGGTCGGGATGGCCAGCCTCCACACCGCTGTCGATGATGGCGATGACGATGCCGCTGTTGCCGTAACCCTGGGCGTTGTCCCAGGCGGCTTGGGCGTTGGCGTCGAAGCCCACGGTACCCACGGGTGATCCGTTCTCGTGACTATAGGTAGCCCAGTCGTAGCTGAGCATCTGACCAGTGTTGTTGTGTCCCCAGTGCAGATCGTGCATGGGGTCGTTGGGCACGGCGGCGGGGAAGGCGCGCCAGTCCACCGTGGCCTCGGCCACGTTGCGGTCGGCGGCGAACCTGCGGGCCAGGGCGGCCGGATCCTGGGCGCCGTCGGTTTCGAGCATGTACCACCGGTCCAGACCAAGCTCGTTGGCCAGGTTGGACTTGTTCACCGCGATCCAGGGGCGGGAGATCCTCTTGACGCCCGCCGCGTCGCACAGGGCGTCCACCGAACGGATACCCGTGCGGGCACCCGGCACCTGGGCGCCCTTTTCCCGGGCGATGTCCAGGTTGGCGTTTTCCAGGGCGTCCGATTCGAATTTTATGAGCAGGCGGGAAGGATGATAGGGCAGAACGTTGTCGGCGTAGGGCGAGAAACCGTCCTGAACCGGGGTAAACGGCCTCGGAGCGGTGGGCTCCAGGGCCATGGCCCAGGTGGCGAGAAGGGCGAGCAAAGCCAAGGCCGTAAACAGTACCGTGGCGCGTCTGAAATGATGCTGCATGTCGACTCCCTGGTTGGGTTTTCTGGTTGACGAGAAAAGCAGAAAACTCCCCGGCAGCCGCGACATGAAATCCGCGACCAGCCGGTCCTGTACCTCCTTTCGAAAAACTGTTGTCGGATTGCCTGTTATTGTCTGGTGCTGCAGAACTTACAGTCCCCCCCACGGCTTCCGATTCTATCACATTCGTCCCCCTGCACACCAAGAGGATTTTTCTGTTTCGGGTGAATCCTCTCCTCCTTCTGACCCCCCTTGTGTTATAATTAGTAGGGATCTGTTCCATACACACCATCTGCAAAGGATCATGCCATCATGAGGGGAATTCGGAGGATCTGTTTGTTCACGGCCGGCATCCTGGGCTTGGCGACACTGTTGCTCATCACCGCGACTCCGAACCTCGCCCGGGCCTCATCGTCTTCCCGGCGGGTCCCCCCCGCCTGGGAAAAGGCCGTTTTCTCCGATTTCCCCGTCCAGATAAGGCTGTCGGACCGCACACAGCTCGACCGGCTGCTGGCCGCGGTGCCCATCGCCTCGTTTTCCCGCGAGCAGATCCGGCCCGATGGCGACAGGTTGGTGTTCACACCCCGGATCACCGAGGAGGAGGCCCGGGCCCTGACCGCCGCCGGCTACGCCTTCACCCGCCTGCCCGACCGCGAGCAGGAGGGACGACGGGCCGTGGAAGCCTTCTGGGCCGCTCAGGAGGCCAAGGGATATCCCGCCCTGGATCCGGACAAGGCCCTCTATTATCCCACCCACGCCCAAATCGGCAGCGATTTCGCCGCCCTGGCGGCCGCCCATCCCTCCATCGCCCGCACCTTCACCTGGGGCACCTCGGTCCAGGGCCGCGAGCTGTGGGGCATCGTCATCTCCGACGACGTGCAGAACACCGAGGCCGAGCCGGAAGTGCGACTCTCGAGCACCATGCACGGGGACGAGCCCGTGGACATGGTCATGCTGTGGAACCTGGCCCAGTATCTGGTGAACAACTACGGCCAGCCCGGTTACGAAGACCTCACCGAATTGGTCAACACCACCGAGATCCACATCATGCCGCTGCACAACCCCGACGGCTATGTCGCCGACACCCGCGCCAACGCCAACGGCGTGGACCTGAACCGCAATTTTCCCGA
>CAYPVD010000098.1:0-10799 GCA_964414055.1 uncultured Fibrobacteraceae bacterium
CCGTCACCGGCAACGGCGTCATCGTCAACCAGCCCAGCTGGGTGGCCTACGGCGGCTGCGCGGGCATCAACACCTTCGACGGTGTGACCCTGCGGACCGGCGCCGTCATGCTGGCCGAGTTCACCGATCCGGCCGGCAATACCGGTGCCTACAACTACAGCGCTGCGACGTTGATGGTCGATGCGGTCCTGAACAACCGCGTCGTCAGCATGCCCTACGACTTCATGTACATCTACGACGATCCCGGCGCGGCCAAGTCTCCGGCCCCGCTGACCGCTCGCGCGCGGATCCTGGAGGATATCCTGGGCTTTTTCGGCCTCGTCGGCCTCCCCGAGCGTTCCGGGATACCCGGCCTGGATGAATTCATGGCCACGGCCTATCCCAATCCATTCAACCCGACGACGAAGATCGCCTTCAAGCTGCCCCAGAGCGGTCATGTCCTGATGAAGATCTTCAACCTGCGCGGTGAACTGGTGCGGATCCTGGTGGACGAAGTGCGTCCCGTTGGTGAAAATTCCGTCATCTGGGACGGCACCAGCGGTTCCGGAGCTTCGGTCGCCTCCGGCGTGTACTTCTACGAAACCCACTACCTGGACCAGGTCGTGGTGGGCAAGATCACCATGGTCAAATAGACCATATCCGTAGTTCAGCCGACGGCCGCCGGGTTCATAAGCCCGGCGGCCGTTTCCATACGGCGGTAAGCCAGGGTATTCCTTTTGTATAAAAACCAGACGTGTTTTTGTGATTCTTTTGTAATAATTATCGGGTATCCTCTATACAGCAACAAATCGCCCATTTCCCCTTCTCCTCTTTGCTGAAGGAGCGCCTCCATGAGACGGATGATTACGGTTCTGGCATTACTAACTGCCTTATTGACAGCTAGTTCTGCTGTTTTCGCCCTCCCGGACAGCCCCCGGGAATTCACACCCGTGCAAGACGGTTTCCAGCCCACGGGGCAATCCGTTCTGCCGTACGCTCCCGATCGCATCCTGGTCCAGTTCACGGCCAAGGCCATGGATCAGGCCAACCTCGACCTGCCCCTGGAGAAGGGTGCCCGTGCGGCCACCGCCACCACCGGCCTGGCCTCGGTCGATGCCATCTTGAAGGAATTCGGCGTGACCGCCATCGAGCGCACCTTCGGCCCCTTGGCCAACAAGGCCTCCGCCGAGGCGCTGGGAGTCAACCGTTCCTTCACCCTGAGGGTCCCTGAAGGGACCGATATCCCGGCCGCGGCCCGACGCCTGGCCGCCGATCCCAACCTGGCCTACGCGGAACCCGACTTGCGGGCCTTCCCCGCAGTCGCTCCCAACGACCCCCAGTATCCGGACAACTGGGGCCACAACAACACCGCCCAGCTGCCCGCCTACGGGTGGGGCACGACCTGGGACCACACGGGCGCCGGCGTGGGCACGGTGGGCTTCGACACCAACGCCGAACTCGCCTGGAACGCCCCCACCGGTTACGGCTCCAGCAGCGCCATCGTCGCCATCCTGGACTCGGGAGTGGACACTGCCCATCCCGACCTGAACCTCATGGCCGGTTATGACTTCGGCGACAGCGACAACGACCCCATGGACGACAGTGGCCAGCCCGGCCACGGCACCGCCTGCGCCGGCGTGGCCGCCGCCGTGGCGGACAATAACCTGGGCGTGGCCGGCATCGCCGGCGGCGTGACCATCATGCCCCTGAAGGTCGCCGATAGCGGTGGCTCCATGTACTTCTCCTACATCGCCAACGCCCTCTACTACGCGGCCGACAACGGCGCCGACGTGGCCAGCATGAGCTTCGGCGCGGCCACATCCAGCTCCTCCACCATGGATCCGGCCCTGCAGTACGCCTACAACAACGGCGTGACCCTGCTGGCTGCCACGGGCAACGAGAACGACTCGACCATCAGCTATCCGGCCATCAACCAGTATGTGATCGGCGTGGGCGCCGCCTCGCCCTGCGGCGACCGCAAGCGCTCCAGTTCCAACACCAACGACCTGAACCCCGGCGTCAACGCCGATCCCAACAGCTACACCTGTGACGGCGAGCGGTGGTGGGGATCCAACTACGGCAGCACCCTCCAGGACAACGCCGGCGCGGTGGACATCATCGCCCCCACCATCCTGCCGACCACCGACATCAGCGGCAGCGGCGGCTACCAGTCCGGCGACTACGAGCCGTTCTTCAACGGCACCTCCTGCGCCACTCCCTACGCCGCCGGCGTGGCCGCCCTGGTAAAATCCGCCAACCCGTCCTGGTCGCCGTCCCAGGTCCGCGACCAGCTGACCAGCACGGCCATCGACATCGTCAACGTCGAGTCGGTTGCCGGCTGGGATCGCTACTCCGGTTACGGCATGGTCGACGCCGAGGCGGCCGTCGGCGGCGGTCCCACCGCCCCCGTGGCGGACTTCACCGCCGACGTGACCGACGGCTGCGCGCCCCAGGAGGTCAACTTCACCGACCTGTCCACCGGCACGGTCTCGAGCTGGTCCTGGGACTTCGGCGACGGCAACACCAGCACCGATCAGAATCCCACCAACGTCTACATTTTCGCCGGCACCTACACGGTCTCCCTCACGGTCACCGGTCCTGTGGGATCCGATTCCGTGACCATGACCGACTACATCACCGTCGGTCAGACCCCCACGGCCGACTTCAGCGGTACGCCGCTGACCGGCCAGGTGCCCCTGACGGTCACCTTCACCGACCTGTCCACCGGCGATCCCGACACCTGGTCCTGGTTCTTCGGCGATTCCACCCAGGACACGCAGCAGAACCCCGTGCACACCTACACGGAGGCGGGCGACTACACGGTCATCCTGATCGCGGAAAACAGCTGCGGCCAGAACATGGCCACCAAGACGGCCTACGTTCACGTGACGCCGCCCCCGGCGCCGGTCGCGGCCTTCTCCGGCACCCCGACCAGCGGTTGCGCACCCCTGGAAGTGACCTTCACCGATGAATCCACCGGCGACATCACAGACTGGGCCTGGGACTTCGGGGACGGAAACACCGACACCGCCCAGAATCCCGTGCATACATACGCCGCTCCGGGCACCTACGACGTGGCATTGACCGTCACCGGACCCGGCGGCAGCGACACCCTCACCCTGACCAGCTACATCAGCGTGAACGGTCCGCCGACCGCCGCCTTCAGCGCGTCCGACTCCACGGGCACCGCACCCTTCAGTGTCGATTTCACCGACCTGTCCACCGGCACGGTCACGAGCTGGCTATGGGACTTCGGCGACTCCGCCACCGATACCGTCCAGAACCCCACCCACCAGTACACGACCGCCGGCACCTACACGGTGACCCTGACCGTGGGCAACGACTGCGGCGATGACACCATGACGGCCACGGACATGATAACGGTGGAGCCGCCCCTGGCGCCTGTGGCCGACTTCAGCGCCGATCCGGTCAGCGGCTGCGCACCCCTGGAGGTCGCCTTCACGGATCTGTCCACCGGCGACATCACGGGCTGGACCTGGGACTTCGGCGACGGGAACACCGACACCGCCCAGAACCCGGTCCATACCTATGCCGCACCCGGGACCTATGACGTGGCCCTGACCGTCACCGGACCCGGTGGCAGCGACACCAAGACCAGTGCCGGCATGATCGTGGTCACCGGCCCGCCGACCGCGGCCTTCGCCATGAGCGACACCACGGGCACGGTGCCCCTGACGGTGACCTTCACCGATCTGTCCACCGGCGACCCGACCTTCTGGAACTGGGACTTCGGCGACAGTTCCGGCAGCACCGACCAGAATCCGGTCCACACCTACGCCACCGCCGACACCTTCACCGTGGTGCTCATCGCCGGCAACGCCTGCGGGGCCGACACCACCTCGCTGGAGGTCCGGGTGGATCCCGTGTCCGGGCCCGTGGCCGCCTTCAGCGCCGACCCGACGAGCGGTTGCGCACCGCTGGCAGTGTCCTTCACGGACGAGTCCACCGGCGACATCACCGCCTGGAACTGGGACTTCGGCGACGCGTCCAGCGACACGCTGCAGAACCCCGTCCACACCTACACCGCCGCCGGCTCGTTCGACGTGCGCCTGATCGTCTTCGGGCCCGGCGGCGCCGACACCCTGACGGTGGCGGCCATGGTGCACGTGGACAGCCTGGTGACGGCCGACTTCCAGGCCGACGCCGTCGAGGGCGCCAATCCCTTCACCGTCACCTTCACCGACCAGTCCACCGGGGGACCGACCCAATGGGTCTGGGACTTCGGCGACGGAGCCACGGACACCCTGCAGAGTCCGGTCCACACCTACACGGCCGAGGGCTTGTATACGGTGACCATGACCGCCACCGGTCCCTGCGGGTCCGACACCATCATCAAGACCGACCTGATCACGGTGCACACCGCCGCGGGCGTGGGCGACGTGGTCAACGCCAGGTTCAACCTGGGCCGGAACTATCCCAACCCGTTCAACCCGACCACCACCATCGTCTTCAGCCTGGCCAAGCAGAGTCACGCGCGCCTGGAGGTCTTCGACGCCACCGGCAAGCGGCTGTCGACCCTGGTGGACGAGCAGATGAGCGCGGGCGACCACAGGGTCACCTGGCAGCCGTTCAACCTGGCGTCCGGTGTGTACTTCGCCCGCCTGACCGCCGAGGGCAAGACGGCCGTGACGCGCATGGTGCTCGTGCGCTGATCGGAGAGCAACACGCCATCACCCGCAGAGAAAGGCCCCGGATCACTCCGGGGCCTTTTGGTTCCCGCATCACCGGCCACAGCCGGTGAATATCAATCGATGCGGACCCGCTCGATCCCGTCGAGCTTTAGCAGGAGATCGCCCAGCTTTGCACCGGCATCCGGATCGCGGTGCCGAATCACGAAGTCCGCGGCGAAGCGGCCATCACGCTGCCGGTCCACGCGCGTATGCTTGATGATGAAACCGTTATCCACCAGGATCCGCGTCGCCTCCCGGATATTGGTCGCATCGCCCTGACCGCTGACCATGACCTTGCCGTAGATGTCCCGGCTGATGGGAATGCGGTGCAACAGCACCAGGGCGACCAGGACCATGATGGTCACGCCCGTGGCCAGAACGATCTCGCCCAGACCCGCCGCCACGCCGATGGCCGCCACCACCCAGACCGAGGCGGCGGTGGTCAGACCGCGCACGAAGTCCGCGCTCTTGACGATGGTACCGGCCCCCAGGAAACCGATGCCGGTGATGACGCCCGCCGCGGCCCGCGCCGGGTCCATGCGCAGGGCGCTGGTGGCGTCGGGCAGGTTGCAATCGATGATCTTCTGGAACGAGACGATGACCAGGGCGGAGCCGATGCAGACCAGGATGTTCGTCCGCAGTCCGGCCGCCCGGCCGTGGGCCTGGCGTTCCATGCCCACCATGCCGCCCAGAACCAGGGCGATCAGCAGACGCAGCAGGTAGGTGTGATCGGCGCTGATGGCCGCGAATACTTCATGCATATGCGCCATCCTCGTTAATAGGACTGGGCGAACAGGACACGGCCGATGGAGTCCTTGCCGCAGTGCACGCACTTGCCGGGCGTCTCATCCCGGTCGAAGGGGATGTTGCGGATGGTCACCCGGGTCTTGTCCTGGATGGCCTGTTCGCAGGCGCCGTCACCGCACCAATGGCAGTGGGCGAAACCGCCCCCGCCCTCGTACAGTTTCACGAACTCGTCCCAGGTGTCGATGGTGAAGGTCGCCTCCTTGCGCCGCCGCAGGGCCTGTTCGTACAGGTCGTTCTGGATCCGCTCCATCTCCGCCGGCAGAGCGGCGGCCAGGTCGGTAAACTTCACGGCGTTCTTGGCACGGTCGTGCCGGGCGGCCATCATGACCTGTTGCCCGGCGAGATCGCGCGGCCCCAGTTCCAGGCGCACCGGCACTCCCTTGCGTTCCCATTCGGCGTACTTCCAGCCCGGGCGCATCTTGTCTCGCTTGTCCACATGCACACGGCCGACCACGGGCTTCAGGTCGACCGCCAGCTTGTCGGCCGCCTCGCACACCGCCGCCTTTTCCTCGTCGTTCCGCCAGATGGGCACGATGACGGCCTTGGTGTGGGCGATGCGCGGCGGCAGCACCAGGCCGTCGTCGTCGCTGTGGGTCATGATCAGGGCGCCCACGATGCGGGTGCTCATGCCCCAACTCGTGGCCCAGACATGTTCCACCTTGCCCTCGGCGTCCTGGAAGGTCACGTCGAAGGCCTTGGCGAAGTTCTGCCCCAGGTCGTGGCTGGTGGCAGCCTGCAGGGCCTTGCGGTCCTGCATCATGGCTTCGATGGAGAAGGTCTCCACGGCCCCGGCGAAGCGCTCGTTGGCGGTCTTGGCCCCGCAGACCACCGGCATGGCCAGGATGTCCTCGGCGAACCAGCGGTAGACCTCGAGCATCTGCAGGGTCTCGGCGCGGCCCTCTTCGGCCGTGGCGTGGGCCGTGTGCCCTTCCTGCCACAGGAACTCGGTGGTGCGCAGGAACATCCTCGTGCGCATCTCCCAGCGCATGACGTTGGCCCACTGGTTGATCAGCAGCGGCAGATCGCGGTAGCTCTGGATCCACTTGCGGTACTGGTCCCAGATGACAGTCTCGCTGGTGGGGCGGATGATGTACTCCTCCTCCAGCTTGCTGTCCGGGTCGGGGATCACCGTGGTCTTGCCGTCGATGGTCACCTGCTTGAGCCGGTGGTGCGTGACGATGGCGCACTCCTTGGCGAAGCCCTCGACGTGCTCGGCCTCCTTGGCCAGGAAGCTCTTGGGGATCAGCAGGGGGAAATAGGCGTTGACGTGGCCGAGCTCCTTGAACTTGTCGTCCAGGGTGCGCTGGATGTTCTCCCAGATGGCGTAGCCGTTGGGCCTGATGACCATGCACCCGCGCACGGGGCTGTTCTCGGCCAGCTCCGCGGCCTGGATGACGTCCTGGTACCAGCGGCTGTAATCATCGGAACGCTTGGTGATCTCGGCCATGCCGAATCCTTCCTGTGGGCATCTGAGTGCATGGAGATCGATAGGCCAGGGAAGATAACACGATCGGCCGCAGGATAAAAGATCCGTGCTCAGGAAAGGCGGGGAATCAGGCTGGAGCTTTCTCGGCAGCGGTCAGGACCGAACCCACCTGCTGGGCAAGACCGTTCAGCTCGGCGGCCTGCTCGGCGTCCACGTCGTCGCCGTCGGGTCCGCCGTCGGCATAGATGACCCCCACCATGCCCTCGGGTGTGGGCACCGGGGCGACGACGTAACTGCGGCACCTGGCCGCGGCCAGGAGTTCGCTGCCCGCCTGGTCCCCGTAGGCCGCGCTCGCGGCCTCGGGCACGTGGAAAGTCCGGTGCTCGAGGATCGCCATGGCCAAGGGGCCGGTGCTGCGGGTCACGGGCAAAGCCAGAGCCGGCGCCAGTCGCCCCGCGTTCATGCCGGCCCAGACCCTGGGCCTGAACAGACGCTTGACGCGGTCGATGTCCAGCATGACGACCCGCTCGAAGCCCAGGATATCCACGGCGCCCTGCAGGATGAGGTCCAACAGGAATCCTGGATCCTTCCCTGCGGCCAATCCCTCGCCCACCCGGCGGTAGAGGTCCAGCTGTTCGGCCGTGCGGCGGGCGATGTCCTCGGGACTCATGCTGCGCGGCGCCACGTTGACGCTGCCCTTGACGTTGACCACCTGTCCGTAATCCTGCAGGTCGCCCAGGTCCACGCCCACCTGCTGGGCCAGATCCTCGAGACGATCCCCCACCTGCAGGTAGATATCCTCCAGCCTTGCAGAAGGGATCCCCAGCACGCGTCCCGCCTTGCGCAGGATGCGGTACTCCTGGGAGTTCTGCTCGGGCTGACAGGTGAACCTGCTCATGCCGTTGGCGTAGGCGATCACCGCCAGCAGGGGATCCAGGTTCTTCGGCGGATGAAGGGGATCGATGTCGTGGTGATCGCCGATCACGTTCACGATTTCTGCCGGCAGGTTCCAGCGGTCGGCCAGGCGACGGCCGGCCCGGTCATGGCTGAGCCCGAAATGCCGGCGCTCCGAATCCAGCGTCGCTATCCCCCGGGAGGCATCGGCCAGAACCTCGTCCATGGCCCCCGGCGAACATTCCAGCAGGACCACCTTGCCGATGTCGTGCACCAGGGCGGCCACGAAGGCCTCCTCGGACGCCACGACCCCGGAGGCCTCGGCCAGAATCTGGGCGAAACCGGCGGTGATCAGGGAATGGCGGGCGATCTCGGCCAAGTACGGGGAACGTGACAGCTTGCTCATCATGTCGAAGACCGACAATCCCAGGGCCAGCTTGCGCACGGTCTCGAACCCGATGACGATCACGGCCCGCCTGACCGTGCGGACCTCCTCGTTGTCACGACGCTTGAAAAGGGCGCTGTTGACGACCTTGAGCACCCTCAGGGTCAGGGCCTGGTCCCGCAGGATGCACCTGGCCAGATCGTCGGCGCTGGAATTCTTGTCCTCGGCCACCGTCTGGATCTCCAGCAGGGTCTGGGGCAGGCTGGGCAGGTCGCCCATCTTCTCGATCTGGGCAAAGACATCGGCGGAATTCATGCGGTCGCTCCCGGAGGCCGGTGGAAAATCTTCCTCACTGCCCAGGAGTTCGGCAGTTCGGCCCCTAGTCTTGAGCCATGATGGCCTTGCCGGAAGAAGGCCTGATAACGGCCTGTGAGAATAATCCGCAGCCGCGAAGCGGCGAGGACATTTCTCACAGGCCGTTATCAGACCTTCTTCCGGCAAACCCAGTAGCGCTCGAGGGGATTGATGGCGAACCGCCGCAGTTGCTCGGCAGGAAGCTCCTCCCCGGCGATCACCTCGGTGACCTCCCAGCCGTCTCGCTGGATGAGATTGCCGAAATCGGGGGCGAACTGCCAGGCGTGGGCATGAGCCCTGTAGGGATCGATCCTGATGCTCCGGCTGTGAGCCAACCCCGGCTCGAAAGGGACCTGGACCCAGGCCAGGCCACCGGGCCTGAGGATGCGCAGGATCTCGTCCACGCAGATATCCAGTTCCGGCACATGCTCCAGGACGTGGCTGCAGAAAACCCATTCCACGGTATCATCGGCCAGCGGGGCCCGCCGCAGGTCCCCGAGAAAATCCGGCAGGAAACGGCGGTCCTCGAGGGCATAATCGGTCCGGAAGCAGCGGGACAGACCCTCGTGCTCGAGCAGGAAGCGCATGGCCGAGGAAAGGGAGAACCCCACCAACACGCCGGGCGTGCGGCCCGGGGAGGCTTGCAGCTCCTGGCGCACACCCAGCACGAGCTGGCGGTGCCGGTCGAATGAACCGCAGACCGGGCAGATGCAGTGGCGGATGACCTCGTCCGCCGAGAGGAAGTTGCGGAATCTCGTTCCTTTCCAGCCGCAGACCGGACACTCGCTGCCTCCGGACCTGATCAACCGGTCGGCGCCGGACAGCAGGGCGTTCTCGGCCGCACCGAGCACGACCTTCCCCGCCTGCACCGGATGCTTCCACCAGCACGCGGGCGAGTGGGTATCCAGCAGGGTGTTCCGTACGAATTCCACGGCCGGCAAGGGATCACATCTCCGGGTTCGGGGCAGCCAGGTTCTCGCTCTGCCGGCGCGCATGGTAGCTGGAACGGACCATGGGCCCGGATTCGACCCAGTCCAGGCCCAACTTGCGGCCGATGGCGGCCAGGGCGTCGAATTCCTCCGGCTCGACGTAGCGCCTGACCGGATGATGCCTGTGGGAGGGCTGCAGGTACTGGCCGATGGTCATGATCTGGACGCCGTGGGCCACGGCGTCGCGCATCAGGGCCACGACCTCGTCCTGCGTCTCGCCGACCCCGACCATGATACCCGTCTTGACCCTGACGGCCGGGTTGCGCTCGCGGGCCCAGCGCCGGGCCCGGGCCAGCAGCTCGAGGGAGCGCCGGTAATCGGCATCGGTCCGCAAGGCGGGGTACAGCCGGGGCACCGTCTCCAGGTTGTGGTTCAGCACCTCGGGGCCCTCCGCCAGGACCACTTCCAGCGCCTCGGCGTCACCCATGAAATCGGGGATCAGGACCTCCACCCCGCACCCCGGGTTCAAGCGCCGGATCTCCCTGATGGTGGTCGCGAAATGGGCGGCGCCCCCGTCGGGCAGATCGTCCCGGTTGACCGAGGTCACCACGGCGAACTTCAATCCCAGGTGCTTGACCGTCTCGGCCACCCGGCGCGGTTCCTCAGGATCCAGCTCCGCCACCTTGCCGCCGGGGATGTTGCAGAAGGTGCAATGCCGGGTGCAGACCTCTCCCATCAGCAGGAAGGTGGCCGTACCGCTGGCGAAGCACTCGCCCCGGTTGGGGCAGTTGGCGCTCTCGCAGACGGTGTTCAACTCCGCCCGGCGCAGCAGGGTCTTCATCTCGTTGTAGGCCGCCCCGCCCTGGGGCTTCATGCGCAGCCAGGAAGGCTTGCGGACAGGCAAAGGCGCGCGCCGCAGGTCCCTGATCAGGTTGTCGTTGCTCATGACCCGCCGTTTCCAGGGTTCTGATCGAGAGAGAAGACCTTGTCGGGAGTGAAACGTCCCGCCGTGAACCGGACCGTGGCCGCCTCGTGCACGGGGTCGTGCTCGAACACCAGGATGATCCCGTCCTCGACCGCCCGGGTCAGGAAGCGCTTCTTCTCCGTCACCGTCAGCAGGGGGTTCAGGTCGAAGCCCATGATCCACGGCACGTGCAGCTGGCTGAGGAAGGGAATCAGGTCCGCGACGTAGGCCAGAATGCCGTCGGGCGTATGGAACTCCACCACCTGCTGTCCGGGAGTGTGTCCGCTGACCGGAGTGACCTTCACCCCGGGCATGATCTCCTGCGCCCCGTCCACCAACTCCAGCAGGTCGGCGTCGGCCAGCAGGGAGA
>CAYPVD010000099.1:0-10758 GCA_964414055.1 uncultured Fibrobacteraceae bacterium
GGAGATCACCCTGCCGGTGCGGGTGATGAAGGCCCTGGGCGCGGGCGCCCTGGTGATGAGCAACGCCGTGGGCGGCATGAATCCCCAGCTGGGCCCCGGCGACATCACCGTCATCACCGACCACATCAACCTGATGGGGGACAATCCCCTGATCGGGCCCAACGACGATCGTTTGGGTCCGCGTTTCCCCGACATGTCCGAGCCTTATGACCGCGAGTTCCTGGCCATCATGGAGCAGGTGGCCCTGGACAGGAAGATTCCCCTGAAGCGGGCCGTCTATGCGGCTGTCGCGGGCCCCAACCTGGAAACCGGAGCGGAGTACCGCTTCCTGCGCGCCATCGGCGCCGACACCGTGGGCATGTCCAGCGTGCCCGAGTGCCTGGCCGCCGTGCACGGCGGCATGAGGGTCGTCGGCCTGCAGGTCGTCACCGACGCCTGCTTCCCCGATTCGCTCAAGCCGGCGGTGGTGGAAGAGATCATCAAGGTGGCCAACGAGGCCCAGCCCAAGCTGGAGGCCCTGGTCACCGGGTTCCTGGAGCATGTCCAGCCATGAGTTCGCAGCCGCTTTATCCCCCGCTGGCCCGCAAGTTCCACGATGCCCGGTCCGAGGAACTCATCAGCGAGTTCTGGAAGACCAACGACACCTTCAGGCAGAGCATCGCCCGGCGCGAGGGGGCGCCGGACTGGGTCTTCTACGAGGGACCGCCCACGGCCAACGGCCTGCCCGGGGTGCACCACGCCATGGCCCGCCTGTGCAAGGACGTCATGTGCCGCTACAAGACCATGATCGGCCACCGGGTGATCCGCAAGGCCGGTTGGGACACCCACGGCCTGCCGGTCGAACGTGCGGTGGAGAAGAACCTGGGCATCCAGGGCGCCCGGGCCATCCGGGAATACGGGCTGGCGCCCTTCAACGAGGCCTGCCGCGGGAGCGTCTGGAGCTGCAAGAACGACTGGGACGTCTTCACCGAGAAGCTGGGCTACTGGGTGGACCTGGATGATCCCTACATCACCTACGACAACGACTACATCGAGACCGTCTGGTGGATCCTCAGCCGCTTCCACGCCGAGGGCATGCTCTACAAGGGGCACAAGGTCGTGCCCTACTGCCCGGTCTGCGGTACCCCCATCAGCAGCCACGAGATGGCCAACAGCTACCGCTCGGTGAGCGAACCGAGCATCTACGTCAAGCTCAAGGCACAGGACGCCGACGAGTGCTTCCTGACCTGGACCACCACGCCGTGGACCCTGCCGTCCAACGTGGCCCTGGCCGTGGGCGAGGACCACGACTACGTGAAGGTGCGCCACCGGGGCGAGGTCCTGATCCTGGCCGAGGGGCGGCTGTCGGTCCTGGCCGATGAAGACGAGGGGGAACCGGAGATCCTCGCCCGGTTCAAGGGCCGGGACCTGCTGGGCCGGCGCTACGAGCAACTGTTGCCGTTCGTCGCACCCCCTGCGGACAAGGAGGCCTTCAAGGTCGTGGCCGCCGATTTCGTGACCCTCGATTCTGGTTCGGGCATCGTGCACATGGCACCGGCCTTCGGCGAGGACGACTACCAGGTGGGCGTCCGGGAGAACCTGGCCTTCTTCCGGCCCGTGGACGCGGACGGGCGCTTTACCTCCGAGGTCGAACCCTGGGCCGGCATGATGGTCAAGGAGGCCGACCCCCACATCATCAGGTACCTGACCGAAGCCGGCCGGGTGCTGCGCACCGAGCCCTACACCCACGACTATCCCTTCCATGACCGCTGCGGCAACCCCTTGATCTACTTCGCCACGCCCAGCTGGTTCATCCGTACCAGTGAGATGCGCGACAGTCTGGTGGAGGCGAACCGGGACATCACCTGGGCTCCTCCGGAAGTGGGCAGCGGCCGCTTCGGCAACTGGATCGCCGGGGCCATCGACTGGTCCCTGAGCCGCAACCGCTTCTGGGGCACGCCCCTGAACGTGTGGGTGTGCGACGAGTGCGGCGAACAGGCCGTGCCTTCGAGCCGCGCCGACCTGGGTGCGTGGGCGGGCCGGGATCTGGCGGATCTGGACCTGCACCGGCCCCACGTGGACGAGGTGGCCTTCCCCTGCCGCCGCGAGGGCTGCGGCGGCACCATGACCCGCACACCCGAGGTCATCGACTGCTGGTTCGATTCGGGCAGCATGCCCTTCGCCCAGTACCACTACCCCTTCGAGAACAAGGAGCTGTTCGAGAGCCAGTTCCCCGCCGATTTCATCAGCGAGGGCATTGATCAGACCCGCGGCTGGTTCTACACCATGCTGGTCATCAGCACCTTCCTGACCGGCCGCAGCAGCTACAAGAGCTGCCTGGTCAACGAGCTGGTGCTGGACAAGAAGGGCAAGAAGATGTCCAAGAGCCTGGGCAACACCGTCGATCCCATGGAGATCATGCGCCAGGAGGGGGCCGACCCCCTGCGCTGGTACCTGGTGACGTGCAGCCCGGTGTGGACACCCACCCGCTTCGACCGCGAGGGGGTCAAGGAGGCCCAGCGCAAGCTGCTGGCCACCCTGGAGAACACCTACAACTTCTTCACCCTCTACGCCAACCTGGACGGTTTCCGGCCCGACGACGGCGGTCCTCTCGAGCAGGATCTCCTGGATCGCTGGGTCCTGAGCCGCCTGCAGAGTGTCACGGCCGGGGTGAGGGACGATCTGGAGGATCTGCACCTGACCCGCGCGGCCAAGCGCATCTCCGCCTTCGTGATGGATGACGTGAGCAACTGGTACGTGCGCCTGAGCCGCCGCCGCTTCTGGAAGGGGGAGATGACCCCTGACAAGCGCAGCGCCTTTTCCACCCTCTACACCGTCCTGGAGAGCAGCGCCCGCCTGCTGGCGCCGTTCGTCCCGTTCACGGCCGAGGAACTGTACCGGGGGCTGACCGCCTGGCGGGATCCGGACGGCTCGGTTCATCTGCAGGATTTCCCGGTGTCGCAGGACGAGCTGGTGGATGCGGGCCTGGAACGCGACATGGCCACGGCCCAGGCCGTGGTGGGGCTGGGACGCAGCCTGCGCCAGGAGGCCTCGCTGAAGACCCGTCAACCGCTGGGTCGGCTTTTGATCCACAGCCTGGATGACCGGACCTCGCACCTGCTGGCAGACGGGCGGCTGATCGGCTACGTGCAGGAGGAGCTGAACGTCAAGACTGTCTCCGGCGTGGACGATCCGCTGCAGGTGGCCCGCTTGACGGCCAAGGCCAACTTCCGCGCCCTGGGACCCCGTTTCGGCAAGCAGGCGCCGGTGGCGGCCAAGGCCATCACCGCCATGACCCCCGAGCTGATCATGGATCTGCGTCGGGACGGCCGGATCACCCTGGAAGTGGCGGGTGAAGCCGCGGAGTTCACCTTCGAGGAGATCCAGGTGGTCGAAGAGGGTATCCCGCCCTTCGTGGCCGCAGGCGGCCAGGGCCTGACCGTGGCGCTGGACACCACCCTGACCGACGAGCTGCGGCGGGAGGGCCTGTGCCGGGAGATCATCAACAAGGTGCAGAACCTGCGCAAGAAGAGCGGTCTGGAGGTCACCGACAGGATCCATCTTGTGGTGGCCGGTCCGCAGGCCGTGCAGGAGGCGGTGGCCATGTTCAGCGAGAGGATCAGGAACGACACCCTGGCCTTGGACGTTGCCGCCACCGGTGAATTGCCTTATAAAGAATCATTCGAAATCGAAGGACAGGTCATTGACATCGCCCTGGAAAGGGCCGATGCCAGCAGGGGAGGCGCCCCATGAGGAAAACTGAACTCCAGAGGTTCCGGAAGATGCTCCTGGAGGAAAAGGAGCGTGTTGCCCAATCCCTGGCCAAGCACGAGAAGATCATCAAGCACGCCGATGACGAATCGGGGCTGGAAGTGGGCAAGGCCCACTCCAATCACATGGCGGACCAGGGGTCGGACGAGTTCCAGTACGAGACGACCATCAAGTTCGCCAATACCGAGGGCCGCTACCTCTACAACATCGAGGAGGCCCTGCGGCGCATCGAGAACGGGACCTACGGCAAGTGCCAGGCCTGCGGCAAGAACATCGGTCTGCCGCGGCTGCGGAGGTTGCCCTACACGCGGCTCTGCATCGAGTGCAAGGAGAAGGAGGAGGCGGGAGTCCTTTGACCTTCTCCCGCTTCAGGCAGCCTTGGCTGTGGGCCGTGCTGGTGCTGATTCTCGATTTCGTGAGCAAGCGCCTGGTCCTGGCCCATCAGGAGGCGTTGCGGGCCAGGCTCTCCATCATCGGGGATCTGGCCCGGTTTTCTTATGTCCGCAATCCCGGCTCGGCCATGGGGCTGTTCCCGGTGGGCCGGGCGGTCCTGATCGGCGTCAGCCTGGCCACCAGCATCGTCCTGGTGTACCTGTACCGTGTCACCCCTCCCGGGCTGAAGGTGCGCAAGGCTGCCATGGCCTGCATCCTCGGCGGGGCCGTGGGGAACCTCATCGACCGGATCTTCTACGGCGGTCTGGTGGTGGATTTCATCGACCTGGGCGTGGGGAGCCATCGGTTCTACACGTTCAACGTGGCGGATATGGGGGTGACGATCGGCGGGGTGATCCTGTTCCTGTGTCTGCTCCTGGACGGGAGGGAACGACGTGAGTGAGCCTCATGACCAGGGCAAGACCTTTACCCTGAAGGTTGCCCACGACGAGGCGGGCAGCCGCCTGGACGCCTTCCTGGTCGCCGGTTGCGACGGCTATTCCCGTACACGCATCCACAACGACATCGGCCGGGGACTGGTGCTGGTCGACGGCCGCGTCCGTCCCAAGGGGTATCGCCTGCGCGGCGGAGAACGCATCGAGTATCGGCCGGCGCCCCTGCCCGAATTGCAGGCCGTGCCCCAGGATCTGCCCCTGGACATCGTCTACCAGGACGAGGATATCCTGGTGGTGAACAAGGCCGCGGGCATGGTGGTCCATCCGGCCGTGGGGCATGCCGACGGCACCCTCGTCAACGCCCTGCTGCATCACCTGGGCAAGGTCCCCGCAGGCGATGATCCCCTGCGCCCCGGGATCGTGCACCGCCTGGACCGGGACACCAGCGGCCTGCTGGTCGTCGCTCTGACCTCCCGTGCCCATCAGCATCTTTCGGAGCAGCTGGGCGACCACACCATGGGACGCACCTACCTGGCCCTCTCCTGGGGACGGTGGGATCCCCCGCAGGGGACCCTGACCGGGGATATCGGCCGCGATCCGCGGCGGCGGCAACGCATGGCCGTGGTCGCCCGCGGCGGGCGCGAGGCCGTGACCCGCTACCAAGTGGTCGAGGATTTCGGTTTCGTCCAGCTCTGCCGGGTCGAGCTGGAAACCGGGCGCACCCACCAGATACGGGTCCATTTCGCCAGTCACCACCATCCGGTGGTCAAGGATCCCATGTACGGGGACGACGGCCGCTCCAAGGGTGTGCACGGCCTGGACCGGCAGCTTGCCGGACAGATGGTCAGGCTGGCCCCCCGGCTGATGCTGCATGCGGCAGGTCTGCACCTGCGGCACCCGGCCGACGGGCGCGAGTTGGCCTTCCGGTGTCCGGTGCCGCCGGACATGCAGGCCGTTCTGGATCTGCTGGGCTCGCGCTATGGGGCCGCCGATCAGGGCGATGATCCTTTACATGACGATTCCCCCGGCCTATCCTGAACCGGCCCGCTGGTGTGGGGTCCTGAGGCCGGAGGTCGGCCAGCCGTGCAAAGAAGGTTGAAGCGTGAAGATCAAGGAACGCAGGCGCGACGGAGTGGCCATTCTGGACATGAGCGGCAAGCTCATGGGCGGCCCCGACGCCGACGCCTTTTCCGAGACCCTCAAGACCCTCGTCCACGAGGGGTTCCGCAACGTCATCGTGAACATGGAAAAAGTCAGCTGGGTCAACAGCACCGGTCTGGGCATCCTGATTTCCGGCTACTCGACCCTGCGCAAGAGCGGCGGCGAGCTGAAACTCCTCAAGGTGTCCGAACGTATCGAGAACATCTTCATCGTGTCGAAGCTGCACACCGTGTTCCAGTCCTTCCAGGACGAGGAAGAAGCGGTGCGGAGTTTCGCCTGATCCGGGAAGGTTGACGTTGCCCAGCAGGATCGTGTTGAAACTCCCGAGCCGGATGCAGTACCTGGGCGTGCCGGACGCCGTGCTGATGGAGATCGGCAGCGACCTGGGGTGCTGTCGGCGAGCTCTGGAGGACCTCGGTTCGGCGGTCATAGAAGCCTGCACCAACGCCATGGAACACGGCAACCGGCTCGAGGACGACAAGGACATCGAGATCATATTCGAGATCGATTTTCCCCGGATCGTCGTCACCGTGCTGGATCACGGCTCCGGCTTCGATTTCAAGGGCTGGAAACCTCCGGACGAACTGATGCGTCGGCGGGGACGGGGTATCCTGATCATGCGCGAGTTCACCGACCTCATGGAATTCGACCATCACCAGGACGGGCGTTTCCTGATCCGTCTGACCAAGATCCTCGACCCGGCCCCGGAGGACGACGACGATGCCTCCGGGCAACCCTCCTGATCGTCATGCCTGCCTGTCTGGGTTTCGATTATGGTCTGCGCCGCGTGGGGATTGCCGTCAGCAAGGACGATTCCCCCCTGGCCTTCGCGTTGGAGACCCACGTCGAAGGCCGTGACGGATCCCTTTTCGGGCGCATCGCCAACCTCATTAGTGCGCGGCGCATCACCTGCCTGGTGGTGGGATTGCCCCTGACCGCCGACGGCAGGGAAGGGGACATGGCCCGGCACGCCCGGCGCTTCGCCGGCATGCTGGAGGAGAGGTTCGATCTGGCGGTCGTGCTTTGGGACGAGCGGTTCTCGAGCGTCGAGGCCGACCGCTGGCTCAAGGGCCGGTCCCGGCGCCGGAAGGAAGACAGGGACGCCGTGGCGGCCGCCATCATCCTGCAGAGCTACCTGGATCGGCTGGCGGCCGGGTCCACAGGAGCGCCTTTTCCCCCGGAGACGGAGGAATGAAGCTCCTGATCCGCACTGCCGCGGCGGGCCTGACAGCCGGGCTGGTGCTGCTGGCCGTGTTCTGGTACCAGTGGACCAGGCCGGGTTCCTCAGCCCTGTCTGCCGGTACCGTGGTCAAGGTTCGGATTCCCCGGCACGCCACCTGGTCCACAGCCACCGATTCCCTGGTTCGACACCATCTGCTGGAAGATCCCCTGATTCTGAAGCTGGGGGTGCGCCTGCTGGGCAAGGGCCCGGATCTGCGGGCTGGTCTGTACGAACTGGGCGGCGGAATCTCGCCGCGTTCCCTGGTGGAAACCCTGACCCGCGGGGCGACCGTGCCCGTCCGCGTGACCCTGCCGGAGGGCTGGAATGTCGATGAGATCGCCCGGGAGGTCCAGCTGAGACTGGAGATCCCTCCTGCACGATTCCTGGCTGTTGCCGACTCCCTCGTGCGCCTGCTCGAACACGACGGGGCCTGGCGGGGGAATGCCCCGCTGGCAGCCTGTGATTCCCTCCAGGGTCTGGGCGGAAAGAGGGGAGAGCGGGGGTTTCACATCTGCGAGGGGTTCCTGGCCCCGGATACGTATCTGTTCGCCGAGGGCAGCGGTCCGGTGGAAGTGGCCGGACTCATGGTCAGGACACAGCGGGCCCGGTTGTCGTGGGCCGATTCCCTGCGCCTGTCGACCGTGACCCTGGATCCTTTCCGGCTGTTGACCCTGGCCTCGATCATCCAGGCCGAGGTGAGGATGACGGCCGAGGGACCGCTCATCTCCGCGGTTTACCACAACAGGTTGGCCAGGGGCTGGAAGCTGGAGGCGGACCCCACGGTGGCCTACGTCCTGGACCGCAAGGGGAAGCGCTTGTTCCATAAGGATCTCGAGGTCCAATCCCCGTACAACACCTACCGCCACAAGGGCCTGCCGCCCGGCCCCATCGGCAATCCCGGGAAAGATGCCTTGTCGGCGGCCGCCAGGCCGGATACGACCTGCCGGGCCATGTTCTTCGTGTCAGATGGTGCCGGCGGCCATGTTTTTTCCCGCACCGCGGCCGAGCATGCCCGAGCCGTGGCCCGGTTCCGGAAGGTGCGCGCCCAGACCCGCCGGCAACAAGGCGCCCGGTGATTAAGTCGGTGCGTTGACGGAACCTCTCGGTGAGGTTATGGTTTACCCCAACTGAGGCGAAGGTTTTGCCTGTCACGGAGGTTTCCTGTGGATTGGGTGCGCAACAACATCTTCCTGGTCCTGGCTTTCATTTGCATCGGCACGGGCTTTCTGACCCTGGCCGACCGGCACCTCTCCTGGGGGCCCTTGTTGCTGGTGGGAGGGTACTGCGTATTGCTGCCGTTCTACCTCTGGCGGTCTTTTCGGGGGCATGTGGGCGAATAGTTCAGTTGGCTAGAGCGCCTGCCTTACAAGCAGGAGGTCACAGGTTCGAGTCCTGTTTCGCCCACCACCCTGAAAAATTTGATCATTACGTTTATTTGCGTACATTCCCTTAAGTAAAAGGATAATGAATCCCGTCCGGCAGCATCGAATCTGAATATTCTGGCCTTTTCCCGAAAATTCCCGGTTTGACCCGCAAAATAGGTGTTGCATCTGCACGTGAGCTATGGTAATCTTAATAGGTCAAGTGATGGACATGTAAGTGGGAAGGAGTGCTCAACGCAGTTGTCATTGTTCGCCTGGGTTAGCCACCCTCGCTAGTAAGTGCCTTTTTTGGAGGTGTCCTAATGGTTCTTAGGAAACTCATGGGTGTCTTTATGGTCGCCCTGATCATCGGTGCCGCTTCGTTCGCAGTGGCCGGTGTGCCCGACCTCGGGCTGTCCACCGCTACGCGTGCTTATACCGGCACTGAAGTCCTGTCCTTGTTCAACCTTCCCAGTGGTGGTGGAGCGGCTTTCACGGAAGCCAACCTGCCTGGTGGAGGGATTGCGGACGCAACGATCACCGTCACTCTGCATGACGGTCTCGATGCTCCTATCGCCAACTACCCGTTCGAAGACATCACCCTGTCCTGTGACGATGGCACGCATGCCATGGTCCCCTGCCTGGGTGGCGTGACTGCTGATGGCAATACCGACGCTCTCGGCGTGACCCAGTTCCAGACTCCTCTGGCTGCTGGCGGCTATGCCGATGCCAATACCGACGTCTTGATCGCCGGTGCTGCCCTGACGAGCGGTTCTGTCGCTCTGCGGATGAACAGCGCTGACATCAGTGCCGACGGCATTGTCAACCTGACCGATGTCGGTATGTTCTCCAGCATCTTCTACGGTGCCTACGACTACGCGGCCGACTTCACCAACGATGGTGTCGTCAACCTGTCCGACGTGGGTCGTCTGGCCTCTGGTGTTGGCGGTTCTTGCCCCTAAAGGCTGGTTCCGTGGCTTTCCGGTGTTGAAACCGGGAGCGTGAAAGTTTCGACGTTTGACCGGGATCACTTTCCCGCTTCGGGAG
Source organism: uncultured Fibrobacteraceae bacterium (assembly GCA_964414055.1). Classification (GTDB taxonomy): domain Bacteria; phylum Krumholzibacteriota; class Krumholzibacteriia; order LZORAL124-64-63; family LZORAL124-64-63; genus JAHJTW01. The sequence goes on from CAYPVD010000099.1 coordinate 9,369, forward strand.
AGTAGGGAAACCGCAGGTTTCTCGCCGGTGATCGGATCCGGGTGGCCCTGCTTTGCAGGAAGCGGGGCCACAACCCGGACCTCAGGGTCCGGAGTTGAATAAGCGTCGAAATCATGGCCCTGCACTACTACCTTGAGGAGACACAACTATGAAGATGTTGGTAGCTCTCGCCCTGGTCAGCCTCCTGGCCGCGTCGGCTTTCGCCGGCCTGGATCCGGATCCTGATATGATGGGCTTGTACTTCGACGACATGGGTATGACAGTCTGCACCCAGGGTGCGTTCATCGACCATATTCCCATGTACGTCCTGTACACCAATCCGACCATCGCCACCACTCGTGGTTTCGAGTGTGGGATCACTGTTAATGGTCTGACGAACACCAGTATCAGTGTGACCTATCCTACTTCGGCTACCGATGTGGGTACCCAGGACGGAAACACTTTCAACTACATCGCTGGTTACGCTTCTCCGATTCCGACCAGCGAGGTTACGGTTCTGGCCACTCTGGATATTTTCTATCTGGACCAAGTTCCCTTGGACTTCTACCTCGGGCCGGCCACGCCTTCGTCCGATCCCAACGCCATGTACCCCATGGTCATGCTGGAGGACTTCAGCCTGATGACCGTCGGCACCAGCACCGATGGCGGCGTTTCGGCTCAGATCAACGGCGAGTGTATTGTCGTCGACAACGAGGATGCCAGCTTCGGCGCCGTCAAGGCCCTGTTCCGGTAACCTTGTCAAAGCAAGCGGTTTCACCGCTGAGACCCGGGTGGTTCAACCACCCGGGTTTTTTTGTTTTCCCCAGAATTCAGGCCTGATGTTTGCAGGTTTTGAGTCTTGACACCCCATGGGGGTTCCGTATTATTCATGCAGTCGGGTGAGCCCTGCCCCGGATAATTGTGGTCAAGATTTTTCGGCCTCGACCGAATTTATGGCTTGTCCCGTGTGCGGGGTCGGGGTATCTTACCCGCAAAGTTTCTGGACTTGGCCGGCTGGGGACCGTCTGCATCCGTCTTCGAGGGAGCAAGCACGGGACGGATTCGGGCCGGGCTGGAATGTCTCAGGACCCCTGAGCTGAAAAACATGGATTTTCCGAGAAAGGGGAAACCGACCATGAAGAAATTGCTGCTGACTGCTGTCGCCCTCGCCGCCCTGACCCTGATGGCGGCACCGCATTCGAGTTATGCCCAGGATGATTACATCGGCCTGTACTTCGATGCCGATGCATCCTGCACCTCCGCCGCTTTCCTGGACCACGTGGCGGCCTACATCGTGTACCTGAACCCCACCCTGGACAAGACGCGTGGTTTCGAGTGCGGCTTCGACATCACCTCCCCGACCAAAAATGCCACCGATTTCAACACCAGCGTGAGCGTGTCCTACCCCGCC
>CAYPVD010000100.1:0-10708 GCA_964414055.1 uncultured Fibrobacteraceae bacterium
CGTTCTGGATGGTGCCGGTCAGTTGCTCAGGGCTCGCCCCCTGCTCCAGGGCGGCGGTGATGTAGAAGGCCATGATGGGCAACACCGCGCCGTTCATGGTCATGGACACGGACATGCGATCCAGGGGGATGCCGTCGAAGAGGACCTTCATATCCTCGACCGAATCGATGGCCACACCCGCCTTGCCCACGTCCCCTTCCACCCGCGGATGGTCGCTGTCGTAGCCGCGGTGGGTGGCCAGGTCGAAGGCCACCGACAGGCCCCGCTGGCCCGCGGCCAGGTTGCGGCGGTAGAAGGCGTTGGATTCCTCGGCGGTGGAAAAGCCCGCGTACTGGCGCACGGTCCAGGGCCGGGTGACGTACATGGAGGCGTACGGCCCGCGCAAAAACGGCGGCAGGCCGGCGACGTAGCCCAGGTGCTCGCAGTCGGCAACGTCGTCCGCGGTGTACAACGCCTTGACGGGGATCTGCTCGTTGGTCGGCCACCGAGGCTCCGCCACGGGCGAAGCCGCCTTGTCCGGGCCGAAATCCGCGGTCAACTGCTCGAAGGTCACCGTACCGAAGTCGGGCAAACTACTCATGGGGCCACCTCCAGTCCGGCGGCCATACGGCCCAGTACGTCCAGCATGTCGCTACGGGCGTGCAGGAACTCCCCCACACCTGCGGCGCGCAACTCGTCTTCCAGGGCGCCCGGCTTGCCGGCCAGGATGATCCGCGGCGGCGGATCGAGGTCCTGCAGCAGGCGCGCCGTATCGGCAGCCAGCTCGGCGTAGGTCTCATCCTGTCCCACCAGCACCACCGTGGCGGCCTGGGCGGCAGTCGCCGCCGCGGCGGCCTCGGCGGCTGTGCGGCCGAACCCCTCGGCCAGAACGGTGAAGCCGCCTACCTGGAAGAATCCCCGCACGAAGTCCAGGCGCGGCATGTAGCGGGCCGGATCGCCCAGGCAGGCGCAGAAAACGCGGACGGCGGGCTGATCGCCCGCGGCCCGGACCCTGGCACGCACCGCCTCGAAAGGCGCGGCGTCCCGGCGCAGGGTGATGGGTTCGACGCCGTCTCCGCCGGGTTCCTGGTCATCCTGTTCCGTCTGGGAGTCCGGCGCCGTCGGCTGGGCATCAAGCGGTCGCGCCTCCGGATCCACGAAGCGGTTCACGCCCACCATGGCGTCCCGGCCGGTGGCCAGCCGCGCGGCGCGCTCCGCGGCCACCTTGCCGATCTGTTCCTGCACCCGGCCGGTCTCCAGGGCGGCGACGATCCCCCCGGCCTCCTCCACCGCCCGGGTATGCTCCCAGGCCGCGGCCGCCAGGTCGGCGGTGAGCTTCTCGGGGTACCAGGCTCCGCCCGCGGGGTCGGTGACATGGTCCAGGTGCACCTCGTGCGCCAGGATGAGTTGCACGTTGCGGGCGATGCGGCGGCTGAATTCGTCGGGAGGACCCAACGCCTCGTCGAAACAGCCGGTGTGCAGGCTGTCCACCCCGCCCAGCACCGCCGCCATGGCGGCGGTGGTGACCCGCAGCAGGTTGGGATAGGGCTCCCAGGCCGCCATCATGCGTCGGCTGGTGCGGGCATGGATGACCGCGGGCGCCGGGGGCAGGCCGGCGGTTCGCTGGATGCCGCTCCACAGCAAACGCAGGGCGCGCAGCTTGGCCAGGGACATGAAGAAATCGGTATCCACCGCCACCTGGAACACGATCCGGCGTGCCGTCTCGGCCGGTGCGAGGCCCCGGCTTTCCATCTCCCGCAGGACGTGCAGGGCTCCGCTAAGAGTCAGCCCCAGGGACAGGGCGTGGTCCGCCCCGCCCTCGTGCCAGACCTCTTCGCGGACCGGCAGGGTCCGCACGCCGGGCTTGTCCGCCGCCCATGCCGTCAGGGCCGCCGCCTGGTCGTAAAGCTCATCCAGGGGGACCGGCAACCGCCCGGCGCCGGCCAGCCCCGCGACCGGATCGCAGCCCAGACCCCCGCGGACCCGCGCCAGGTCCACGCCGGATTCCGCGTAGAGATCCGCGAGCCAGCCGGCCACCTGTCGGGCCGCTGCGCCCGCCTCGATGAACACCGGCACGTGCTGCAGATCGATCCCGGCCAGGATGGTTGCCAGGTCCTGCCGGTCGGCCACCCTGGTTCCTTCGGATCGGGCCTCCGGGGCCACAACCAGGTTCACGGCGCTCTGGCCCCGGGCCAGGTCATGACGCAGGGCGGCGTTGAGCTCGGTCGGCCGGGACAGGGGAATCTCCTGGGCCACCAGCCAGGGCGCCTCGTGGTAACCACCGGGGTACGCGCCGCGGATGAACGGCGCCTGGCCGGGGAGAGTAGCTAGCCAGGGCAATGCCGTCGTGTCGGCGGCCGTGGGCATGGGCTCGAGGGTGATCCCTTCGAGGGTGCGGGTGAGCATGGCCCGGGCGAAGGGCACACCCTTGAGCAACCGCTCCACCTCGGCACGCCACTGCTCCGGAGCGGGCACGGGAAACTCGGCCAGCAGGCGCGGTGGGCGTGGGTGAGCAGCATCGTTCATGAACCCATCATCCTTGGCTAAGCACACAGGCAATTTACCACACAGAAGCAGTCTCGAAAATCGCCACCTGACAAGAGCAAAGTCAAGGAATTCGGCGGTGTTTGTTATGATTTTATCAGCAGAGGCACATCTCCCGCCTCCCACCCCACCAAACCTTCCACAAGCGACCGGGCTTTCGCCCGGCCGCAATCCCCGCACGTTCCGGGGTTTGTGAAGCCTGGGGTAAAAAATCCTTTCGTACCGCAAAACTCAAGTCCGGGTCTGGCATGATCACCGGACACGAAAAACCCCGCCCGGAACGGAGGTTGCTAGGGTTTCGGTTGAAAATATCCGACAGGGGCGGTAAAGATGCCAGGTGTCGGCCCCATATGACCTGCAGGAGGGAACCATGGATCCGGACGCCAAACTCCTGGAAGCGATCATCGGGGAATCCTGCGACGGATTCTGCCTGACCGACCGGGACGGCCGGTTCGTGTTCGTCAACGACCGCTTCTGCGACCTGACCGGTTACGAGCGCGGGGAACTACAGGCCATGAAGTTCGGGGATCTGGCGCCCCCCTCCGGCCTGAAACCGCTCCTCGATGGCGCGACCGGAAACAGGGGGCGCAAGCGGGGCGAGATCCTGCGCCGGGACGACACCCTGCTGCCGGTGGAGGTCACCGGGAACCCGGTCACCATCGACGGGCGCGAGCTCGTGCTCGGCATCTTCCGGGATATCACCGAGATCGTCGAAGCCGAGAAGAAAAGGGAGGCCAGCGAGGAGATCTTCCGGACCCTGTTCGAGCAGTCCAACGATGCCATCTTCATCCACGACCTCGAGGGGCGCTTCATCCGCCTGAACAGGAAAGCCAGAGAAAGCTTCGGGTTCACCAGCGACGACCCGGCCCGCTTGACCGTCAAGGACCTCCACCCGGAATCGGAACTCGAACTTTCCCGGCGGCAATTCGCCAAAATCAAACAGGAGGGATCGGCCAGGTTCGAGATCCTGTTCCAGCGCCAGGATGGGACTCTTTTCCCGGCTGAGGTTTCCTCCTCCATCATCCATATCAACGGCCGCCCCCTGGTCCAGGGCATCGTTCGGGACCTTTCCGCCCTCAAGACCATGGAAAGGCGTTACCGGCACCTGTTCGACCTCTCCCCCGTCTCGCTGTGGGAAGAGGATTTCTCAGAGATCAAGGCACTCATCGAAGGCTGGCGCGCAGCAGGCAACGCTGATCTGCAAAGTTACCTCACCGACCATCCTGAGAAGATAGACGAATTGCTGGACAGGGTGAAAATCCTGGATATCAACCAGGCGACATGTCTGCTGCACGGGGCAGCCTCCAAGGCAGAGCTGATGGCGAATCTGAGCAGAATATTTACCGCGGAATCCTACGCCATCTTCGCATCAGAGATCATCTCACTGGCCGCCGGTGCTAACAAGGTCACCATGGAAGCCCGGATCCAGCGCTTAGACGGCACGCTCATCGATGTGATTCTCTCAATCTCCTTGATGCCCGGCTATGAACAAGACTGGGGACGCGCAGTAGTCTCGGAGGTCGATATCACCGAGATGAAGAAACTCCAGCGCAACCTCAAGGAGGCCCAGCAGCTGGCCAAGATGGGCAGCTGGGAACTGAACCTCGACACAGGCGAGCTGTGGTGGTCGTCGGAGGTGTACCGGATATTCGAGATCGACCCGGAGCGATTCCGTGCTTCCTACGACTCCTTCCTGGACACCGTACACCCGGACGACCGTGAAGATCTCGATGAGGCCTTCATGCACCACATCAAGAAGGACGCTCCCTACGACATCGTCCACCGCCTCCGGTTCAGCGACCCCGACGGAACCATGCGCATCAAGTATGTTCATGAGAAGTGCCGGACCGAAAGGGACGAGAACGGCAAGGCCCTGCGCTCGCTCGGCACGGTGCAGGACGTGACCGCCCAGATCCTGGCCGAACAGGAGAAGAAGAAACGACAGCAAAAGATGGAACACGTCCAGCGGCTGGAGAGCCTGGGCGTGCTGGCCGGCGGCATCGCCCACGACTTCAACAACCTGCTGACGGCCATCATGGGCCATGCATCCATGGGCCGCAACGAGGCCTTTTCCCCCGCCGAGATCTCCGGACACTTCGCCGCCATCGAGGAGACCAGCCGCCGGGCGGCGGACCTGTGCCGCCAGATGCTGGCCTATTCGGGCAAGGGCCAGTTCCAGGTCCAGCCGGTGAACCTCTCCGAGCTTGTCGAGAGCATGGTACGCCTGCTGGATGTCTCCCTGTCCAAGCGCGTGACCGTTCATTACGACCTGGCCAAGAACCTGCCGTCCATCAAGGCGGACGTGACCCAGATCCAACAGATCATCATGAACCTCGTCATCAACGCCAACGAGGCCATCGAGGACCGCAGCGGCAGCATCAAGATCGCCACGGGGCCCATCCAGGTGGACCAGGAGTACATGGACACCCTCTACCTGCAGGGCGACAAGCTCAGATCCGGCCCCCATGTCTTCCTGGAAATCAGCGACACGGGCTGCGGCATGGATGCCGCCACCATGGAACACCTGTTCGAGCCCTTCTTCACCACCAAGTCCACCGGTCGCGGCCTGGGCATGAGCGCGGTCCAGGGCATCGTGCGCGGACACGGGGGCGCCATCAAGGTCTACTCCGAGATCGACAAGGGCACCACCTTCAAGGTGCTCTTTCCGGCGGTGGACCTGCCGGCCGAGACCATCGCCGGAGGGGCCGAGGCCCGGCCCGGGCAGAAGGTTTCCGGTCTCATCCTGGTGGTCGATGACGAGGAGACCATCCGCAACCTTGCTGTCATGGTCCTGGAGCGGGGCGGGTACAAGACCCTGACCGCCTGCGACGGGCATGACGCCATCGCCAAGTTGAAGCAACACCATGAGGATGTTGCCTGCGTGCTGCTGGACATGACCATGCCCAGGATGAGCGGAGAAGAGGCCTACACCGAACTGGTGCGGATCAAGCCGGGGCTGCGGGTGATCCTCTCCTCGGGCTACAACGAGCAGACCGCCACCCAGAAGCTGGCGGGCAAGGGCCTGGCCGGCTTCATCCAGAAGCCCTACGCGCCCAAGGCACTGCTGGCCAAGATGGCGGAGATCCTGGGCTAGCGCGCCACGGCAGGCCGGCATCCTTTTTCTTCCCTCTCACCTTGCTATTTTGGGCATATGTGCATAATTCATGGTGTGACTACCGGGACATCAACCCCGTGGAGGCGCCATGAAGATCGCCATCGCCAGCGGCAAGGGAGGCACGGGCAAGACCACCGTTGCGGTGAACCTCGCCTCCTACCTGGCCGAAACCCGCCCCGTGGTCCTGGTGGACCTGGATGTCGAGGAGCCCAACTCGGGACTGTTTCTCGGAGACGGTGATCCTGCAGGCCGACATGCCCAGGGCCGGGACACCTTCAAGATGATCCCCTCCTGGGAGGGCGACGCCTGCAGCCACTGCGGCCAGTGCCAGCAGGTCTGCAACTTCCACGCGATCATCGAACTGCCCGACCAGGTGATGATCTTTCCCGAGCTGTGCCACAGCTGCTACGCCTGCAGCGAATTGTGTCCCACCTCGTCCCTTCCCATGCAACCGTTGAAGATGGGCCGCATGTCCTGGTCGACCATGGGCAACCTCTTCTTCATCGAGAGCCGCCTGGACATCGGCCAGGAGCAGGCCGTGCCGCTGATCAAGCAGACCCTGGCCTTCGCGGCCGAACGCGGCGACCCGGCCGCGATCCACATCTACGACTGCCCTCCGGGCACCTCGTGCCCGGTGATCGAGGCCGTCGGCGACGCCGACTTCGTCCTGCTGGTCACCGAGCCCACGCCCTTCGGCCTGCACGACCTGAAGCTGGCCGTCGAGACCATGCGCCACCTGGACAAGGCCTGCGGCGTGATCATCAACCGCGACGGGATCGGCGACGGCAAGGTCGTCGACTACTGCCGCGACGAGGACATCCCCATCCTGGCCCGCATCCCCAACGACCGCCGCATAGCCGAGAGCTACGCCCGCGGCCAGCGGATCTACGAGCATTTTCCCCGGGTCCGCAACCAGTTGACGGCCCTCGTGGACGCCCTGCCGGAGGTGGAGTCATGAAGGAGATCGTGGTCATCTCCGGCAAGGGGGGCACCGGCAAGACCTCCATCACCGCGTCGCTGGCCTGGCTGGGAGGCGAAGAGACGGTCGTGGCCGACTGCGACGTGGACGCCGCCGACATGCACCTCCTGCTGCAGCCGGATTTCGCCCGGACCGACGACTTCTTCGGCGGCCAGGTCGCCCTCATCGACCAGGAAACGTGCACGGCCTGCGGGGCCTGCGCCGACGTCTGCCGCTTCGACGCCATCCCCTTCAGCGAGGGCCGGTATACGGTCGACCCCATCTCGTGCGAGGGCTGCGGCTACTGCCCCCGCGTCTGCCCCGTCGAGGCCATCACCATGCCCGACCGGCTGTCGGGGCAGTGGTTCATCTCGCGGATCCGCACGGGCGCGACCATGGTGCACGCCCGGTTGGGAATCGGTGCGGAAAACTCGGGCAAGCTGGTGGCCAAGGTCAAGAACGAGGCCAAGCGGCTGGCAGGCGAGCAGGGCAAGCAGTTCATCCTGGTGGACGGCTCACCCGGGGTGGGCTGTCCGGTTGTCTCGTCGCTTTCGGGAGCCGATTTCGTGGTCCTGGTCACCGAACCCACCGTCTCGGGCCTGCATGACCTCAAGAGGGTCCACGAGCTGGTGGCCAAGTTCCGCATCCGGTGCGGCTGCATCATCAACAAGGCGGACCTGAACCGCGAGGTCGCCGAAGAAATCCGGGCCTTCCTGGCCGCCCGCGACATCGTGCCCCTGGCCGAGCTGCCCTACGACGAGACATTCACCAGGGCCATGGTCGCCGGACGCACCATCACCGAGGAATCCGACAGCATCGCCGCTTCGATCCTGCGCGAATGCTGGGAGACCATCAAACGAACCGCATGAGTGAAAGGAAACAGACATGAAGATCGCCTTTACCACCCAGGGCCCCGGCTGGGACGCCCCCATGGACCCGCGTTTCGGACGCACGCCGTACCTGGTGATCTACGACGAGGACCAGGACGAGCTGACCGTCATCGACAACCGGGCCGTGGACAACGAGGCCCACGGCGCCGGCCCTCTTACCGCACGCAAGCTGCTGGACGCCGCGCCGCAGGTCCTGATCACCGGCAACGGCCCCGGCGGCAACGCGGCCGCGGTTGTGGCGACGGCGGACATCGCCATCTACGTGGGCGCCGCGGGCATGACGGTCAGGGAAGCGTACACGGCGTACAAGGACGGGAAGCTGGAGAAGATGTAGCGGGAACGGGGGTTGCGGTCACGAGAGTTCAGACCCGGGCATCAGGCACGGCCGCAACCATCCCCAGCACCAGCTCCGCCACCTCCGGAGCCTTGGTCTCCAGGCGGGTGTTGCGGCGCGAGAGCACCCAGTCGGTGGCCATCTCGTCCAGGATGCCGAACACGGCCTTGCCCGCCAGCACGGGATCCAGATCCCGGCGGAACTCTCCCGTGTCGCAACCGGAGGCGATGACCTCGGCGATGATCCCCAGGTAGCGTCCCACCTTGGCGCGGGACAGCTCTTCCAGGAAGTGCAGGCTGTGCCGCAGCTCGACCTGGGTGATGATGGCCAGATCCCGGTCCTGACCCACCAGGGAAAGATGCAGGTCCACGATGGCGCGCAGCTTCTCCCCGGCCGTGCCGTAATCCTCCAGCTTGCGCCTGCCCTCGGCGATGAAACGCTCCAGTGCGCGGTTGAAGAGCGAGACCAGGACCTCTTCCTTGTTCTTGAAGTACAGGTAGATGGTGCCGTCGGCGACCCCGGCGCGGCGGGCGATCATGGCCACGGTGGTCTGGTGAAAACCCCGGCGGGCGATCTCCACCGTGGCCGCGTCCAGGATGCGCTGTTTCTTGTCCTCGCTGCTCCGTCGTGCCATTTCTGAATATCCATTCACTGTTCAAGACTGCTCGCCGAAAAAGCTCCGGCCACTTTACCGGAATCCATTATCGGATGATATACCCGTTAATTTAGCAAAACAAGACCAATATGCCAAATATCCTAAAGCGGTTGACATCCCGGACGATACTGTTTAGGATAATGAATAGACATTCATTAAATGACTTCCAAATCACCCTGCTTCAGGCCCGCCGTTTCCGGCGCGGGCCCATCCACGAAAGGCGGATTGCATGCGCAGGCAGATCAAGAAAGTCGCCGTGCTCGGCTCCGGAGTCATGGGCAGCGCCATTGCCGCCCACTTCGCCAACGCCGGCATCCCCTCCCTGGTCCTGGACATCGTCCCCAAGGACGCGGGCGACGATCCCAAGGCCCGCAACGCCGTGGCCGCAGGGGCCGTGGCCGCCCTGAGGAAGACCAAGCCCTCCCCCCTGTTCTCTCAGGGCCGCATGGCCCTGATCGAGACGGGCAACCTAGAGGATGACCTGCCGCGCCTGAAGGAGGCCGACTGGGTCATCGAGGTGGTCAAGGAGGACATGAAGATCAAGAAGATCGTCCTGCAGAACGCGGCGCCCCACATCGGTCCCGAGGCGATCTTCAGCAGCAACACCAGCGGCCTCTCCCTGACCGAGATGGCCGCCGTGCTGCCGGAGGAACTGCGCCCCCGCTTCCTGGGCACGCACTTCTTCAACCCGCCGCGGTACATGAAGCTGTTCGAGCTGATCCCCACCGCCGAGACGGACCCGGAGATCGCCGACTTCGTGGCCGATTTCGCCCGCACCCGCCTGGGCAAGGGCATCGTGATCGGCAAGGACACGCCCAACTTCGTCGCCAACCGCATCGGCGTGCACGCCATGATGGCCACGGTCAAGGTCATGGACGAGATGGGCCTGACCATCGAGGAGATCGACGCCCTGACCGGTCCGGCCATCGGCCGCCCCAAGACGGCCACCTTCAAGCTGGCCGACCTGGTGGGCCTGGACACCTTCGTGCATGTGGCCGACAACATCCTGCCCCTGATCCCCGACGACGAGGCCCGCGACATCTTCAGTGTGCCCGACTACCTGCGCGCCATGATCGACAAGGGCCTGCTGGGCCGCAAATCCGGCGCCGGGTTCTACAAGATGGAGAAGAAGGACGGCCAGAAGGTCTTCTACACCCTGGACCTGCAGACCCTGGAATACCGGCCCAAGGACAAGGCCAAGTTCCCCGAGCTGGCCGCGGCCAAGAGCGTCGAGGACAAGGCCGAGGCCCTGCGCATGCTGGCCTTCGGCAAGGGCAAGGCCGGCCAGGCCATCTGGAAGATGCTGGCGGCCACCTTCAGCTACAGCGCCATGCGCCTGGGCGAGATCTGCGACCAGGCGGTGCAGATCGACCAGGCCGTGCGCTGGGGCTTCAACTGGAAACAGGGTCCCTTCGAGGTCTGGGAGACCCTGGGCTTCAGGAAGGTCGTCGAGCGCATGCGCGACGACGGCCTGCCCCTGCCGCCGTGGGTGGACGCCCTGTACGACAGCGGCGCCGAGGCCATCTACCGGACCACCGACGGGGTGCTGGAAAGCCCCACGGCCGAACCGGGCGTCTTCGCCCCCGTGCCGACGGATCCGCGTCACCTGAGCTTCGACATCCTGCGCCGTGGGGAGCGCGAGGTGCGCCGCAACCCCGGCGCCAGCCTCGTAGACCTGGGCGACGGCGTCCTGGGCCTGGAGTTCCACTCCAAGATGAACGCCATCGGCCAGGACACCCTGAACATGGTCATGACCGCCTGCACCGAGGCCGAACGGAACTGGCAGGCCCTGGTGATCGCCAACGACGCGGACAACTTCTCGGTAGGCGCCAACCTGATGATGCTCCTGATGGAGGCCGCCGAAGGAAACTGGGAAGAGATCAATCTCATCGTCCACGCCTTCCAGGCCGCCACCGGACGCCTCGAACACTGCGGCGTGCCGGTGGTGAGCGCCCCGGCGGGCATGGCCCTGGGCGGCGGCTGCGAGATGACCATGGCCGGCAACGCGGTGCGGTGCGCCGCCGAGACCTACATCGGCCTGGTCGAGTTCGGCGCGGGCGTGATCCCCGCCGGAGGCGGCTGCCTGCGGCTGTACCAGCGCAACGTGGCCCTGCTTACGGACAGGAAGGACCTGCAGCCCGCCTTCCGGCGCACCTTCGAGACCATCGGCACGGCCAAGGTGGCCACCAGCTGCGAGGAAGCCCGCGAGCTGGGCTTCCTGCGGCCGGGCGAC
>CAYPVD010000101.1:0-10677 GCA_964414055.1 uncultured Fibrobacteraceae bacterium
AGCGCCGGAAAGTCAGGTAGAACCCCGAGGCCACCAGCCCCAGCACCATGCCCGGCTTGCCCGTGACCAGGACCAGGATCAGGAAAAAACCGTGAAGCCCCAGCCACCAGCGCGGACCCCAGGTATCGGTCGACAGGAAACGGATGATCAGACCCCAGGCCGCCGACAACAGCAACACGGCCAACACCATCGACAACCCCGCCGGCAGGAGTTCCACATCGACCGTGAGACTGACGACCCCCGCCCCGACCACCGTCAGCAGACAGCTCAGAAGAACCAGCCGCCAGAGGCGGACCGGGTCTACCCGTGCGGTTGGGTGGAGAAATTTCACCGGATTCCGTGTTCCTCTTTGTAGGCCACCCAGTTCTCCTTGAGGGAGCAGAACGCCTCGAAGCCCCCGCAGGTCAGAAACGGGTTGTGCCCTTTTTCGAACTCCAGGGTGGAAAACGCCATGGCCCCGTCGCCCCCGTAGTAATCATGGCCGGGATAGACCCGCGTCGACAGGGGCAGCAGCATGAGCCGCTGCAGGGAATCCCATTCCTCCCGGGCGCTGGAGCCGGGGAAATAGGCCCCGGTGCCGCCCACCTTGCCGCAAAAAAGCAGGTCGCCGGTCAACAGATGGTCCTCGCACATGAAGCAGAAATGATCGGGCGCATGGCCCGGCGTGGCCAGGGCGCGGACAATCATCCCTCCGGAATTCAGCAGCTGATCATCTTCCAACGGCCGGGCTCCGGCCAGGATCGCCGGATCCCCCGCGTAGATGACCGCCCCCGTCGAAGCAGCCAGGGCGGCGGCCTGGCCGCAGTGATCATCATGTCCGTGGGTGATCAGGATCTTCCTGATGGCCAACCCATGCTCCTCGGCTATTTCCATCATGCGATCAGGCGCGAAACCCGGATCCACCGCCGCCGCCTCGCCCGTCCGGGCATCCCCGATCAGGTACTGGAAGTTGCGGTCCCCGCCCAGGTGCAGCTGGAAAAAACGCATGTGGTCCCGGCTGTGGTCGTTGATGATCATGGTTTCCCCCCTTCCTTGCCCGGCTTTTCAGCATACCTCATGGACGATCATTGTCCACGAATTCCCGTTGGGGTTGGTACGGGGAAAGGAGGTTCGGCACAAGCAAGGGGTCCGGCCGAAGCCGGACCCCTCTTCGATCATCAAGACTCCGGGGATCAGTCGCTGCTCACCTGCCTGCCCGCCGGTGTCGGCAGCACCTCGACTTCGATCTCCATGCTGTTGTTGAATTCCAGGTCGTCCTGGAAATCATGCTGCACGCGCAGGGTGTACAGCCCGGGGGCCAGGTTCGCGGGCGTCCGGATATGGGGCGAGCTTGACAGGGTCGTCCCCACGGGCAGACCCGCGCTCACCACCCGGGGCGTGATCAGTTCCCGACCGGACTCGGGTTCGATCATGGTGACCGTCACCGGACCCTCCACATCGACCGTGCCCCGGTTGCCCATGGTGATGGTCGCATGGATGGTCTGACCGGGGTAGATGGTTTCCTGGGCCTTGAAGTACCGGAAACCAACGTCCGTGAAAGAGGTCAAGGGAGCAGCCATGCCGATGGGCTCGTGGTTGCCGTCCGGGTCGCTGTTGGTCGCCAGACCCCAGAAGCTGTCCTGGGCCGCGCCCTGGTCGATCAAGGCCTGGCGGATGGCGTAGACGCCGGCCGCGTCGGTGGCCCGGCCGTGCTCGACGATGTACAGCGCCACCAGGCCGGCGCCGTGGGGCGAGGCCATGCTGGTGCCGGTCATGGCCTCGTAGCCGCCACCTGGTACCGAGGAGATGATGTCCACGCCCGGCAGCATCAGGTCGATGCCGGCGCCGGGAGAGTTCACCGGATTGCCGGCGACGACGTTATGCGAGTTGTTGGAAAACCCGGGGAAGGCGTCGTCCGCCCCCGAGGAGGTGGCCCCGCCCAGGCCGCCGGGCAGACCGTCGCTGTCGGCCAGGGCCGAGATGGTCATGGCCTCGGGGAAAGCGGCCGGAACGGTGTCGTCCCAGTTGCCGATGGTGTGGTCCCAGCCGTAGATGTCCATGCCCATGTTGCCGGCCGCCACGACCACCACGACGCCCTGGTTCACGCAGCCCTGCACGGCGCTGCGGTAGGCGTCGGACCAGCCGAACCCGCCGAGACTCATGTTGACGACCTCGATCTCGTCCGCCCGGGCGGCCACCCAGTCCACACCGGCGATGATGTCCGACAGGCTGCCGGTGCCGTTGTCCTTGAGGACCTTCACGGCCCACAGGCGCGCTCCGGGCGCCACGCCCACGATGCCCCGACCGTCGTTCCTGGCCGCAGCGATCCCCGCCACGTGGGTGCCGTGACCGAAGCCGTCACGGAAATCCGGATCCGATACGCCGCCGACGAGCTTCACGCCCCCCACCACGTTCAGTTCGGGGTGGTCGGGGTCGATTCCGGTGTCGATGACGGCGATGTCCACATCCATGTCCGCAGGCGCGGAGTTGATGCCCGAATGGAAATTCCGCTCCACATCCATGCGGTCCACGCCCGTGGGCAAGCCCTGGGCGAACACCGTCATGACCCGGTCGGGCTCCACGGTCAGGATTTCGCTCTCACCGGCCAGATCGGCGGCCTGCTCGGCGGTCATCTGCGCGGCGAACCCCCGCACGGCCGATTCGTAGAGATGATCCACGGTGAACCCGTGACGCTTGGCCAGATCCATGGCCAGGGCCTTGACCCGGCCCTTGTCGGTGTTCATCTGCACGATGTAACGACCCGGGAGCACCTGGTCCACCGTGGGGCGAACCTCCCCTGCGGGCAAAACCTTCTCCATTCCGCCCACAGGCACCGAAACCTCAGCCCCTGTCTGACCCGGCCCGGTAGGTGAATCCCCCGTACAACCAGCCCAGACGGTGATCAACAGGCCTCCCAGCATGATTTTCCAGAATCCCGGCATTCTTTTCATCGGCTTTCCCCTCCATTTACCTGGTTCGTTTCCTCTGTTCACAAGAGGTATGATATCACGATCCAGGAAAGTTAGGGGCCGAAACGCAAAAAATCATGCGAAAAATCGTTTGCAGAAGGACATCAATCAAACCTATCATGCCCAATCACGTGCAATCAGTACTGGTTGCCCGAAAAACCCAGCCTCACACGGACCCGAGGTTCTTCCCACACGGAGGTCGATACATGAACAAGACGGCGATCATCACTCTGGCACTGATTCTGACCCTGGGCGCCGGCAGCGCCTTGGCAGGCATGAGTCTGCTCAGCGTTTCCCCGCGGGTGGACTATGTCGCTCCCAGCGATCTGGACGGAACCATCGGTGTGGGCGCCATTGTCGATATGGGTGCCCTGACCCCCATGTTCGGACTGGCCTTCACCGCCGACTATTGGTCCTCCAGCATCAGCGGCCTCGATGACTGGGATCTGAGCGATTTCGTCCTCGGCGCGCGATCCCGCTACAACCTGATCATCGACAATCCGGCCTTCGTCCCCTATTTCACCGCCGGACTGGCCCTGCACTTCTTCTCCTGGGATCTGCCGGAAATCGACACCGGTGTGCTGGGATACTCCGTGAATACCGACGACTCGGAAACCAAGCTGGGACTGGATCTGGGCGGAGGTCTCGATTTCAACAACAACATGTTCATCGAGGCCCGGTACCGTCTGGTCAGCGACGTGGACCAGTTCACCCTCGGCGGCGGATTCAACTTCAGCCTGGGCAACTGACCCGGCGATCGACCAGATGGATGAGAACAGGGCGGGCCGTTCGGGCCCGTCCTCGTTGCTTCATGACCTGGAAATCAGGCCAGGATATCCCTCGCCCGTTCCCATTGCGCTTCGGTGGTCACCTTCCAGTTCTCCTGCTCACCCGGCACGATCACCGGAGGGTGGCCCCTGGCCGCCAGCAACCCGCCGTCGTCGGTGAACTCGACCCCCTGGACGGCGGCCCAGCGGTGGGCTTCCAGACACAGATCCCAGCGGAACACCTGCGGCGTCTGCACCGCCGACAGGGTCTCGCGCGGCAGGTACCGCACGGGCGCAGACCCGGGGGAATCGGCCGTCTGCACCACCGTGTCGATCACCGGGATTCCCGGCACGGCGCTCCCGTTTTCCGCGGCGGCGGCGACCAGACGGCCCAGCAACGCCGCCGACGCGAAGGGCCGGGCCGCATCGTGGATGGCCACCAGTTCCAGGTTCGCGATGACGGGCCGACCGGCTTCCTCGTTCGCCAGCCGGGACAGGGCGCTCCAGGTCGAGGCCGTGCGGGAGGCGCCGGCCTCGGCCAGGCTCCAGGGAATGTCGTCGTGCCCGGCCATCAGCAAGGTCAGGGCCTGTTTCGCCGTTTCCCTCCACGCCGTCGGCACCACCACCGTCACCGAGCCCACCCGGTAGCCGTGTTCTTCGCCGCCGTCCAGGAAGGTCCGCAGGCTCACGGTAAACAGCGGTCCGCGACCGGTTTCCCGGAACTGCTTGGGGGCGGAGCCGGGGCCCCTACCCGCACGCAGACCCTTGCCGCCGGCCAGCTGGATCAGGTGGATCACCGGCGATGGATCCCTGGTCGGAGCCATGTCAGCTTCCCCCCCTGGCCCGATCGGCGGCCGGCTCCAGGGCCATGGCGACGCCTTCTTCCACGCTGGAACAGGCGGCGATCTCCAGCCTCGTGCCCCGGGGACGCTTGGCCCCCTTGACGGGCGGGGCCATGACCACACGGGCGAAACCGTGCCGACCGGCTTCCAGCAGGCGGGCGTCCAGGTCGGTGACCCGCCGGACCTCCCCCGTCAACCCCACCTCGCCCAGCACCAGGGTGCTGTGGGGCACGGGCCGCTCGCGCAGGGAGGAGGCCAGGGCCGCCATGATGGCCAGGTCGGCGCCGGGATCGTCGATGCGCCCGCCGCCGGCCACCTTGACAAAGATGTCGCAGCCGGCCAGGTCCAGGCCCGCACGTTTTTCCAGGATGGCCGCCAGCAGCGCCACCCGCTTGCTGTCCACACCCTGCACCACCCGCTGGGGCGTGCCGTAGCGGGAGCTCGCCACCAGGGCCTGGATCTCCACCAGGAAGGTCCGCGACCCGTTCCTGACCGCGCAGACCGCCGCCCCGGGCTCGCTGCCCCGCCGCCCGCTGAGGAACAGCACCCCGGCCTGATCCACCGGCACCAGGCCGTCGGCCCGCATCTCCAGCACGGCCAGTTCCCCGGTGTTGCCGAAGCGGTTCTTCACCGCGCGCACCATGCGGATGGGACCGCCGTCGCTGCCCTCGAAGTACAGCACCGTGTCGACCATGTGCTCCAGCAGCTTGGGGCCGGCCAGGTCGCCGCTCTTGGTCACGTGCCCCACCAGGAACACCGGACAGCCGCTGCGGCGGGCGAAATCCGCCATGACCCCGCCGCAGTACTTGATCTGGGTGGGGCTGCCGGGAAAGGCGTCGATGTGTTCGCTGTGCAGGGTCTGGATGGAATCCACGATGACGATGCAGGCCGGAACGGCGGCCGAACCGCCGATGTCATCCCCCGTTGACGTCAACGAAGGTTCACGGCCGTGCGCCGCCAAGTCCCTTCCCAGGGCATCCACAAGGCTCTCCAGGTGGACCTCGGGCAGGATGGCGAAGCCCTCCTCCTTGTCCGGCAGAAATCCCAGGCGCTCGGCGCGCATGCGGATCTGGGCGGGAGCCTCTTCTCCGGCCACGTAGAGCACCCGCACGCCCCGCCGGGCCCACCACAGGGCCAGGCCCGTCAGCAGGGTCGATTTGCCCACGCCGGGTTCCCCGCCCAGCAGCACCACCGAACCGGACACCAGGCCTCCGCCCAGCACGCGGGCCACCTCGGCCGGTTCCACCGGCAAACGTTCGTGCTCGGCCGAGCCGATGTTCGCCAGGGGCACCGCCTGCAGCAGGCCGTCCGGTCCCCCGGACCAGGGTTCATGACCCCTGCCCGCAAACCCCACGGCTGAGCCGCGGCCGGGATTTCCCGCCGACCGGGAAGCGAAACCCCGTGCGCCCTTCTTGGCGCCCTCGGGCGTGATCTTCATCTCCTTGAAGGTGTTCCACTGCCCGCAGCCGGGGCACTTGCCCAGCCAGCGCAGCTCCTCGTGGCCGCACTCGGTGCAGAAGAACCTCGTGGTGGACTTCGCCATGGAGGATTCATCCCCTAGTGTCGTGAGTGAACGCGGGGCCGGCGGGCCTGGTCAGCGCACCAGGAGCATCTTGCGTTCCAGGGTCGCCGTGGGTGTGACCAGCCGGTACAGATAGACACCGCTGCTCACCTGGCGGCCCGTCTCGCTGCGGCCATCCCATACCACGCTGTGGCTGCCGGCATCCAGCACACCGCCCAGCAATCTGCGCACAACCATACCACGCAGATCGAAAATGGAAAGCCGCGTCCGGCCCGGAACAGCCAGCTCGAAGGCGATGCGCGTTTGGGGATTGAAGGGGTTGGGGCTGTTGGGGTACAACACGGCGTCCACGGACGGCAATCTTCCCCCCGCGGACACGAAATCCTTGAGAGTGAAATTCAGGCCCCAGCTGTCGATCACCCCGTTGTTGCCCGGCAGGGCATCGATGGCCGTCAGGGTCCACGGACCCGTGCTGCCCTCGTCATGATACCAGTCCAGGCTGCCCGGCCCGTCCACCGCCAGGGTGGCCGGGTAGTTGCCCACCAGATCGGCCGTTCCCGACCCGCTCTGCAGGTGCAGGGTCACCGTCGTCCCGGCGGGGCTGGTCAACCGCACGGTCAACTCGCCCAGATCCGGATGGGTGATGCCCACATCCACGCTCAGGGCCACGATGCTGCCCGACTGGGCCCCGGAGATCTGGATGACGCTGGTGATCCCGGCGGGATCATCCATGGGAATGACCAGCTCGGGGGTCGCGGAGACCTGCAGCTGGACGATGGAGGTCACCTGGAAGACGGCCGGATCCTCCGCCCCGTAGACCGGCCATGTCGTGACGAAGCCGTTGGTGCCGGCAGCCTGCACGTAGTATTCCACGGTAGTCCCCAGGCCCTGGCCCGGGATGTCCGCAGCGTATTCGTCGGGATTGCCGGTGGGGGACATGCCCAGGGTCGACCAGTCGCCCCCGTTGACACGATAGCTCAGGGCCACACCGGCTGGATCCACGCCCACCCGGTCGGTGACCACGGCCGTAATCGGATAGGGACCGGTATCGTCCTCGGTGTCACCCTGGGGCGACACCTGGAACACCGGGCCGAAGTACGTCACCGCGGCCAGGGCATCCACGATCCCCCAGCCGTAATCGTTGTCCGGGGTGGCCGCGTTGTCGGCGGTGGCGTGCAGGGCCTCGAGAATCTCCATGGGCGTCAGGGACGGCACCCGCGAGAGCATCAGCGCCGCCACCCCCGCGGTCAGGGGGCAGCTGAACGAGGTGCCCGATACGTTGGCGTAGCCGTGGTCGTCGGTGGGATTGGCCACCGGGTTGTTCAACCCCAGGGCCATCACGTCGGGCTTGATGCGGCCGTCGGCGGTGGGGCCGGGCGAGGAGAAACTCGTGTAGATGCCGTTCTGGTCCACCGCCCCCACGGTGATCACGCTGTCACCGTCGGCCGGAGCGATGATGGTGCCCAGACTGGCTCGCGAGTTGCCCGCCGAATTGACCACGACGAGCCCGCGACCCACGGCCAGATCGGCGGCGATGGTGGTCACGGCCGTGTTGCCGTCCAGATCCTCGAAGGTGTACCAGTCGATGTAGCCGAGGGAGGATGAGATGATGTCCGCGCCCTGCGCCTCCGCCCATTCCAGTCCCGCCACCCAGTGGTCCTCCTCGGCGGGCACTTCCTGCGAGACGTCCTCGGTCCGGGCCAGAAGGACCGAGACTCCGAACGCCGGAGCCACCAGCTGGCCCGGCATGTACCCGGCCACGGTCGAAAGGGTCATGGTGCCGTGGGTGATGACCGAGGAGAGGTCGCCCTCCTGCAGGTCCACGATGGAATCGTTGTCCACGAAGTCGAAGGTCCCCAGCACCGGCACACCGGCCAGGGATTCATGGGTGGTCCGAAACCCCGTATCGAGCATGCCCACGACGACACCCCGACCGGTCACGCCCATCTCGTGCACCGGGGGCACGTCGATCTGCTCCAGGGCGCTGCGGTTCAGACCGTAGTCCATGGTCCACTGCACAGCCTTGCCGTAGCCGCCTGATTCCGGTTGTGATGCAGTTGTGAGCTTCGGCGGAGCAGGGTGACGGAAACGATGCACCAGATCCAGGCGCTCCACCTGGGGCAACGCGGCCACACGGCCGACTATGGCAGGATCCACGCTGAAGCTGGCGGCGTTGAGCCAGCGGCTGGTATGACGCAGACGGGCGCCCAGATCGGTGACCGCCCGCAGGTAGGCCGGGGCCACCGGCAGGTCTCGCACATCCACTATCGGAGCGCCGGGTCCGACCGTCCTGGCCCTGCGCGCCCGGGCCCGGGGGCTCAGGCGGCCGGCGGCTGCCTCGAGGGCGCTTGCCAGGTCCCGGTCCGCCACGCCCTTGTCCCGGAAGAAGACCCACACGGTCAGGGGTTCACCCGGGGCCAGATCCAGATCCAGGGGATGGTCCAGCGCCTTCTGCAGCAGAGGCGACACCGGGCCCTCAGGGGTATCCCCGAAACCGGAAACGGGCCAGGAAACCGACAGGACAGCCAGGAGGCCGCCCAGCAACAACAGATGAAAAACCTGGACCCTGTAGGTGGGCGATGACAAGGTGCGCAATTTCCCTCTCCAGGATGAAACCCATAGCCAATGGCCTGCAAGATCATAAGATCATACCGCAGGGACCGGGCGGGCCGTCCCGCCGGATCCCCTGCCGGGACATGTATTATACCATAAATTACAGGATAATTGGATAAAGACCCGGCCGACCGCTACCCCGGAACGTCTCAGTTGATCGTGGAAGGATTCTCGGGCATGGGCGCATCGTCCTCGGTCACCAGGCCCATCTCGTGCAGAACATCCAGCAACCACCAGTGGGCGCTCAGATGGCCCGTCCAGGCCTCTCCCAGCACCTGGAGACAGTAGATGGCCTCTTCCCTGCTGCCGATGGTGTAGGTCGGCGCCGTCAACGGTTCCTCGTCACCGCCGAGGCCGATGAGCAGGGGGGCCACGTAGGGATTCAGGTCCAGGGCGTGGTCCAGGGCATCGCGCGCGCCATCCTCGTCACCGATCATCAGGAACAGCAGAACCCACGACCAGTTGAAGACCGCAATCTCCCCGTCGTCGATCTTCTCCAGCAGGTCCCACGAGCGCTGCACTTCCCCCACGGCCAGGTAGTCACCCAGCAACAGGACCCCGTTGCCCAGGTGATTGTCGGGGTCCAGATCCATGATGCTCTCGTACCGCGCCACGGCATCGAGACGACGTCCCACGTTCCACAGCACCTCGGCCAGCTGCTTGAGGCAGCGCACGTAGGGCCGGGCCTCGACCAGGGACCAGAAATCCCCCTTGGGTTCACTGAAGAATTCCTCGCCCAGCAATTCCTCGCCGACGGCGGCGGCCTGTTCCAGACGAGGGATCAACTCGCCCACATCCCCGCAGCTCAACATGGCCTTGACGGTCAAGGCCTCCACGCAACGGGGGTCCAGTTCCAGGGCCTGTTCCACCAGGGCGAGGGTCTGCTCGAATTCGCCGACCTCGTAGGCGCGGTAGGCCAGATCCTGGGCCCTTTCCCTGGGATCCTCCCGGAGGAGCTTGCCGTAACGGCGGGCCAGCGTGGTGTGGCCGATCTCCTCCATGCGGACCCTGAACTCGTCCTCGTCGGCGAACGTTTCCTCCTCGCCATGCTGGAGGCGCCACATGCGCATCAGGCGTTCCATCATGAAGGGGGAGCGGGGATCCAGCTTGCGTCTGCTTTGAGCCATCTGTCGCATCCTTCCGGTTGAATACCAGACCCTCGCAAGAAACGGACCGCATCAACGCTAGCGGGAGTTCGGGCGCTGGTCAAAGACTCGTTGGTCCCCGGTCCGGTCTTTGCTATCTTCCCTGGGAAGACACACCCTCAACGCGACAAGGAAGTTCATGGCCAAGAAACCCAAAATCGGGATCGCCCTGGGCAGCGGCGGCGCACGCGGCCTGGCCCATGCCGGGGTGCTGCAAGTGCTGGAGGAAGCGGGCATCCGCGCGGATATCGTCGCGGGCACCAGCATGGGATCCATCGTCGGGGCACTGTACGCCCAGAGCCCCGATCCCGACTGGATCTGGGACAAGCTGAAGATCTACGTCAGCAACAAGGACTTCGCCGACTACTGGGCGCCGTTCGTACCCAAGGACGAGATGGAGGCCCAGTCCACCCAGGCGCGCCTATCGGGCGTCTTCGACTTCATGCAGCGCAAGATGATCGCCGTCAAGACCGTCACCCGGCCCTGGATCCAGGAACGCGAGAAGCTCCTGAATCCCCTGGGCGCCGCCTTCGGTCCCCTGCGCTTCGAGGATCTGCCCATTCCCATGGCCGCCGTGGCCCTCGACCTGGTCTCGGGCCGGCCCGTGGTGGCGACCTCCGGCCCCCTGGTCGAGGGGCTGTATGCCAGCTGCGCCATCCCGGCGGTCTTTCCCCCGGTGCGCAGGGACGGGATGATCATCGTCGACGGGGGAGGCCCCTTCCGGGTACCGGTGGAAACATGCCGGGCGCTGGGCGCCGACTTCGTCATCGCCGTGGACATTCCCGCCTTCGAGGAATCAACCTTCAACACCGGCCTGGACATGATCCTGCGCAGCAACAC
>CAYPVD010000102.1:0-10670 GCA_964414055.1 uncultured Fibrobacteraceae bacterium
GAAGTGCGCGCGTCGTACCCGTCCGCCAGCGCCAGAATGCGGCCGGGCAGCGGATCTGGCCCTGGCTGCTGGGTCTGGGACTCGTCATTCTCGCCCTGCACCTGTTGCTGTTCCCGCCCGTGCCCCGTTTCGACCAGGATTTTCCGGCTGTAGGCGATATCGCCGACCGGGAAATCCGGGCTCCCTTCTCCTTTTCCGCTCCCTTGCCCGAGCAGGATGTGCGCATGGAGCGCCTGGCCAAGGTCGTGGAGGTGCCGCCTGTCCTCAGGAAGCTGTCGGGTGCCGCGGGGGCGGAGCAGGGCGAAAGGCTGGCGGCATGGCTGGACGCCCTGTCCCGCGCAAGCACCGACACCCTGGGCATGGATGCCGAGGCGGGGCTGCTGGCGCTGCAGTTCCCGGTGGTCAGCGCGCAGGAGATCAGGAGGCTGCTGGGTACTCCGCAGCCTGATTCCACCATCGCCCGCATGCGGCGGGCCGCGGCCAGGATCTCCTCGGGTGTGCTGGTGGACATGCTGCCTCCGGGACAGTACGACCGGGTCGTGATCGTCGAGGGGAACAACGAGCAGGTTGTGCGTCGGCAGCAGGTGGTGACCCAGTCCGGCCTGGAGGAAAGGCTGCTGGCAGGGTTGCGCGCCGAGGGGATGGCTCCGGTCGAAGCCGCGGACGCGGCCTCGCTGCTGCGGCGATTCCTGGTGCCGAACCTGGTCTATGACCCGGAAGCCACACAGGCCAGGCAGGAGGCGGTGCGGCAGCAGGTGCCCACAACGCGGGAGTTCATCACGGACGAGAGGATCGTCGACCAGGGGGTGCGCGTCACGGACAGGCAGGCCTTGTTCCTGGACGCCCTGGCCCGTGAACTCCAGGCGCGGGGCGGCAGCGACGGCGTGTGGGACAGGTTGCTGCGCTACCTGGCGCGGTCGGTCCTGATCGTCATCGCCCTGGGTCTTTTCTGCTGGCTGGGCAGCATCCATTTCTCCCGGCGCCTGCGCACGCCGCGCCTGGCGACGGCCCTGGCCGTGGTGCTGGTCTTGTACCTGGCGGGGGCCTCCTTCGCATTGGGCCATGCCAACCTGGGCCCGGTCGCCGTGCCCATCGTGCTGCTGGCCCTGCTGTCCACGGTCCTGTTCCGGGACCAGGTGGGCTACACCACCACCCTGCTGGCCCTGTCCTTGCTGGCCCTGCTGCCGGAGCTTCCGGCCACGGTGACATTCTCCTGGTTCATCCTGGGGATGGTCACGGTGGTTTCGGTGCGCCGGATCCAGAAGCGCAGCCAGTTCTACCAGACGATCGTGCTGCTGACGGTCCTGTCGGTGGTCCAGAGCGTCCTGTTCGGGGTCGGAGCAGTGGGCGCGGGGCCGGAGAATGGCGGGTGGTTGCTGGTGGCCGTTTTCACCCCCATCCTGTCGGTGGCCTTCGGCCTGTTCCTGTTGCCGGTGGTGGAACCGGCGGTGGGAGTGTGTTCCGATCTCACCTTGCTGGAGCTCTCGGATCTGAACCACCCCCTGTTGCAGCGCATGGCCCTGGAGGCCCAGGGCACCTACCATCACAGTCAGGTGGTGGGGCAGCTGGCCGAACAGGCGGCGCGGGCCATCGACGCCAACTCGCTGCTGACGAGGGTGGGGGCCCTGTTCCACGACATCGGCAAGATGGAGAAACCGGAATACTACGTGGAGAACCAGCTCCCCAACGTCAACAAGCACGACGAACTGAGCCCGAGCATGAGCGCCCTGGTCATCGGCGCCCACGTCAAGGAGGGGATCGAGCTGGCGCGCAAGTGGCGCCTGCCCCAGGCGGTGATCGATTTCATCCCCGAACATCACGGCACCATGGTCATGGAGTATTTCTATCGCAAGGCCCTGGAGGACCAGGAGAACGACACGGTGAAGGTGGACGACTTCCGCTACCCCGGCCCCAAGCCTCGGTCCCGGGAGACGGCCGTGGTCATGCTGGCCGACGCAGTGGAGGCGGCGACACGGTCCCTGGCCCGGCCCACGCCCAGCAGGATCCGGGAGATGGTCAAGCAGATCATCGACAAGCGGATGCTCAGCGGGGAGCTGGACGAGTCCGGATTGACGCTCAGCGACCTGGCGCGGATCCGCGAGGCGTTCATCCCCCTGCTGACCGGGATCCATCACGCGCGGATCGCCTATCCGGGCCAGCGCCAGGATCACGGCGAAGGGGCGGAAACCGCCGACGGCGGCGAGCGCGGCGGCCGCGAGAAGGAAAAGCGGACGTGATCCTCGAACTGATCGAGCGCAGGGGTGAGGATCGATTCCGAACTGGCTGCTGGGTGGACGAAGGCAGAATCCCGCCGCCGCTGGCCGAGGCCTTGGCGGGGCTCGGCGGCCAGGACTGGCCGGCCAACCTGGTGCTGGCGGACGACGGCACCGTCGCCGCCATGAACGGCAGGTACCGCAACAGGGAGGGCGTGACGGATGTCCTGTCCTTCTCGTACCTGTTGGCCGAGGGGCGGGGCGATCCCGATCTCAGGGCCGGGAACCGGGGAGCGGCCTGCGATCTTTGGCGCGAGTCGCCGCCGGATGTGGTGGGCGAGGTGATCCTGGCCCCGGATTTCGTGGCCCGGCGTTGCCTGCGCGAAGGGTGGTCCGTGGGGACGGAATTCACCCTGCTGGTGATCCACGGGTGCCTGCACCTGCTGGGCTGGGACCACGGAGAGCCCGAGATGGCACGCACGATGCGTGGCCTGGAGACCGAACTGTTGGGCGGGATGGGCATGTCCCACCCGCTGGCTTGACCAGAAGAGAGGCGGTCATGGGAGCTATGGACGGGATGGCGGCGGGTCTGGCCGGAGCTACGGGCACGGTGATCCTGTGCCTCGGCAGCTGGCTGGGGGCCGTGCTCCTGGGCGGCCTGATGACCGCGCATTACCGCATCATGGGGCTTTACCGCAACGGGCTGGTCGAGCCGGAGTCCCTGGGCCCGGTGGTGCGGGAATACCTCGACCACGACAGGCGGTTCCAGATCACCGTCGGCACCCTCTATCTGACCTTGACGGTTATGGGCAGTTTCGCCTGGGGACACATCCTGTCCCGGTTGTGGTCCGGGCCCCTGGACTTCGCCTTCCATGTCCTGTTCACCGTGACCGCAGTTCTGGCCTGGACCCTGGGCGGCATGGTCTGCAAGCTCCTGGCCGCGGGCACGGCCATGAACTACGTGCGGGTGGTGGGTACGCTGCTGTACCCTTTCAACTGGCTGCTGCGCCCGGTCACCGCGCTCCTGCTGGCGGTGATGAACCGCCTGGACGATACGCTCTGGGTCGCCGAGGCCCAACCCCACCTGACTTCCGGGGAGATCCGCAACCTGATCGCCGACGACACCGAGGGCAACACGCTGGACGAGGACGAGCGGGAGATGATCCAGAGCATCTTCGCGTTCCACGACACGGCCGTGCGCGAGATCATGATTCCGCGCATCGACATGGTGATCCTCGATGGGGACGACGACGTGGCCTCCAGCCTGGAGGCCGTCATCAGCAGCGGGCACTCGCGCATCCCCGTGTACCAGGGCAGCATGGACAAGGTGATCGGGATCCTGTATTCCAAGGATCTGCTGCGGCTGGTCAAGGAGGGCCGGTTCGCCGCCGAGGGCATGAAGCTGGCCTCCCTGGTCCGCCCCGCCTACTTCATTCCCGAGAGCAAGAAGA
Organism: uncultured Fibrobacteraceae bacterium; assembly: GCA_964414055.1. Lineage (GTDB taxonomy): Bacteria > Krumholzibacteriota > Krumholzibacteriia > LZORAL124-64-63 > LZORAL124-64-63 > JAHJTW01. Next base: position 3,665 of record CAYPVD010000102.1, read on the forward strand.
TCGACGAGGTGCTGGACGAATTCCGGTCCCAGCACATCCACATGGCCGTGGTCATCGACGAGTACGGCGGCATCGCCGGGCTGGTGACCCTGGAGGACGTGCTGGAGGAGATCGTGGGCGAGATCCAGGACGAGTTCGACCCCGAGGAGGAGCTCCTGACCTGGGTCGATGCCCGCCACGTGCGGCTGGACCCCAAGATCGACCTGGACGACCTGAGCCACGAGTTGGGTCTGGACCTGGAGGGGGTCGACGGTTGGGAGACCAGCGAGACCCTCGGCGGTCTGATTTACGAGGCCGCCGGCAACGTTCCGGACCGCGGCGACAGGATCGGTGTGGGGGACCTCGTCATCACCGTCGAGGACGTGGAGGACCAGCGGATTCTCAGGGTGCTCCTGGAATCGCCGCAGGATCTGCCCGGTTACCTGCGCCACCGGCAGGAAGCCGCCGAGACGCCCGAGGATGCGAACTGAGGTTGTCATGCTGGGATTTTTGCGACGCCATTTCCTGACCGGCCTGCTGGCCGTTTCCCCGCTGGCCATCACCAGCTGGATCCTGTGGCGTACGTACCTGCTGGTCAGCGGCGTCATGAGGCCGTGGCTGCAGCGCATCCCCTCGCTGACGGAGACCTATCCCGATTTTTTCCTGACGGTCATCGGGGCCGGCGTGGTCTTCTGTCTCATCGTGCTGATCGGCCTGCTGACCCGCAACGTCATCGGCGGGGCGTTCTTCCGCATGCTGGACCGGTTCTTCACCGGCATCCCCGTGGTCAAGAGCGTGTTCTCGGCCATCAAGCAGATCGCCGCCGTCTTCCTGCAGGATCGCCGGACCGCCTTCCAGAAGGTGGTCCTGTTCAGCTACCCGCGGCCCGGCATGTATTCCCTGGGCTTCACCACCCATGAGGACACGCGGGCCGACGTGGTCAGCGTATTCCTGCCGACCACGCCAAACCCCACGTCGGGGTACATGCTGCTTGTGCCCCGGGACCAGGTGCGGGAACTGCCCCTGTCCGTCGAGGAGGCCATCAAGCTCGTGGTCTCCGGCGGCGCCATCATGACATCCGCCCAGGTCGGGGAGATCGGGGACGGCATGACCGCCCTGTCCCGCACCGTTCCGTCTTCAGACAGGGAATCAGGGGAGCCGAAGCCGTGAGTGACCAGCAACACCTGGAACCTGGCGAGATCCGTCCCGACGAGCGGGTCCTGGATCCGAGCAACCTCGACGTCGAGCGTCATGCCCTGGGGCTGCGTTTCCGCGAGCTGCTGGACGCCGACGACCGGGAGAGGATAAGGGCCCTGGCCCTGGAGCTTTCGCCGGGTGACCTGTCGGAGATCCTGCGCCCCATGAGCGTGGAGGATACGGCCCGGATCCTGCGTCTGCTGCCGCCGGATCCCCTGGCGGAGGTCCTGGGCGAGATCGACAACCGCAGTCTCGGGGCCCTGTTCACCCTGCTGGATATCGACGAGATCGCCGACGTCCTGGAGGAGATGCCCTCGGACGAGGCGGCCGACGTCATCGGGGAGCTGGACCGGGACCAGCAGGCCGAGGTCCTGGCCGCCATGGAGGAGGAGGAGCGGGACGAGGTCTCCGACCTCCTGCAGTACGAGCCGGAGACCGCCGGCGGCCTGATGGACAAGGAGTTCATCGCCGTCCAGGAGGACCAGACCTGCGGCGAGGCCGTGGCCCGGCTGCGCGGCCTGGACGAGGACGATCTGGAGAACATCCACTTCGTCTTCGCCCTGGACCGCAGCGGTAGGCTGACCGGACGGTTGCCCCTGATCAGGCTGCTGCTGGCCGATCCCGCGGCGTTGGTGCGTGAGGTCATGGAACCGGACCCCCTGTACGTGGAGGTGGATCTCGACCAGGAGGAGGTGGCCAACTTCTTCATGACCCATGACCTGATTTCCCTGCCGGTCGTCGACCACCGCATGCGGCTGGTGGGACGGATCATGGCCGACGACGTCATGGATGTTCTCGAGGAGGAGGCCACCGAGGACATCTCGCGCCTGGCCGGCGTGAGCGTGGAGGAATTCGGGGAAAAGTCGGCCTTCCGGGTGGCGCGTTCGCGGCTGCCCTGGCTGCTGGGCGCCCTGGGGGGCGAGCTTGGTTCGGTGCTCGTGCTGTCGCGTTTCGAAGCCAGCCTGCAGAGCATGGTGGCCCTTGCCTTCTACATTCCCATGATCATGGCCCTGGGCGGCAACACGGGTATCCAGACATCCTCGGTGGTCGTGCGCGGCCTGGCCACAGGCGAGGTCGGTTTCTTCCGCCTGGGGCGGCACATGCTGCGGGAGCTGGGCACGGCCCTGCTGACGGGGGCCGCCATGGCCGTAGCGGTATTCCTCCTGTCCGAGATCATCCACGGCGACCCCATGCTGTCGGCGGTGCTGGGGATGGCCATGCTGCTGGTGATCCTGCTGGCGGCCATGGTCGGGACGGGGGTCCCCCTGTTGCTGCACCGTATGGGAGTGGATCCGGCCGTGGCCACCGGCCCCTTCATCACCACCTTCAACGACGTGTTCGGCCTGCTGGTCTATCTCGGTCTGGCCACCCTGTTTCTGAGCATGCTCCAGGGCGGCTCGCCGTGAGCGTGCTGCCCCTGCCCGTGGCGGCCACCGATGCCCTGGTGCTGCGCAGCTGGCCGTGCGGCGAGACCAGCTCCATCGCCTCCTACCTGACCCGGGACCACGGTTACGTCAAGGTCATAGCCAAGGCCGCCCGCCGCCCCCGATCCCAGCTGCGGGCCCTTGTGGAGCCCGGACGCCTGATCGCCGCGGAGTTCGGCCTGGATCCCCGGCGTAAGCTCCAGTACCTGCGCACAGGTTCGGTGCATCTGGACCCCCTGGCCGCCGGGGCGACCCTGGAACGCTCGGCGTTCCTGCTGGGCGCCCTGGAACTGGTCGATCGCTGCCGGCCGCGCGAGCCGGATGCCGCGGGGCCGTTGCCGGGCCAGGACACCGGAACCCTGTTTGCGATTTGCGAGGAATTTGTCCGGGTGTTATCGTCCCCGACCTGCCGGGCGCCCGGACTGGCTTTTTTCGCCCTGGAGTGGGATCTGCTGAGCCTGCAGGGCCTGGCGCCGGACCTGACCCTTTGTCCGGGCTGCGGGGCGGGGCTGGATGTGGACCACCCGGGCCCGCTCTGGTTCGCCGTGGCCGAGGGCGGTGTTCTTTGCCAGGCCTGCGGTGCCGGCGACGCTGTAGGACAGGGGGTGCGGCGTTCCCTCAGCGCGGCGGCCTGGAGGATCCTGCTTTCGCTGGCCTCGAGGTCGGATGACCGCCTGCAGCCGGAAGGCTGGTCCCGTTCCCTGCGGCGCGAGATCGGCGCGCTCCTGCATGCCTTCATGGGCTATCACCTGCCTGGATACAGGCTGCCCGCGGCCCTGGACCTGCTGCGCCCGCGAAAGGATTGACGCCCGATGATGACCTACCAGGAAATGATCGCCTCCCTGCAGAAGTTCTGGAGCGATTACGGGTGCGTGATCACCCAGCCCTACAACAGTGAGGTGGGGGCCGGGACGTTCAATCCCAACACCTTCCTGCGCGCCCTGGGGCCCGAGCCGTGGCAGGTGGCCTACGTCGAACCCAGCAAGCGTCCCAAGGACGGCCGCTACCTGGAGAATCCAAACCGCGTGCACCAGTTCCTGCAGTACCAGGTCCTGCTGAAGCCCAACCCCTCAGGCAGTCAGGAGCTGTACCTGGAATCCCTGGGCGCCCTGGGCATCAAGGCCGCCGAGCACGACATCCGGTTCGTGGAGGATGACTGGGAATCGCCGACCCTGGGTGCGGCCGGTCTGGGCTGGGAGGTCTGGCTGGACGGCATGGAGGTCTCCCAGTTCACCTATTTCCAGCAGGTGGGTGGCATCAGGTGCAAGCCCGTGGCGGTGGAACTGACCTACGGACTACTGCGCCTGTGCATGTTCATCCAGGAGGTCGATCATGTGAAGGACCTGGTCTGGGGGGGCGGCCTGACCTGGGGCGAGGTCATGGGCCAGTTCGAACGGGAATACTCGGCCTTCAACTTCGAGCATGTGGACGTGGCGCTGTACCGCCGCCATTTCGAGGAGAAGGAGCAGGAGGCGGCGCGCCTGCTGGAAGCGGGGCTGGTGCACCCGGGGTACGACGCGGTTATCAAGTGCAGCCATCTGTTCAATGTCCTGGAGGCCCGCGGGGCCATATCGGTGACCGAGCGCACCGGGTACATCACCCGGGTGCGCAACCTGGCCCGTCTGGCGGCCCAGAGCTACGTCAAGAGCAGGGAGGACCAGGGGTTCCCCCTGCTCAAGGGGGAAACCGCGTGATGCGACAGTCCGGCACCAAGACGACCACCTTGCCCTTCCTCCTGGAAATCGGCAGCGAGGAGATCCCGGCCCGCTTCATCCCCGGAGCCATGAAGGCGCTCGAAGAGAGCTTCAGGTCGGCCATGGAGGAGCACCGCTTGCCGGCGGAAGGAATCCGGGTCGTCGCCACGCCCCGGCGCCTGGCCCTGCTGGTGCAGGAAGTCCCGGTCCGGCAGCCGGACCGGGAACTGACCATCAAGGGTCCCCCGGTCAGCGTGGCTTTCGGTCCCGACGGTCAGCCGACTCCCGCCGGTCTGGGGTTCGCGCGCAAGGCGGGCCTGGCCCTGGAGGATTGCGGGCGGGAACAGGACCGGCGGGGTGAATTCCTGGTGGCCCGAAAGCGGGAAGAGGGCCTGCCCGCCGCCGATGTGCTGCGGGAGATCCTGCCCGAGCTCATTCTGGGTCTGCCCTTTCGCAAGGTCATGCGCTGGGCCGATTACGACCTCGAGTATTCCCGTCCCCTGCAGTGGATCGTGGCCCTGCTGGGAGACGAGGTCGTGCCCCTGGAAGTGGGGTACCTGCGGGCCGATCGCCTCAGCCGCGGCCACCGGACCCTGGCGGGCAACCGGGAGATCGCCCTGGAGGGGCCGGAGAACTACCTGGAGACCATGCACGAGGCGGGCGTGGTTGCGGATCCGGATCGTCGCCGCGAGTTGATCCTGACCGGATTCGAGAAGCTGCTGGGCGGCTATGACCCGGCGGCGGAACTGGTCATGGACCGGGAGCTGCTGGACGAGGTGGTCTTTCTCTGCGAGCACCCCACGCCTTTCCTGGGGGCGTACGACGAGGAGTACTTCGCCCTGCCCGCCCAGGTGATCACCACGGCCCTGAAGGCCCATCAGCGCTATTTCACCGTACGGAACAGGGAAACGGACCGGCTTTTTCCCCGCTTTGCGGCCGTGCGCGACGGCGGGAGCGATTTTCTGGACAACGTCATCGCCGGCAATGAGCGGGTCTTGCGGGCGAGGCTGGCCGATGCCCTCTTCTACTGGCGGTTCGACCAGCAGAAGAGTCCCGACGAGCGCACCGAACTGCTGGGGACCGTGACCTGGGTCGAGGGTTTCGGGACCGTCCTGGACAAGAGCCGCCGCCTGGTGGATTTCAGCGGCGAGCTCTGGACACGCCACCTGGCATTGTCGGACCAGGCCCCCGAGTCCCTGTTGCGGGCCGCCTACATCTGCAAGAACGACCTGACCAGCGAGATGATCAGGGACGGCAAGGAGTTCACCAAGCTGGAGGGTTTCATCGGGGCCCGGTATGCCGAGCTGGCCGGAGAGAGCCCGGAGGTCGCAGGCGCCGTGGAGTTCCATTACCTGCCCCGTTCAGCCTCCGGCCAGCTGCCGCCCGACGACATCAGCTGCTGTCTGGCGGTGGCCGATCGTCTGGACACTGTCGGCGGCTGTTGGCTGGCGGGGTTCGTGCCCACCGGGGCCAAGGATCCCTACGCCCTGCGCCGCCATGTCCTGGCAGTGATCAGGATCCTGCTGGATCGCGGCTGGCACCTGGATCTGCGCGAGGCGCTGGGGGCCGTCCTGGACAAGCTGATGGTGTTCGCGCCGGGCAAGGATCCGGCCGAGGAGAAGTCGTTGATCGGCGACTTCATCCGCACGCGGTTGGAGGGCTATTTCATCGACGGCCTGGGTCATCCCCTGGAGGTCGTGCGGTCGGTTCTGCCGGTGCGCTGGCAGGATCCCGTGGCGGCCCTGGCCTGGATCGAGGCCCTGTCCGCCCACCGTGACAGGGAGGACTTCCTGCAGGCCGCGGCCGGGTACAAAAGGTGCCGGAACATCCTCAAGGGCGACCTGCTGGCCGTGGACCAACTGGATGATTGCCTCGCCAGATGGTTGTCGGGGGGCGCCGGTGCTGACGGCGAGGACTTCTCGCAACTGGACCATCCCGCTGCGCAAACCCTGCTGGAACAGGTAGCCGCCGCCGCGGGTGAGGTTGACCTTGCAGAGCGTGAAGGTCGATTTGCCGATGTTTTCGCGGTTTTTTCGCGCCTGGGACCGGCCATCGACCGTTTTTTCACGGAAGTCAGGGTCAACGTGGAAGATGAGCATTTGCGTGCTGTCCGTCTGGCATTTTTAAGGGAAATCCACGGACTTTTTGCGCGATACGGTGATTTTCAGGAGATGGTTGCGACGGATAATTGATGAGTTGTTGTAGATTCTGTACCGGGGACCGGCTTTTCCGTGAGACGGTCCTCGTTTTTTAGGCATGATATTTTTTTCCGAAAGACTATTGACTCCACCGGCGAGATCGGATAAGGTAATGATGCGACTCAAAGACAAATTGTTCCCATCCCTTGAGGTGCGCTGTCCCTGTTTTCCACTTGCAGTTCGTTACAATCACTTGACGCTGTGTTCGCTCACCAACTTGGGTCTGCATCTTTGGAGGAGATCTCGCTCGTTAAGCGCAGAAATTGTCTGCGTCGGCGGTCTCTGGGAACGTGATTTGTCGCCCGTCAATATGCCTTCTGGCTCGCAAGGGCCTGGGGTGCATATTCAATCGTTCGCCTAACCATGTGTCGGCCTCGTGCCGATGATGGGGGGAAAAAAATGAAGAAATTCACCATGTTCGCTTGTGTCGCCCTGATGCTGGGTATGGCGCTGAGCAGTATGGCCGGGGACAGCCCCGTCTATACCAGCAACGTCAACAGCGTGCTCTACGGCG
>CAYPVD010000103.1:0-10599 GCA_964414055.1 uncultured Fibrobacteraceae bacterium
CCGAGGAATCGGATCCATGATCTGAAGCTGGCGTACTGAGCGGGGGAGAAAATTGAAAGCACAGGAAGATCAGGGCTTGGGGGGAGACACAATCTCACAGGCACAACCCCAAAAAAGCGGGAATCCAGGATTCCCGCCGGGAAAAAGACCTCGTAGGAGCCGGTTCTACACCGGCACCGCCACATCATCGACCTGGGGTTCGCCCTGGAGCACCGAAGCTTCCACCGGCTTCGGTTCCTGCTGTCCCGCCGCCCCGGTGCCTGAATCCACGGCCGGCACGGGAATGCCCTTGCTCGCCATCTCCACCGCCTCGGCCAGGGAATTGGCCACCTGTTCGGTAGACTCGTCAACGGCGGGCGTTGCGGCGGGCGTTGTGGCGGGCTTTGTTGCGGACGCAACCTCCTGATCCTGGTCGACGGCCTGATCCTGGCCTGCGACCGTGTTCAAGGGTGCATAATCCCGCCACTGGTCCCGGTCCACCGAATCGGTTCCGGAAACGGCTGGGGCCGAGGACTGAGGCGGCGCGGACACGGCTGTGGGGCCGGCAGTAGGGGCAACCGAAGTGTAGGAAGCCGCCGGAGCCGCCGGAGCCGTTGTGGCGGCCCCACCGACCAGGGTGTCGGCCATTTCCAGCAGTCGGCGGTCCGTGTCGGCGAAATCCTGCTCATGGGCCTCGACGAACTGGATCTGGGCCTGGGCCAGGGAACGGAAACGGGCCAGGTAGGTCTCCTTTTCCTGGCGCAACATGATGATTTCACGCCGCAGTTCTTCAGTGTGCACGCGGCACTCGGACAGGATCCGATGGGCCTGTTGCCGAGCTTCCTCGACAATGAGCTGCCCCTCGTGGGCCGCGTTTTCCTTGGTGTCGGCCATGACCTGCTGGGCGGTCATGAGCGTATCGCGCAAGGTGGACTCCAGTTTGGTGTATTCCTTCAGCTTCTCGTCCTGCTGGGCGACGGTCTCGCGCAGGCTCTTGTTGTCCACCAGGACCGTTTCGTATTCCTCGGCCAGGGTGGTCAGAAACCCCCTGACCTCGTCGCTGTCGTAGCCGCGCACGGCCTTGCGGAATTCCTGCTTGCGCACATCCAACGGAGTGATTCTCATGGGGGTCTCCTCGGGACCGGACCCGGAGCCTCTGGCCCCAGGAAAGATCAAATATTCGTACCCGGATTCAGACCCGGGCAATCAGATTCATGAGGAGACGGATCAAGAGCCATGCCAAAAGAGGGGACAGATCGACCACCGGCAGGGGTACGAGGATCCGCAAGGGGCGCAGCACCGGTTCGGTGAGCCGGATGACCCACAAGACGATGTCGTTACGGGAACCGGGGCTGATCCAGCTGATGATGACCCGGGCCACGATGAGCCAGGAGTACACCTGCAGGAGAGCCAGGGCGAGCCTGGTCATGGCCATATCTCGACCTCCGTGCCACGATATTGGGCGCCATCTGGAAGCCCGGTTAGTGATTCAAGAGCGCGGCCCGAAAATGGCCGTGCCGATGCGTACCAGGGTGGATCCCTCGGCGATGGCGGCCTCGAAATCCCCGCTCATGCCCATGCTCAACACCGGCAAGGCCAGGCCCGTGGCCGCACGGGCCTGTTCGTTCAGTTCGCGCAGCAGGGCGAAGGAACGACGTTGACCCGTTTCGTCGTCGCCGAAGCGGGCCATGCCCATCATCCCGTCCAGGGCCAGGCCGGGCAGTTCAGCCAGGTTCCCGGCCAGGGCCACGGCATCCTGCGGCGCCACCCCGTTCTTCTGGGGCTCGCCGGAGATGTTCACCTCCAGCAGGACGGACTCCCGGCGCTGCTGGGCCACCGCCAGATCCGACAGTCTCCGGGCCAGTTCCAGGGAATCGATCCCGTGCAGAAGGGTAAAACGGCCGGAGGCCTTGCGGGCCTTGTTCCGCTGCAGATGACCGATGAAGTGCCAGTGAAGGTTTCCCGGGTCGAGACCGCGCTCGGCCAGCAGGGCGGGCAGGTCGTCCATGCGCTGCAGGGCGTCCAGGACGCGGTTTTCCCCCAGATCCCACTGGCCGGCGGCGCAGGCGTCGGCCACCAGGGAAAGATCGATGCGCTTGGAGACGGCCACCAGGGTCACATCCTGCGGAGACCGTTCGTGTCTGCGGCAGGCTTCGGCGATCCGTCGCCGAACCTCGTCCAGCCTGACCGCCACCTCCGTTGCCGCCATGCCCGCTACCTCCAGTGCAGCAGCAGCGTCCCCGGATCCAGTTCCAGTTGCACGTGGGGCAGATCCGTGCTGCCGTGTTCCTTGACGATCTTGACCCGGACACGCTCGCCCTCGGGGCAGAGCATCACCATCACGTCCACCAGGTCGTCATGTCGCGCCACCTTCAAGGGTACTCCCCGCTCGTCCGACTTCTGGTTCTCCCGGTGGGTGTTGCTGCTGGTCCAGATCTCCGCGTTCCACTCGGCACCCAGCCGGTGCAGGCCCTCCAACTCCCAGGTCTCGGTGCTCTCGAAGCGGGGCGTGCCGTCCATGACCACCATGTCGGGCTTGAAATCCGTCGCTTCCTCGAGAAAGGCCACCGATTGTTCCAGCTTCTCCAGGGAGAACAGATCCCGGTTGTACACCAGGATGTGCCGGTTGCGTTCCATGCGCAACTGCTTTTCCAGCACCTGTTCCAGACCCAGGCTGGCGGCCATGGCGTTGAAGACCTGTTCGAAGAAACTGCTGATGTGCTCGACGCTCTCCTTGGTGGAGATGTAGAGCACCTTGCGGCCCTGCAGGAGCTGGTCGACGGCCAACCCGATCAGGAATCCCGTCTTGCCGACCCCGGGCCGCGAGAGGACGACCCCCAGGTTGCCCGGGCCGAGGCCCCCGCCGATGGCACGCTCGAAGATGCGCACGGGACTCTTCTGGATCATGCTTTTCTCAGGCATGGTTTTCCTCACTGCTGCTGGTGAAACACCCTAACACGCGATTGCTCCCGTGCACGGTCATCGTCCCTCGGCGCGCCGGGTCTGGTAGGCCTGCACCAGTTCCTCCGCCACTTCGGCCGGAGCCGGGGCGTAACGCGCGAATTCCATGGTGAACTCCGCCTTGCCGGCGGTGGCCGAACGCAACACGGTGGCGTAGCCGAACATCTCGGCCAAAGGCACGTTGGCGTCGACCCGGATGAAGCCCTCGTCCTCGGTCGTCCCCACGATCACCCCGCGGCGCTGCATCAGGGTCTTGATGATGTCGCCCTGGTATTCGCCGGGGCCCTCGATGGAGACCAGCATCAGGGGCTCCAGGGCCACGGGCTTGCCCTTGGGATAGAACTCGCGGAACGCGGCCCGGCAGGCGGTGGTGAACGCCATGTCCGACGAATCAACCGCATGGGAGGCGCCGTCCACCAGGGTCACCTTCAACCCCTGCACGGGGTGTCCGATGTACCGGCCCTCGGCCAGGGAGGTGGCGAAGCCCTTCTCGCAGGCGCCGATGTACTCGCTGGGGATGTGGCCGCCGACCACCTTGTTCTCGAAGTGGAACTCGCCGTCGTCGCTGGGTTCGAGGATGCCCTGGACCTTGGCGTACTGGCCCGAGCCGCCGGTCTGCTTCTTGTGGGTGTAGACGAATTCCACCGGTTTGGTCATGGTCTCGCGGTATTTGACCTGGGGCGCGCCGGTGGTGACCTCGGCGCCGAACTCCCGCTTGATGCGCTGGATGTAGACCTCCAGGTGCAGCTCGCCCATGCCGCTGATGATGGTGTCGCCGGTCTCCGGATCGACCATGGCGCGGAAGGTGGGATCCTCACGGGTGAACCGGTGCAGGGCCTTGCTCATCTTGGCCGAGGCCTTGTTGTCCACCGGCACGACCGCCAGGGACACCACCGGCTCGGGCACGTGCATGCTCGACAGGGAGATGCGCTCGCCCGAGGTGAAGGTGTCGCCGCTGGCGCAGTCGATACCGAACAGGGCGATGATGTCCCCCGCCCGGGCCTCCTCGATCTCCTCCATCTGGTCGGCGTGCATGCGGCCGATCCGCCCCACCTTGACCTTGCGCCCGGTGCGGCTGTTGTAGATGTCGCTTCCCTTGTGCACCACACCCTGGTAGATGCGGATGTAGGTCAGCTGCCCGTAGGGCCCTTCCTCCAGCTTGAAGGCGTTGGCGACCAGGGGGTCGTCGGGGCTGCTGCTGAGCTGGAACTCGGTCTCCGAACCGTCGGCCTCCACGCGCAAGGCGGTGTTGGCGATGTCTCCCGGCGCCGGCAGGTAGCGGACCACCGCGTCGAGCAGCAGCTGCACACCCTTGTTCTTGTAGGCGCTGCCCATGTACACCGGGGCCAGTTCCCCCTGCAGGACGCCGTTGCGCACGGCGGCGTGGATCATGTCCTCGGTGACGTTCTCCTCCAGCATGGCCTCCATCAGCTCGTCGCTGAACATGCTGACCGCGTCGAGCATCACCTCGCGACGCGCCTCGGCCTCCAGCTTCAAGGCGGCGGGGATCTCTTCCTCGACGATCTTCTCGCCGTTCTCGCCCTCGAACCGGAAGGCCTTCATGGTGACCAGGTCGACCAGGCCCTCCAGCTTGTCCTCCAGCCCGATGGGGATCTGCATCATCACCGCGTTGAGCTTGAGCTTGTCGCGCAGCTGCTCCGTCACCCGCGCCGGGTTGGCGCCGCTGCGGTCGCACTTGTTCACGAACGCGATGCGGGGCACCGAATAACGGCGCATCTGCCGGTCCACGGTGATGGACTGGCTCTGCACGCCGGCCACGGCGCACAGGACGAGGATCGCCCCGTCCAGGACCTTCAGGGCCCGCTCGACCTCGATGGTGAAGTCCACATGGCCCGGCGTGTCGATGATGTTGACCTGATGGTCCTTCCAGATGGTATAGGTAGCCGCGCTCTGGATGGTGATCCCGCGCTCGCGCTCCAGTTCCATGGAGTCCATGGTGGCCCCCACCCCGTCCTTGCCGCGCACCTCGTGGATGGCGCGGATGCGTCCGGTGTAGAAGAGAATGCGCTCGGTCAGGGTGGTCTTGCCCGAGTCGATGTGGGCGCTGATGCCGATGTTCCTGATCCTGCTCAGATCGTCGATCATGGTACTTGTCCCCGTCCAGGGCCCTCGGCCCTGCAATCAGTCCGTGTGGCGCCCGGAGCGGAAAGCCCCGGGGTATGAAAACACACGCCTGCGAAACCTTAACCCAGGTGCGCAGGCGTGGCGAGGCGCAATTTATACCAAGGGTCCTGAAAACGCAAATCGGAGCCGATAACGGATCCTGTCACCATGAATTCAACATTCAAGTTCAACCCCCCGGGTCCGAAACAATATCAGAGAAAGCCAGGACCATATTGATTGGGGGGAGAACCCTTGACCGGGTCAGAAAAGAAGGAAACCAGCCCATTCCGGGTAATATGGTGGCAAAGCCAGCATCTGATGCCCCTGGCCCTGTTCGTCCTGCTGGCCGCCGGTTCGGTGCTGGCCGTTTCCTGGGTCATCCGCACCACCGGCCAGGATATTCTGGTGGAGCAGTCCCACAAGCAGCTCCAGGCCCGCAACCAGGCCTTGATCGCCAGCCTGGAATCCACCGTCAGCAGCGTGACCGCCACGGCCTTCGCCCTGGCGGGGGTCGCAGCCACCCAGCCCCAGGATCCCGACCTGGTCGCCAGGACCTTCCCCCTGCTGCTCCAGGACGACGACACCGCTTCCATCATCGCCGGCGGCGGCCTGTGGCCCGAGCCTTATGCCTTCGATCCCCGGCGACAGCGGTGCAGCTTCTTCTGGGGAAGAGCCCCCGACGGGCACCTGCGCTTCTACGATGACTACAACGACCCGGATAATCCCCCCTACACCAGGGAGGAGTGGTACGCGCCGGCGGTCATTCAACAGGGGAACAAGGCTTACTGGTCAAGGGCCTACCTCGATCCGTACTCCAAGGAACCCATGACCACCTGCACCGTCCCCTACTACCGCCAGGGGAAGCTGGCCGGGGTGGTCACCGTGGACGTCAAGCTGGCGGGGATGTCCGACGTCATCCAGAGCCTGATCCCCAACCACTGGGGCTACGCCTTCCTGCTGGACCGCGCCGGGCGCTTCATCACCTTTCCCAGCGACCTGATGCACGAGACCTTCTATGGATCCGGGGAACGAGACGACGGCTTGGCCGCCATGGCTTCCCTGCTCGGCAACGCCACCTGCGACCAGGTCTTCCTGCCCTTCAAGAAGACCCTCGATGACTATCAGGCACGCAAGAGCGCCGCGATCTCGCCGGCGGAAATCGAGACCGCCGCCGATTTCCAGGTCAGACTCCTGGGAGCCGTCGACAGCCTGCCCTCCCGGGAAGCGGGGCTGATCGCCGCGGATTTCCTGGATCATGCGAAGCCGAACCGCGAGACCAGCATCTTCCTGGAGCAGAACCGGGATCCGATCCTCAAGGGGACCACCTATCTGACCATGGCCGAGATCCCCGGCGCCGACTGGATCCTCGTGACCGCCGTGGCCAGGGATGCGGTCATGGCCCCGGCCCTGAACCTGAGCCGCCACCTGCTGGTCATCCTGCTGGTGCCGATGGTCCTGTTGATCCTCGGCGCCTCCCTGTGGATACAGATCCGCGTCACCGGGCCCATCACCTCCATGGCGGGGCTCCTGAACCGGGACGACGGCCAGGCCGAGGAGCTTCCGCTGCTGCCGATCCCCCGCCGTGACGAGTTGGGACTGCTGGCCCACCGCTTCAACGAGCGGACGGTACGCCTGAAGAAGGCCATGATCGAGGCCAGGGAAGCGGCCCGCGCCCGCAGCATGTTCCTGGCGAACATGAGCCACGAGATCCGCACCCCCATGAACGGGATCATCGGAGCGGTCAACCTCCTGCAGGACCTCCCCGACACCGAGAACCGCTACCTGGTCCGTCTCATCAAGGATTCCTCGGAATCCCTGATGACGATCCTCAACGACATCCTCGACCTCTCCAAGCTGGAAGCGGGCAAGTTCGTCATCTCCGCCGAGCCTTTCGATCTCGTCAAGACCCTCGAGTCGTGCGGGGCGCTCTTCGAAACGGCGGCCGAGAGCAAGAGGCTGGAACTGGAATTCCGCAACGGGCTGGGCCCGGAACACTGGGTCATCGGGGATTCCTGCCGGATCCGCCAGATCGTCATGAACCTCCTGGGCAACGCCCTGAAATTCACCCGCAAGGGGAAGATCACCCTCGGTGTCGAGCCGTCTCCGGACGGGGACGACATGGTCGACATCTCCGTCACCGACACGGGCATCGGCATCGATCCCGCCGACAGGGAAAAGATCTTCCAGGTCTTCACCCAGGCCGACAGTCATCTCGCCCTGACCACCAACGGCACCGGCCTCGGCCTGTCCATCAGCCAGAACCTGGCCCGGCTGATGGGCGGCGGTCTGGAAGTCGAGAGCAGCCCCGGCAAGGGTTCCACCTTCACGGCCCGGTTGTGCCTGCATCCCACCGCCAAACCGGAAACCGACCGGTCCGCGTCGTCAACATGCGAACACGGGGATCTCGAAGGAATGCGTGTCCTGCTGGTCGAGGACAACGCCACCAACCGGGCCATCGCCATCAGGATCCTGGAAAAATTCGGCTGCGAGGTGGCCACCGCCAATAACGGCGAGCAAGCCTGGCGCCGGACGGCCAAGGACAACTTCGACATCGTGCTCATGGATCTGAAGATGCCGGTGATGGACGGGATCGAGGCCGCCGGGCGCATCCGCAAGCTGCCGGGCGATTGCAGTCGCGTACCCATCGTGGCCCTGACCGCCAGCACCGTCGCGGAGATCAAGGATGCCTGCCTCGAGGTCGGCATGGACGACTATCTGACCAAGCCCCTGCGGCCCGGGGACCTCCACGAGATGCTGGCTCAATTCAAGAAACAGGGCCCGTCCCCCGTGAACGAGCCCTGCCTGCACTGTTGAATCTATCGGATCTTTCCCGTCGCCTCAGATCACGCCGTGCCGACGGCCGACGGCGGCGAAGGCGTCCAGACACCGCTTGACCTGCTCCGGCGAATGGGCGGCCGAGACCTGGAGCCTGATGCGCGCCTGCCCGCGCGGAACCACGGGGAAGCTGAACCCGATGCAGTAGATCCCCTCGGCCAGCAGGTCGGCGGACATCTCCTGGGCCAGGACCGCGTCGTTCTCGTGCTTGCGGAAGTGCACGGGGATGATGGGATGCTCGCCCTCCTCCACGTCGAAGCCCAGCTCACGCAGGCCGCTGCGCAACCGCTGCTGGTTCTCCTCCAGCCGGCGCAGTGGCTCGGGGTCCTCGCGCAGGATCCGCAGCACCTCCAGCGAAGCCCCGCAAACCATCATGGGCAGCGAGTTGCTGAACAGGTAGGGGCGGCTCTTCTGGCGCAGCCAGGCGATGATCTCCTTGCGACCGCTGGTGCAGCCGCCCAGGGCCCCGCCCAGGGCCTTGCCCAGGGTCGTGGTGATGATGTCCACGCGGCCCATGACGTCGAAACGTTCGCAGGTGCCGCGGCCGGTGGCTCCCACGAATCCCGTGGCATGGCTGTCGTCCACCATGACCAGGGCGTCGTACTTCTCGGCCAGGTCGCAGATGCCCGCCAGGTTGGCCAGGTCCCCGTCCATGGAGAACACGCCGTCGGTGACGATCAGCCGGAATTTGCGTTGGGCGGCCTCACGCAGGCGGGCCTCCAAGTCGTCCATGTCGGCGTGCTTGTAGATGTACCGCTGCGCCTTGGCCAGACGTACCCCGTCGATGATCGAGGCGTGGTTGAGCTGGTCGGTGATGATGGCGCTGTCCTGGTCCACCAGGGGTTCGAACACACCGCCGTTGGCGTCGAAGCAGGCGGCGTACAGGATGGTGTCCTCGGTACCCAGGAAGGCGCTCAGCTCCTGCTCCAGCTGCTTGTGCAGACTCGTGGTGCCGCAGATGAAGCGCACGGAGCTCAGACCGTAGCCCCACTGGTCGAGGGTCTTCTGGGCGGCCGCGACCACACGCGGATCCGAGGCCAGCCCCAGGTAGTTGTTGGCGCAGAAGTTCAGGACCTTGCGCCCGCCCACGAGGACTTCGGCGCCCTGCGGGCTCTCCAGGATCCGCTCTTCCTTGAACAGGCCCTGCTCACGGATGGACGCCAGCTCGGCGGCCAGGAATTCCCCGAATTTTCCGTACATCAGATCAGACTCCCGCTGCTGTGCGGCCCGGGCCGCGTTGAATCACTTCCGGTAGCGCGCGGCCATCTCCTCCAGGGTCACGTGGGGCACCTTGTCCCCCCATCCCGCCTGGCCGAAGGCGATCATGCGCGCCTTGACCACCTCCACCATGGCCTGCCGGGCGGGTTTGAGGTAGTCGCGGGGATCGAACTTCTCCGGATGCTCCATGAGCACCTTGCGGATGGCCCCGGTGATGGCCAGCCGGTTGTCCGTATCAACGTTGATCTTGCGCACCCCGTGCTTGATGCCCTGCTGGATGGCCTCCACGGGCACGCCGTAGGTCTCGGGCATCCTGCCGCCGAACTCGTTGATGATGTCCACGAGTTCCTTGGGCACCGAGCTGCTGCCGTGCATGACCAGGTGGGTGTCGGGCAGCCGACGGTGAATCTCTTCGATGAGGTCCATCTTCAGCACGTCGCCGGTGGGCTTCTTCTTGAACTTGTAGGCGCCGTGGCTCGTACCGATGGCCACGGCCAAGGCGTCGCAACCCGTGTCGGCCACGAACTGCTCCGCCTGCCCGGGATCGGTCAGGTGGGCCAGGACCTCCTCGTCCGACAGGCCGGCGCCCTGCCCGTCCTCGATGCCTCCCAGGCAGCCGATCTCGGCCTCGACGGTCACGCCCAGGGCATGGGCCCGCTCCACGACCTTCCTGGTCACCTCGACGTTGTACTCGTAGCTGGACGGGGTCTTGCCGTCCTCCTGCAGCGAACCGTCCATCATCACCGAGGTAAAACCCTGCTCGATGGCACTGAAGCAGGTCTCGGGGCTGTTGCCGTGATCCTGGTGCATGGCGATGGGCAGCTTGGGATGCAGCTCCGCCGCGGCCAGCATCAGGTGCCGCAGGTAGTTGTCCTGGGAATAGGACCTAGCCCCGCGCGAGGCCTGGACGATGACCGGGGAATTGGTCTCCTCGGCGGCCTGCATGATGGCCTGGATCTGCTCCATGTTGTTGACGTTGAAGGCGCCGACGCCGTAGTCGTGCTCGGCGGCGTGATCCAGCATGACGCGCATGGGAATCAACGGCATGACGGTCTCCTTGCTTCTGGCGCGGACGCGAGCGGGCGCGCGTTAACGGGAAGGTCCCGTTCAGGAATCTTCCAGTGATTTCTCGAGGTCGTCGGTCTTGCCGATCAAGATCATCACGTCGCTGTCCTTGAGCAAGTAGTTGGGCGGCGGCACGGTGATGAACTTGTCGGTCAGGATATCCTTGATGGCGATGACGGTGACCTGGTGCTTGCGACGCAGGTCCAGCTCGACCAGGGTCTTGCCCAGGAAACTCTGGGGCGGCACCATCTCCGACAGGGAATAGCCTTCCGCCAGGGGAATGTACTCCAGAACGTTGGGCTGGGAAAGGTTGTGGGCGACTTTCTTGGCCATGTCCTTCTCCGGGAAGATCACCTCGGAGGCCCCGACCCTCTCCAGGATGCGCCCGTGGTCCTCGCTGACGGCCTTGACCAGGAT
>CAYPVD010000104.1:0-10511 GCA_964414055.1 uncultured Fibrobacteraceae bacterium
CGATGTTGCCCACCAGGCCCACGGCGGTGCATCCCACCGGGCTCATCAGCCAGGAATTCGCGGCGGGACCGGGCTCGGGTTCCCGGCGGGGCTCCGGCATGGCTTCAGTCCGCCTCGGGTTCGTCGGGGTACATGGCGGCGATGACATCGGCGTACTTGCGCGCGATGGCGAAGCGCTTGACCTTCAACGTGGGCGTCAGCTCCCCGCCGTCCAGGGTGAACTCCCGGGGCAACAGGCTGAACTTCTTGATCTGGCTGAAACCGGGCAGGTTGTGGTTCTGGTCCTTGACCAGATCCTCGAACAGGGCCTTGACCGCGGGGTCGGCGATGAGTTGCTCGTCGTCGTCCACTTCGATGCCCTTGGCGCGGGCGAATTCCCTCAGGTTCTCCAGGTCCGGAATGATCAGGGCGGTCAGGTACTGCCTGCGGTCTCCGATGACCACCACCTGGGCCACGTACTTGTTGGTGACGAAGGCGTTCTCGATGGGCTGGGGCGCGATGTTCTTGCCGCCGGCCGTCACGATCAGATCCTTCTTGCGGTCGGTGATGAACAGGAAGCCGTCCTCGTCCAGGTGGCCGATGTCCCCGGTGGCCAGCCAGCCGTCCTGGTCCAGGATCTCCCGCGTCGCCGCCTCGTTGTTGAAGTAGCCGAGCATGATCTGGGGCCCGCGGGCCATGATCTCGCCGTCCTCGGCGATGCGGATCTCGGTCTCGGGAATGGCCCGGCCCACGCTGCCGAAGCGCTGGGCGCCGAAGTGGTTGCAGGTCAGCACGGGAGAGGTCTCGGTCAAACCGTACCCCTCGAGGATGGTCATGCCCGCGGCGTTGAAGAACTTGTTGATCTTCGGATTAAGGGGGGCGCCGCCGGAGACCATGAAGCGGATGCGGCCGCCCAGCTTGGCCCTCAGCTTCTTGAACACCAGGGCGTCGGCGATCTTCAGCCGGAACTTCATCCAGGCCGAGGGTTGCTTGCCGGCGACTTGCATCTCGGCGGCCGCCATGCCCAGGTTGCGGGCCCAGAAGAAGATGTTCTTGCGCGGGAAGCCCGCGGACATGGCCATGCTCAGGACCTTGGCGTAGATCTTCTCGTAGAGGCGGGGCACGCTGATCATGATGGTGGGTTTGACATCCAGGATGTCCACCGGCACCGTATCCATGCGCTGGGCGTAGGCGATGCCGACCCCCGAGCTCAAGGTGGTGTAGAAACCGGCCATCCGCTCCAGCACATGGCTCAGGGGCAGGAACGAGAGGCAGCGGTCATCGGGGTTGAAGCTGATGAGGCTGCGGATGGCCTGCACGTTGGACACGAAGTTCCCGTGGCTCAGGACCACGCCCTTGGGGTCGCCCGTGGTGCCGGAGGTGTAGATGATGCTGCAAGGGGAATCGGGGTCGGTGCGCTCGCACTCCTCGGCGGGTGCCGGCGGGTTCTGCTCGGCCAGGTTCCGACCGATCTGCAGCACCTTGGCGAAGGTCAGGGTCTCGGGGTAGTTGGTGGGTTCGAACGTGATGACTTCCCGCAGGAAAGGCATCTGCGCCCTCAAGGGCTGGATCTTAGCCGCCTGTTCCGGCGTGGAGACGAAAATGGCCGCGGGTTGGCAATCCTTGAGTATGAAGGCGATGGTCTCTTCCAGCAGGGTGGGGTAGATCGGCACCGTGATGCACCCCGCGCACATGATGCCCAGATCGGACAGGGCCCATTCCAGCCTGTTTTCGGACAGGAGGGCGATCTTTTCCCCGGGCTTGATGCCCAGGGAACGCAGGCCCAGGCGGAGCGCCCGTACGCGGCGCAGGGCTTCTTCGCTGGAGACATCCTGATAGACCCCGTTTTCGTCCCGGTAGGAGAAGCAGTCGGGACGGGGAAACTCGCGCACGGCGGCCTGGAATAGCTCGGGAATGGTCTGGATCGGCATGGCATGCTCCAGGTTGGGGTTGATCGGTGCGATTCCGCTTGGCCGCATGCTTACCCGTCCGGCCTGATTTGTCAATGATCCTGATGGATGATCCTGATGGACGGTCGGCAGTTGGGAGTTGTGATGGCACCGTGCTGGGATGAAAAAACCCTTACCGGATTGCGCGTCGAACTCGGTGCGTGGTTCTCGGCACGCAGGCGCGATCTGCCCTGGCGCGGGCGGGACTCCCTGTACGGCATCTGGGTGTCGGAAATCATGCTGCAGCAGACCGTTGTCAATACGGTCATCCCCTATTACCTGCGGTTCATGAATCGCTTCCCCGACGTGGAAAGCCTGGCTCGCGCCGATCTGGACGAGGTCCTGGAGCTGTGGTCCGGGTTGGGCTACTACCGGCGGGCGCGCCTGTTGCACGAAGGGGCCCGCCTCGTCGTGTCCGAGTTGGGGGGCCGACTGCCCCGCTCCCGGCGACAGTGGCGGCGGATTCCGGGCGTGGGGGAATACGCCTCGGGCGCCATCGCCAGCCTGGGGCTCGCCGAATGCGTGCCCGCTGTCGATGCCAACGCGCGGCGGGTCCTGCTGCGCTGGCTGTGCACGGACCCGGGTGAGGCAGCAGCGGTGACCCGCAGACAGCTTGAGGATCTGGCCGGTGCAGCCGTTGATCCCGAAGCCCCCGGCGACTGGAACGAGGCGGTCATGGAGTTGGGGGCCCTGGTTTGCCGTGCGCGCAATCCTCTTTGCCGCGAGTGTCCAGTCGTTCACCTGTGCCGGGCGGCCGGGGCGGGGAAGGCTGCCCGGGTAGCGGTTCCGGATCCGCAACCGAAACCGATGCCTGTGGTTTTGGCCCAGCTTGTCGTGGTCCGGCAGAACAGGGTCCTGCTGACGACGTCCGGTTCCGCCCCTGCGACAGTGGTTCCGGCGGGGGCGAAGGTGTTGCGCGGCGATCTTTCCGACCTGCACCGGGGCCTGAGCGGCCTGCCCACTTCGGCCTGGTTCGCTCCCGGAGTCGATCTCGATCCGGACCGCTTGTGGCTTCCCGTGCTGCAGGCCGCCGGGGCGGCGGTCGCATCGGGAGAGGTCAGGAATCGCGGTACCGTCCACCATGCCATCACATGCTACCGCCTGCAGGTTCATGTGCATGCCCTGCGTCTGCCGGCCACTGGAACGGGAAGCGGATTGACCCTGCCTCCGGAATGGGGGTTCCATCCTTATCCCCTGGCGGGTCTTCCCATCTCCCGGCTCACCGAGAAGGTCCTTTCCAGGGCCCTGCCCGCGCCGGGTTGACAATCCGCTGCCAAAGGACGTTTTTTGCCGGGGGGCCGCAACGGGTTATGGAAACAGAGGTAGGTTGACTACATGCTGCAGATCACCAGACAGACCGAGTACGCCATCATGGGCCTGCAGGAACTCGCGCGCCGGGACCCTTCGCATCCCATCCAGCTCAAGGTCATCGCGGCCTCCTGCGAGGTGTCCGAGGCCTTCCTGGCCAAGATCTTCCAGATGCTGGCCCAGGCGGGCATCGTCAAGTCCCACCGGGGCGTCAAGGGTGGTTTCAGCATGGGCCGGGCTGCCGAGGAGATCACCCTGCGCGAGATCGTCGAGGTCTGCGAGGGGGGCATCGCCCTGAACCATTGTCTGCGCAAGGTCGATCCCTGCAAGGACGTGGACACCTGCCTGGTGGCCGATGTCTGGCGCAGGGCCCAGGCCGCCTTGACCGGCGCCCTCGACCAGACCCGTCTGTCGGATGTGATCTGATCCCTGTCAGCCGTCATTCCCTTGTCGCCCTTCCCCTTCGGGAGGGGCGTTTTTTGGGGAGGCGGTTCGGGCCGCCCGGCGGCGCAGCTGACCGCAGGCCGCCGCGATGTCCGTGCCGCCGCTGGCGCGGATGAAGGTGTCGATCCCCTCGTCCACCAGGATCCGCTGGAAGGCGAGAATCCGTTCCTGTCCGGGGGGCGTCTGGTCGCGATCGTCCAGGGGATTCAGGGGAATGAGGTTGACCTTGAAGGGGCGGCGCCGCAGAAGGGTGGCCAGTCGCCGTGCCTGGTCCGGATGGTCGGTCCGGTCCTTGATCAGGACCCAGGCCACGGTGCCCTTGCGTCCGTGCCGCCGACCGTAGCGTTCGGCCAGGTCCAGGACCTCGGCCACGGATGTGCGTCCGGGAACGGGCATGACGGCCTTGCGTTCGGCGTCGTTGCTGCCGCCCAGGCTGATGGTCAGGCCCACGTTCAGGTCCGAGGCCAGCAATCTGTGCAGACCATCGCCGGGGCCGCTGGTGGAGATCCTGACCCGGCGCCGGGAAAAGCCCAGGCACTCCGGGTCCAGCAGGATGCCGATGGATGTTTCCAGGGCCGGAAAGTTGTCCAGCGGCTCGCCCATGCCCATGAACACAACGTTGGGGTGTCCTGTGCCGCCGGGCAGGGGCTCGTCGGCGAGATCCCGCTGCAACCGGAGAACCTGCTGGATGATCTCCCCTGGTTCCAGGTTGCGGACCAGGCCCCCCCTGGCGGTGGCGCAGAAACTGCAGGCCATGGCGCAACCGATCTGTGTGGAAAGACAGAAGGTCACATGGTCCGTCATGGGGATGATCACGCTCTCGATGGTGCCCCCGTCCCGCAGTTCGAACAGGAACTTGCGGGTGCCGTCGCCGGAGATCTGCCGCTCCAGCAGTTCCAATCCCTGCAGGTCGAACCGTTGGGAAAGTCGCTCCCGCAGCGCCCGGGGCAGGTTGGCCATCTCTTCCCAGTTCTCCACCGGATGCAGGTAGAGCCAGTCGAGCAGCTGGCGGGCCCTGAAGGCGGGCTGGCCCAGCTCCGCCATGAGAGTCCCCAGGTGTGACGGGGCCAGGCTGTGCAGAAGTTCCTTCACGAGGTCGTCCTTGTATTCGCCGGCGGGAGGCCGGGGCTGCGGATCATTTCCGATCCCGGTATCATGTTCCAGGTGACAACCACCGGTATGATCGTTCACAATGTGAGGGAGACGGGGCGAGGTTGCAAGGGGCGCCGGTCCATCGCCCGGTATGATCCGGAAATTCCAGGGAGCGCACGTGAAAAAGATTCTGGTCGTCGATGATGAGATCGCCATTCGGGAGACCCTGGAGCAGATCCTGGGTTACGAAGGCTATCATGTCATGAAGGCGGGATCGGGGCCCGAGGCCCTGCAGATGATCGCCGCCGGACAGCCGGATCTCGTCCTGCTGGACATCAAGATGCCCGGCATGGACGGGTTCGAGGTCCAGCAGAAGATCAAGGACCAGGGACTGGATGTGCCCGTGATCGTGATTTCCGGTCACGGCAACATCGAAACCGCCGTGGAGGCCGTGCGCAAGGGGGCCTATGATTTCCTGGAAAAGCCCCTGGACCGCTCCCGGCTCCTGTTGACCATCGCCAACTGCCTGGGACACCACAAGGTGGTCAGGGATAACCGTGTCCTGCAGGAGCAACTGCTGGAGAGTCCCCCGCTGGTCGGCGACAGTCCGGCCATGCTGAAGGTCAAGGATTTCATCACCAAGGTGGCGGCCAGCGACGCCACGGTCCTGATCACCGGGGAGAACGGTACGGGCAAGGAACTGGTGGTCAAGGCCATCCACCGCGCCAGCCCCCGGGCCGACCGTCCCCTGATCGAGGTGAACTGCGCGGCCATTCCCCGGGACCTGGTCGAGAGTGAACTGTTCGGCCACGAGAAGGGCAGCTTCACCGGGGCCGACAGGCCGCGAACCGGAAAATTCGAGGCTGCCGACGGTGGGACGCTGTTCCTGGACGAGATCGGGGACATGAACGCACAGGCCCAGGCCAAGGTCCTCAAGGCCGTCGAGGAAAGCCGCTTCCAGAGGGTCGGCGGGGATGAGACCCGGGAAGTGGATGTGCGGATCATCGCCGCCACCAACCGGGACCTGACGACCCCGGATTCGGGCTTTCGCCAGGACCTGTTTTTCCGGCTCAATGTGCTGGCCATCCATTTGCCCCCCTTGCGGGAAAGGGGAGACGATATCGAGCTGCTGCTGAATTGGTTCATGGCGGATCTGGGGCGCAGGCTGAAGCGCAAACCCTTGCGCTTCTCCGATGATTCCCTGGCCATCCTCCGGGAATACTCGTGGCCGGGAAATGTGCGGGAATTGCGTAACCTCGTGGAAAGATTGTTGATTATGTCTTCGGGAGAACTCGTCAAACCGGCGGATCTGCCCCCCCTGCAGGTGGCGGCCCAGGATGGCGGTATCCAGGAGAGCCTGCTGGCTTGCCGGGACTTCCAGGAATTCAAATCCCGCAGCGAGGCTGTATTTCTGCAATACAAGTTGCGGGAGAACCTCTATAATGTTTCCAGGACGGCTGAAGCGCTGGGCATGCAGCGCAGCAACCTCTACAAGAAGATCACCAAGTACGGATTACGGACTCAACCCGATGTGGGGTAGTTGACTGAAGGTCGGATTTTCTGTACATATTCTTGAGTGGAGGAATTTTTGGCCCGGTGGGGCGTGCAGTACCGGGCATGGATTTCAGCCGACGGGATGTTTTTCTGGAGGAGAGGCCATGAAGAGGGTTGTTCTGATGCTGGTTTTCCTGGTTGCCTGGAGTGTAGCCATCCCGGCTCTGCACTCGGGTGCCGCTCTGGCAGGCGATCAGGATACTGTGACTGACGGGAATACCCATGATGGCGACGGCGGCAGGGTTTTCGATTCCTTCGGGGCGGCCGATGATGGCGGTGACGGTGACCCGGGTGATGCCGGGGACGGGTACGGCTATACGGATGATTCCGGCACCTCGGACCTGCAGGGCTACACCGGTGCCGGCCCCCAGTGGTTGGAATTCCTGTGGCAGGTGTTGTTGGGGATGCAGGCGGAGTTTCTGCAGTAGGTCGTCGGTTCTGTGGTATTCTGAAATTTGAAAAAGTGTCCGGGTCACCGATCCACTTCCTCGCCAAGGGATGCGGTTGATGCAAGAACGGTTTGATGACCGAAAAAATCTGGACCAGGATCCCAGTCGGGGCCTGCGTCCCATTAGTGATGAGGATTGCACTCGCCTGGAAGAGATCGGTGATCTCCACTTTCACGCTTCCGCTTATTCTTCCGCCCTGGATTACTACCGACAGCTCTGCAGCCCTTCCCTCCTGGAACGCATGTCCCGCAGGCAGGCCTTCCGCCTGCTGCGCAAATCCACCGATGCGGCCATTCTGCTGGGTGACTTCAATCATGTGGATCATCTGCTGGCCCAGGCCGATGCCCTGATGGTCGGCGCCCCGGTGGAGGATCCCGAACTGGGGGCGGTCACCAGGGCCATCTTCCAGACCCGCAGGGCGACGGCCCTGCGCGAGCGCGGTCGGCTCCACGATGCCCTGAACCTGGGCAAGAGGGCCTTCTCGGTGCTTGCTCTCACGGATCTGCATTCGGACGTCGCCATCCTGCAGGTGGGCATGGGCATCTGCTACATGCGCCTGGGCAAGCTGGAAAAGGCCGAGGAGTTCTTTACGGACGGGCTGGCCACCTTCCGCCGGATCGGGCACGATCTGGGCGTTGCCAATCTCCTGAACAACCTGGCCCTGATCCACAAGATCCGTTGCCGCTGGAGCAAGGCCCTGGATCTGCTGGAACGGGCCGTGGAACAGGCCCGGGGTATCGGCGCCAGCCACCTGCTGCCGGGGCTCTATCTCAACCAGGCCATCGTGCTCCAGAAGACCAACAGCCTCGGGGAAGCCAGGGGGTTGCTGGATAAGGGCTTGCGCCTGGCCGTCAGCCTCGGTGATCGGCTGCGCCGGACCCGTATCCTGCTGGCGTACGGAAGGTTGGAAATCCTGGCCGGGCGTCTGGCCCGGGCAGAGGAACTGATCCTCGAGGGCAAGACTTTCGCGGACGAGTTCGGGTTCCTGCGCGAATCCACCATCGCCGACGAGTACCTCGGCGATGTGCTGTTGGGAAGGGGCGATACGGAAAAAGCCCGCTTCAACTACGGCCTGGGTCTGGAGAAATCGCGCCGCATCGCCGCCGGCAACGACCTGGAAGGGGAGTTGCAACGCCGGGTGGGGCAGGCCCTGCTCAAGGCGGGGGATTATCCCCAGGCCGTGGCGGTCAGCCAGGCTGCCATCGCCGTCTGCGAGAAATGCGGCGAGGACTACGAGATCGGGTTCTGCCACCTTACCCTGGGACAGGCCTACGGCGTGCTGGCGGACCGCAAGCAGTCCGATCATCATTTCCGGCAGGCCATCGGCATCTTCCATGCCCAGCACCTCGATCATCTGTGGTGCGAGGCCATCATCAAGTTCTGCGACCAGCGTCTGGAGTCCGCGGGCGAGGCCGAGCTTCTGCTTTTGCGGCGCTATCTGATGGATGCCCAGGAGAACGGCGCCGCCGCGGTCAGCGACCGCCAGCTCTGCGGTGTCCTGGAAAGGCTGGCCGAGGTCCAGGTCAGGCTGGGCCAGTTCGACGATGCCCTGTTGACCGTCTTCGAGTTCGAGCGGATTGGCGCCGGACTCGAGGATGACGACCTTGCCCGGCGTGTCACCCTGCTGCGCGGCACCATCGAGGCGGGTTTGCTCGGAGGAGTGCAGGCCACCCGGCGGCATCTGCATGCCCTGTCCAGCGTGCCCGGCCTGCATGCGGCGGGCGATGCTTCGGTGCCCCGGAACCTGGGGTCCGTACTCGCGGCCGGCATGGAGCGGGTGGAGGCCATAGGCGGATTCATCGCCATGACCGAACCCGGCGGTTCGGTGCGGATCGCCGCACGCAGCGGCCTGACAGAGAATCTCTGCCACCAGCTGACGGGGTGGTTCGAGGCCGTCGATACCCACGAGCAGGATTCGCAGCCGGTTCTGTTTTCCCGCCTGGGGCCGGGGGATGATCTGGTGTTCGCCGTGCCGGCGGTGGGCTCGGTGGCGGATTCCTGCATCTTCATGCCCATAGGGCTTTACGGCCGGAACTTCGGACTGATGTTCCTGGCCCGCAAGGACGGCGGGGCGGGCTTCCCGCGCGCCTCCCTGGATTTCCTGGCCACCTACATGGGCTTCCTGGCCCTGTTTCTGCACGAGAAGGACCGCAGCTCGCGCAACCACGAAGTGGCCACCCCCCTGGAAGAAATCGAGAGTTTCCAGAACATCATCACCCGCAACGCGGGGATGCTCGAAGTGCTGGAACTGGCGCGCAAGGTCGCCCCCAGCGAACTCACGGTGCTTCTGACCGGGGAAACCGGGACGGGGAAGGGATTGCTGGCGTATTCCATCCATGCGCTCAGTCACCGCTCGTCCGGGAAGTTCATGGCCATCAACTGTGCGGCCATTCCCGAGACCCTGCTCGAGAGCGAGCTGTTCGGGCACAAGAAGGGCAGCTTTACCGGGGCCCATCAGGACAAGCGCGGTCTGCTGGCCGAGGCCGAAGGCGGGACCGTGTTCCTGGACGAGGTCGGGAAAATGCCCCTTTCCATGCAGGGGAAGTTGCTGCAGTTCCTGGATACGCACCGGATAAGGCGCGTGGGGGATAATCAGGAATTCAGGGTCGATGTGAGGATCATCTGCGCTTCCAAGCGTGATTTGAACCAGATGGCCTCAGAGGGGCTTTTCCTGGAGGATCTGTACTATCGGTTGCGTGACTTCCCCCTGACCATCCCCGCCCTGCGGGAGCGGGCCGATGATATCGAGCTGCTTGCCAGACACTTCGTTCTGCGTTTCAGCCAGGAATCGGGCTGTTCCGTGCCGGAAATGGAGCACTCGTTCCTGCAATGCCTGCTCGCCCACGACTGGCCGGGCAACGTGAGGGAACTGGAAAAGATCCTCCAGCGCGCCATCGTCTTGGCCGGTGGGGACCAGGCCTTGCGGCCTGAACATCTGCCGCGGGAACTACGGCTTCGGGATGGGGCCTCGGAGGGAAATTCGGCTTGCCCACTGCGGGAAACCCTGGCTGCGGTGGAATGTCGGGAGATCGCACGTGCCTTCGCGCAGTGTGGCGGGAACAAGGCCGCTACGGCCAGGGCGCTGAAAATCAGCTATCCCAACCTGCTGAAAAAGATCCGGCACTACGGGATCGGCAACTGATACATTCCGCATCTTTCCCTTTCCAGTGAATCAATTTTCTTTCCATGCTAACTGATTGTTTTTCTTGGCGTTGGGAAGATGGGGAATTTGGTATTAAAATTCTTTATACATTGATGCTGCCTGCGTCTTCGGGCCCGGTTTCTGTTGCTGTAATGCATTGAACAACAACAAGTTATATTTTGGACAATTTCCGGATTCCGGTACGATCCCTGCTCTGCATACCAGCAGAGAGGCGACGTTGACAGGGAACCTCTTGTGAAGAGTTTGACGCCAATTTAATTCGTGTTTTCGGGAGGAATGGTTCGTACCCTGAATATCTTAGGATGGCCAGGGGGTTTTCATCAAGAAGTGCCGGTCCGATGGATGCAAAGAGGTGGGGTCTGAGCAACTCATCGAGGGTGGCAAAGGGAAGGCCAGAATTTTTCTCCCGAAACGCGAAACCAACCTGGATCTGATCACCGGATCCCAGGAAAAAGAGCCCATCGGTCTTGAAAAGGCGAGATTCAAGATCGAGTCACCGCAAGGTGGGGCTCTTTTTTTTTGTTGTGCCTGTGAAATTGTGTCCGCCCACAATACCCGGGTATCATATCCTGG
>CAYPVD010000105.1:0-10479 GCA_964414055.1 uncultured Fibrobacteraceae bacterium
CGGCAGTTGAAAACGAGGTCAAGCGTTGGTCACTCCAAGAGGGAACACAATCTCGGCGGCACAACTTAGAAAATGCCCCCGGCGCTCAGCGTCGGGGGCTTTTGGTTGTGAGGGACTTCTTGGCAACTAGGGAGTGACCACGGCCTCAAGGGTATCGACCGGGGCATCGAATTCATCAGCCCTGGTTCCCAGGTATTCACGCCGCAGATACTGGTGCATCTTGCGGTCGGGGTCGTCCTTGCTCACAGGCAGCAGGAACTGGAACTCCTGCGGGCTGTCCATGGCCAGGATGGAGTGGCACAGGGTGCAGTCGTAGGGGATGCTTTTGCCCTGATCGTCCACCATGTCCTGGTTGTGGCAGCGGAAGCAGCCGGCGTTGCCGCGGTGTCCGAGGTGCGAGGGGTAGCTGTTCCACTCGACGTGCATGAAGGGGAAGATGTTCCGGGTGTAGATTCCCTGGAGGGCCTCCACCATGGCGTCGACCTGGCGCGTCATGCCGGCGGCCGGTCCTCCGCCGCGCATGTAGTAGCCCTGCACCCCGTTGGCGATTCCCTGCAGGCCGTCCTGCTTGGTGGCGCCGTAGTGACCGACCAGCGCCTTCAGGGCGACCTTGCGTGCGAACGGCAAGGTCGTGTCGATCTTGCCGGCGGCCAGGGCCATGTCCACGGCCTCGGCCGGATCCTTGTAGATGTGCGTGGCCCGGTTGTGGCAGTCCACGCAGTCCATGGTCCGGACCTCGGCTTCGGTGACCGGCTCCGAGTCGGGGGCTTTGCGGTTGTGATAGCGGTGGTAGCTGTCGCCCTTGCGCACCTCGACCCACTCCATTTCCATGCGCCGCGGGTCCCGGGCCTGGTAACGGACCTCGTTGCTCGCGGCGATGTGCCAGTGGATGGTTCCGGATTCCTCGCCGGTGCCCGACCCGATCTTCAATGACAAGGTGGTGCGGGAGGGGGTCGAGTGTTCGTCGGAGGCGAAACGGGTGTAGGTCTTGATGCGGTTGCCGTAGAACTTCTCGGGCCAGTGGCACTTCTCGCAGGTCTCCCGGGCCGGACGCAGCTGGTGCACCGGGGTGGGGATGGGCCTGTCGTACAGGTCGAAGGTGGCCGAGACCACCTGCCACAGGCCGTTGAGCTTGGCGTTGATCAAGGCGCCGGCCCCTTCGCCCACATGGCATTCCACGCACTTGACCCGGGCGTGGGGGGAGTTCTGGTACGCAACCCACTCCGGTTCCATGATCTGGTGGCAGGCGGTGCCGCAGAACTCGGGCGAGTCCATGAAGTGCAGCATGCGGGCGCCGCCGACGCCGAGGAACAGGATGTTGACCACCGTCAGGAGCGCAAAGGTGGCCATGAGTGATGAACCTATGCGCTTGGCCCTGGTCATGTCGTCAGGGAATCTTTGGGTGAGCAGCTCAGAGGTTGAACGGCCCGTGGCGCGGCGGTATTGCCACCACCCCAGCGGGATCAGCACCAGGCCGAGAATGAACAGGGCGGGCAGGGCCATGTAGCTGATGAGTCCGACATAGGAGTTGGTCAGGATCCCCGCGATCCGCAGCAGCTCGAAGAACACGAAGAGCAGGAAGGCGGAGGTCGTCAGGACGACCCCCGCCGTTCCGATCCAGTTCGTCGCGAGCCCGCGGATGAAGAGCTGGAATCGCTTCATCGCTTATCCCCTTACTTGGTCTTGACCTGGTAGAAGTCGTCGAACATCTCGGCCATCTTGCCGGACTTGATGTCCGCCTTGATGTCGGCGGTGGGACGGCTCAACCACTTGTGATAGGGGTCGGCCATGACCTCGTCGATCATCTTGTTCATCTCGGGGTTGTCGTAGGCCCGCAGTTCGGGGATGTACTTGAAGTAGAAGTGCTGGGCAACCTCGTAGATGCCGTGCCACCAGGTGTAGTCCGGTCCCATCATGGCTGCGCCGTGGCGTGCGCGCCGGCCCTCGTGATGCCAGATCTCCCACCAGGTCCACTCGTAGTCGTTGGAGAAGTTGGCAGTGCCCTCGCCCAGCTTCAGCTCCTTGGCCTTCTTGTAGAGCATCAGGCCCGGTTTGGCGAACTTCTCGTTGTACAGGTTGACCACCCCGTCGAACTCGGCGTAGTGGCCGTTCACGAAGTTCTGGCTATGGCAGTTGGTGCACACGTCCTGCATGTTCTTGCGCCTGGTCTGCCAGTCGGGCTTGGTCTTGGAGACGGGGGGACGCAGGGTCCAGCTGATGCGCTGGCCCACGTCGTGGGTCACGGCCTGGTTGGGCGTGGCGGACATGTGACAGGTGGCGCAGGTGGGGGCCTCGAAGTAGTCCTGGCCCACGAGCCAGGGTTCGGCGTCCAGGTTCATCTCGTCCTTGTGCGTGTAGTAGGCGTTGCCGTGCTTGGACTCGGCGTAGACTTCCTTCTGGGGATGGTCGGGGCCGAGGTGGCACTTGGAACAGGCCTCGGGCTGGCGGGCCTGCTTGACGCTGAAGGCGTGGCGGGTGTGGCAGGCGGTGCAGGAGCCCTTGCTGCCGTCGGGATTCAGGCGCCCGATGCCGCTGTTGGGCCAGCTGAGATGGGACAATTTGTTGGGGCTGTCGGGGTCGATCTGGACCTTGCATCCGTGGCAGTTCTCGCAACCGGCGATGGCGACGGGGGCGCCGCCGGCGGCGTGGGCCAGGTAGGCATCTATGGACTCCAGGATCTCCCCGGCCGTGGCGTGATACGATGCCATCACTTCCATGGTCTGCTTCTGGTGGCATGTGCCGCAGTCCTTGGGGGTGACTAGGGTGGCGATCAGGGCGCCCTCGTGCATGAAGGCGTCCGGCTCTCCCTTGGCCGCCTTGTGGCAGTCGAGACAGGTCACGTTGTGCTTGGCGTGCTCGCTCTTGTACCACTGGTTGTACAGGCCGTGGCTCTTTTCCTTGTGGCAGGTCATGCATTTGCCGGCCACGCTCTGTTCGGCTGCGGTGGCGGTTCCCGCCAGCAGGCAAGTCAGGATGCAGACGGTGATCAGGGATCGTTTCATCATCGGTCTCCTTGCTTCGTACGACGTGGGACAGGCGAAACACATGCCGGATTGTCGGGGCCCAGCCGAGCTGGAACAAACGAAAATTCCGTTCACCGGTGCAGTATACCGGGTCCGGTTCGCGAACCGGGTATATCAGCGGGGGCAGGATAACATAGGTAGAAGATGGGGTAAAGATGGCCGGCGACGCAGGTGCGGTGGCCTCGTGGCAGGGTGTAACCACCTTGGCGCGGCAGTGTTTACAGGATAAAAAGATAATTAAGTCTTTTTCTCGTAAGGGACTCGGTCCGGGTCGTGAACTCCCCTGATCAGGGCCGGAAAACCTTGGTTTCGATCGTGTGATGAGGTAAGTAAAAAAATAACAGTCCTGGGGATTTCGGCGACGGGTCAGCTTTACCGCAGGGTTCATGGCCGCCAAAGAAGAGTTAAGCTGTTGGGGATCAATATCATTCAGGGAAAATAAATCCCGAGAAACTGCCTCCATGACCTTGCGGTGAGCCTCCCGTTTATCCTATCATATAAAATCCGCATGGTTCGCCCCGAACGGAAAAAAACAGAAGGCCCGGGTCAAGTAGAACATGGCACCTGTTTTTTCGCCGGACATCATCGCCCGCGTCAAGGATGAGACCGACATCGTCGAGGTCGTGCGTCAGCATGTCGATCTCAAGGCCGCCGGATCCGTCTACAAGGGTCTCTGTCCCTTCCACAAGGAAAAAACCCCCAGCTTCATCGTCACCCCCGCGCGGGGCCGCTATCACTGCTTCGGCTGCGGGGCCGGCGGGGATGTCATCTCCTTCGTGATGGAAGTCGAAGGTGTGGGTTTCCCGGAGGCGGTGGAGATCCTGGCGCGTCCCCTGGATATCGATCTTTCCGATTGGCTGCGCGAGGACGAATCCGAAGGCGAAAGACGGGCTTTCTACCGCGCCAACGCGGCGGCCGCGGAGATCTGGAAGCAGGCCCTGTGGGAGGAAGCCGCGGGCCGGCAGGCGCGCAACTACCTGAAGGAGCGCGGGTTCGTGGAAAAGGTCCTGCGGGATCTCGACGTGGGATGGGCGCCGGCCGGTTCCTCGTGGCTGGAGCGTCAACTGGCCGCCGCAGGTGTGGACCGGGAACTGGCACTCCAGGCGGATCTGCTGCGCAGCGGGAATCAGGGCGACCCGTTTGCCTATTTCCGCAGCAGGATTATATTCCCCATCAAGACCATTTCCAGGCAGGTGACGGGATTCGGCGGCCGCGTGCTCGGCCAGGGCGAACCGAAGTACCTGAACTCGGCTGACAGCCCCTACTTCACCAAAGGCAACCTTCTTTACGGATTGGACTATTCCCGGATGGCCATCGCCCGGGAAAAAGCGGCTATCCTGGTGGAGGGGTACCTGGACCTCATCGCCCTGGTGCAGGCGGGGTACAACAACGTGGTGGCCACCTGCGGGACCGCCTTCACGACCATGCAGGCCCGTCTTGTCAGACGGGGGGCGCCCGTGGTGTACCTGTTGTTCGACGGCGACAAGGCGGGCAGGAAGGCGGCCGTGCGTTCGGCCGACATCGCCCTGCGCGAGGGGCTCGAGCCCAAGATCGCCATCTTGTCCGGGGGCATGGATCCCGCCGACGTGGTGATGGCCCAGGGCCGTGCCGGTATCGAGGCGGTCCTGGCCGACGCACCGGGTTATGTGGGCTACCTGCAGCGGCTGGCGGCTCCCCAGTGGGACGACCGCACGGTGAAGGAACGGGCCGTCAAGCAGATCCTGGCCACCGTGGCCGGAATCCCCGACGCCCTGCGCAGGGAGTACGTCCTGCAGGAAACGGCCGAGGTCTTCGGCCTGGGGGTCGACCTGTTGCGCTCCATGG
Organism: uncultured Fibrobacteraceae bacterium; assembly: GCA_964414055.1. Lineage (GTDB taxonomy): Bacteria > Krumholzibacteriota > Krumholzibacteriia > LZORAL124-64-63 > LZORAL124-64-63 > JAHJTW01. Next base: position 4,848 of record CAYPVD010000105.1, read on the forward strand.
TCCGGCCGGGCCAGGCCGGCAAGGGCGGTTCCGCCGTACGCAGGGGGCAGGAGCCCAAGGAAGACGGAACCGGACCGGCGCCGGAGCCCGGGGAGGAACCGCGCCGGGAGACCAGGGTCAAGCCCCTGGCCAGGATCAACACCGCGGCCATCGAGAAGGATCTTTTCGCCCACGTGCTCATGGATGACAGCGGGCGTGCCGCCGAGGTTTTCCGGGATCGCGGGCCGGAAGTGGAATTGGCGTCCCAGGCAGCCCGCACGCTGGCTGCGGAGATCGAGGCCTGGTTCGCCGACCGGGCCGCCGGTGGGGCGGCGTCCCTGCGGGAGTTCGTGTTGGGACGCTGGAACCTGGTCGGCGACAACGACTACCGGGCCTTCGTCAGCCGATTGCTGGATGAACCGGCAAGACCGGCGGGAACGGATTTTGTCAGGATCGCCAAGGACTGTCTGGAACGATTGCGACGGAACCGCAGAGCACATTTGGGCTGAATCATCCGGGGGTCGGATCTGAACATGGATAAAGAACAGTTCGAAACCATCATCGAGAAGATCCGCAAGGTGGCCACGGTCAAGGGCGGATACATCCTCCACGAGGAGATCAATGATCTGCTCGAGGACGGGGTGGATGTGGATGCGTTCGACCGGATCTACGAGAAGCTGGGCGAGCTTCAGATCGACTACTACGACAGCGAGGATGAAGCCCGCCAGAAGATGTCCCGCCGCAAGAACAAGGAAAAGAAGAAGGCCGCCGCGGCACGCAAGGTCGTGCGCACCAACGTGAAGTACGACGATCCGGTGCGCATGTACCTGCGGGAGATGGGACGGGTACCCCTGCTGACCCGCCAGGGCGAGGTGAACCTCGCGCGACGCATGGAGGACGGCCGCATCGCGATCATCCAGGCCACCCTGCGTTCCCGGCACGCCCTGAACGAGCTGCGTCAGACCGCTTCCCAGCTGCAGAACGAGGCCGTCCACGTGGACGAGGTGATTCAGCACGACACCAGTACGTGGAACGTGCACCTGTCGGCCAAGAAGGAAGCCAAGCGGATCATGCGCTGCCTGGACAAGATCCAGAAATGGCAGGGTGAGCTGGCCGCCGCCTCCAAGGAGCTTGCCACTTCCCGCAAACCGGCCCGTGTGACGGTGCTCACCAAGATGATCGAGACGAGGCAGCAGAAGATCCTCGACAGCTTCATGGATCTGAACCTGGCTCCCCACCAGATCGAACAGCTCGCCAACAAGCTGCTGTTGATCCACAACAAGATCGCCGATCTGCAGGATCGCATGGCCAAGGCCGAGGAAGCGGTGGGGATGCCCTTTTCCAAGATGGCCTCGGCCATCAAGGCGGCCAAGGGGAGCCCCGAGCAGGTCGAGGCTCTCCACGAGGCCCATCGGGTGATCAAGAATCTGCGCAAGCGCGTCGCCGAGGTGGAACGGGAAATCGGGTTGTCCAGCGAGGAGCTGCACCGCCTGGGCACCGAGATCACCATGGGCAAGCAGATGGTCGACACGGCCCAGCGGGAGATGATCGAGGCCAACGTGCGGCTGGTGATCTCCATCGCCAAGCGGTACACCAACCGCGGCCTGGAATTCCTGGACCTGATCCAGGAGGGCAACAGCGGCCTTATGCGGGCGGTGGAGAAGTTCGATTACCGCAAGGGCTACAAGTTCTCCACCTACGCCACCTGGTGGATCAGGCAGGCCATCACCAGGGCCATCGCCGACCAGGCGCGCACCATCCGTGTTCCGGTGCACATGATCGAGGCCATCAACAAGGTCAAGCGGGCCCAGCGGCAGCTGCTCCAGGAACTGGGCCGGGATCCCAAGGCCGAGGAGGTGGCCGCCTTCCTGGAGATGCCCCTGGAGAAGGTGCAGGGCGTGCTGCAGGCCAGCATGGAACCGGTGAGCTTCGACCAGCCCATCGGCGAGGAAGAGGACAGCAACCTGGGCGATTTCATCGAGGACGACAGCGCGCCGTCACCGGCCCGGCAGGCAGCCCACAGCATGCTCAAGGATCAGATGCAGCGCGTGCTGAGCACGCTGACGCGCAGGGAGGAGAAGGTCATCCGCCTGCGCTTCGGCCTCGGGGACGGCACTCCGCGCACCCTCGAGGAAGTGGGCACGATCTTCAAGGTCACCCGTGAACGGGTGCGGCAGATCGAGGCCAAGGCCCTGCGCAAGCTGCGGCATCCGAGCCGGAGCCGCAAGCTCAAGGGGTACGGGGAAATGGTGTGAGCCGGAAGCCTTTGGGATTGACCGGGACGATGACATTGGTTATCTTGCGCGTCCCGGTTTGGGGGCCTATAGCTCAGTTGGTTAGAGCAGCCGGCTCATAACCGGCCGGTCCCTGGTTCAAGTCCAGGTGGGCCCACCAGCTCCCGGCCGGCACGAGCCCGGGGCCGTGCGACGACACCGGAACCGAGCGGAAAGATGATGAGGGGGGCGATTAGCTCAGCTGGCTAGAGCGCTCGCCTCACACGCGAGAGGTCACTGGTTCGAGTCCAGTATCGCCCACCATCGTCTTTCCGGTCGGTTCCCCGGAACCGGCCCGAGCGGATCACGCGAATGACTGCCTCGCGTCTTCGCCTACAGACCTGATAAGTGAATGGAAAGAGGGCGCTGCGGCGCCTTTTTTCGTTGGTGTCGCCCGCTCGGTTCTCCCCGTCGCTGCGGCATGGCGTAAGGGACATGGCGCAAGGGAGGCATGGCGCAAGGGATGTTTGTCCCGAAGGCGGGGGACGTGGTATGCTGGGGGGCATAGGGTTGGGGGTGTCATGGAAAACGAGATCCTGGTCGATCTGATGGTCCAGCTGGCTGCTCTGGAGGCCGAGCGTCAACAGTGTCTGGCCACCATGGCCCGTGACGCCCGGGCTGCTGATCTGCTGGACGGGTTGCAGCACGAGCACACGGCCGATGCCGCCGCCGCGGCGGACCGTTTGCGCGAGGCCCGCACCCATCAACGACGCATCGAGGCCGATCTCGCCGAGGTGGAGGTTACCCTGGAACGCAAGCGATCCCTGCTGGCCGTATCATCCGAACCACGGGAAACAGCGGCGTTGCAGCGGGAGATCTCCGGTCTCGAGGAACGTCTGGATGAACTGATGACCCGGGCCTGCCGGTTGCTGGATCAGGCCGAGCGACGGGATCGGGACGCAGGAAAGGCGGAGGCGGAAATCCTTGCCCGGGAGAGACGGGCCGTGGCCAGGATGCAGGAGATAGAGCAGGAACACGCCAGGTTGGCCGCCGCCCTGCCGGAGATCAACCAGGAGATTTCACGTCTGCACTCCCTAGTTCCGTCTGCGGTGGGCCGACACCTGCAGCGCCTGTGGGATCGGGAAATGCAGGCAACGGTATTCATGAAAGACGGTGCCTGCTCCGCCTGCGGGGCCCTGTTGACCCCCCAATTGGCCCTGGCGGTCCAGCATGGGCGTGATCTGGTACGTTGTCCCTCCTGCGCACGCTATGTGGTGCATGAGCCTTGGCGTTGAACACACCACGCGAGGAACAAGAAAGGATGACATGGCGACGAAACAGCAACCGGAGACCCTGACCGACCTGTTGAAGACCCTCGAACGGAGCACGGATCTGCGCTCCCTGGCCCGGGATTGCGGCCTGTCGGTCAGGGAACTGAGGCGCCGGCTGGCCATCTGGCGGCGCGCCATCGCCGCCGAAGACGCCGACAGCTCCGGGACCAAGGGCAAGACGACCCGCGCCCGAAAAGGGGAGGGCAAGGAGGACCAGGTATCCCTGGACTACGCTCCGGCTGGCGCTCTTGCCGCCAACCCCATGCCCGCCAGGGGATCCCAGATCCTGGAGGTGTTCACCGACGGCGCCAGCCGGGGGAATCCCGGGCCGGCTTCCATCGGCATCGTCTTTCGCCAGAAGGGCGGTCCGACCCTGGCCGTCCACAGCGAGTTCATCGGCAAGACCACCAACAACATGGCCGAGTACCAGGCCGTGGTCACGGCCCTCGAACACTGCGTGCGCTGGCAGGTGGACAAGGTCCATCTGTTCATGGACAGCGAGCTGATCGTACGCCAGCTGAACGGGATCTACCGGGTCAAGAGCCAGGATCTGCGCCCCTTGTACCAGCAGGTGATATTCCTGAGCCGTAAGCTGAAGGAATTCAAGGTCACGCACATCAAGAGGGCCCTGAACCATGAAGCCGACGCCCTGGCCAACCTGGCCCTGGACGCCCGCAGGTAGCTTTTCCCGCCTGGACCACTTTTCAGGGCCGGACCGGGATTCCCTGCAGTTTTTCCGCGACAAGTTCCTCCGTTGCGTATATCATGAAGGCGTGAGAAGTCGGGGAGACAATCGCGTCTCTTCCAACCTTATGGTTAGGGAGGTTCGAGGAAAGTCCGAGCTCCACAGGGCAGGGTGCTGGCTAACGGCCAGGGGGAGTGATCCCACGGAAAGTGCCACAGAAAACATACCGCTGCGGTTACCGTCGCAGTAAGGGTGAAAAGGCGAGGTAAGAGCTCACCGCGCCGCTGGTGACAGCGGTGGCAGGGTAAACCCCACCTGGAGCAAGACCAAATAGGGGAGGATGAGGCTGCCCGTCTCGTTCGGACTCCCGGGTAGGTCGCTAGAGGCCGGCGGTAACGTCGGTCCCAGATACATGATTGTCGCCCTGGCGCTCCGGCGCCCGGGCAACAGAACTCGGCTTACGACCGGCTTCTCACGCTATCCATGAACGCGGCGGCGCGTATGTGCCCGCCGGATGTCAGGTCGAGATTCCTGCGCGGTTTCGTGTGCCGCCGGGAAGCCCGGATGGAGGCGTGGTGAAGACGGATCCTGCATTTGCAGAGACCCCTTCGGTGGGGATCTTCTCGGGGCGTCCCTGGCTGCGCGGGCATGACGCCGATGCGGACATGATCGACGCCATGCACCGCCAGATCCCCTTGGACTTCCAGGTCTCGGACTGGCTGCTGCAGGTGCTCGCTTCCCGCGGCGTGACCTCCGGCAAGGATCTGGAACGCTTCTTCTACCCCTCCCTGGAACACCTTCACGACCCCTTCCTGCTGCAGGAGATGGATGCGGCGGTGGACCGCATGTTCGAGGCGGCCCGCAACGGGGAGCGCGTGGCTGTCCACGGGGATTTCGACGTGGACGGCCTGACCGGCAGCGCCCTGCTCCACGAGACGATCTCGGTCCTGAAAGTGGACGGGTCCGGGGTCCTGCCCGAACCACCCTTCATCCCCGATCGTCTCATCGACGGCTACGGGTTGGCCGAGCGCATGGTGCGGGAATGGGCGGGCCGCGGGGTGACATTGCTGCTGACGGTGGACACCGGCGCGGCCGCCGTGAAGGAGATCGCCCTGGCCAGGGAGCTGGGCATGGAGGTGGTCGTCCTGGATCACCATATCTTCGAGGAGCGTCCGGCGGCCACGGCCCTGGTCAATCCGCGGCGCGAGGGTTCGACCTATCCCAATCCCGAACTCTGCGGGGTGGCGGTGGCCTTCAAGTTCGCCCAGGCCCTGGAACTGGCGCGGCCCGGATGTCTGCCGGCGGGATTTTTGGGCTCGGTGCTGGACCTGGTGGCCCTGGGGCTTGTGGCGGACCAGATGTCGCTGGTGGGTGAGAACCGCATCCTGGTCAAGAAGGGGCTGGAGCTGTTCAACGACCGCAAG
>CAYPVD010000106.1:0-10432 GCA_964414055.1 uncultured Fibrobacteraceae bacterium
GCTGGCGGGGATCTAGATCCCTGCACGCTCATCGATTGTCCAGCGATGGTCAACGCCACCGCGGCACATACCGCGGCACCTGCCGCCGGTACTCGGCGTAGGAATCGCCCAGCTCGCGCAGCAGCTTGCGCTCCTCCAGCTCGGTGCCGATCAGGGTGTAGAGGAGGAACACGCCGCGCCAGACGGCGTTGATGTCGGTCACGGGCAGGCAGAACAGGAAGAACAGGATCGAACCGCCGTACCACGGGTGCCGGATGCGCCGCAGGATACCCGTCTGACGGAATGGAGGCGTGGGGGCCGGCTCACGCCGCAGCCACGCCCGCAGTTGGCTGAGACCCAGGAAGGTCCGGTTGTCGAACACCCGGGATCCGGCCCAGAACAACCACAGGGCCGCCAGCAGGCCGGCCCAGCGCAGGACGGCCCATCCTCCGGGCCAGTTCCACAGGGCGCGCTCGGGCAGAGTGCGGATCCAGATCATCAACGCGAACCAGGTCACGGTGTTGAAGGCCACGTAGCCGAAGCGCCCCAGCACATGGGCGCGCGGGGCCATCCGGCGCAGCGTGCGATCCCACCAGTGGGTCACCAGCAGGCTGTGGAAGAAGCACCACGCGGCGCAGGCCAGCCCCACCTTCATCAGCAGCATGCGGCTCCTATCCTGCGCTGCTGCGCACCATGTTCTCCACCCCGCCGGCGATGACGATCTCCTGGACGGGTTTGCCCAGCGGCGCGAATGAATATTCGCGTCCTGACCAGCGGATCTTCGAGGCGGCGAAATCCAGTTCGATGCCCTGGGCATCGACGATGGTCTTGGCGCCCCCGGCCGCCTGGTCGGCGAAATGGTCGCGCATGGCGTCCACAAGCGCGGGACACTCCACGCACACGAAGCCGTTGTTGATGGCGTTGCGCAGGTATGTCTGGCTGTAGCTGCCGGCGACCACGAGCTTGACGCCGGCTGCCATCAGGGCTGTGGCGGCCTGCTCGCGCGAGCTGCCGGTGCCGAAGTTGTAGCCGCTGACGATCACGTCGCCGGCCTGCACCAACCCCGCGAACTGCGGGTCGTAGTTCTCCATCACGACCTCGGCCATCATCTGCGGCGTCATGTCCTCGCGGTAGGTGTAGTCCTTGCCGTAGATGCCGTCGGTGTTGAGGTTGTCCGTCGGCAGGTAGAGCACGCGGCCCTTGTGTCCGGCGGGGAAGCCGGGCAGGACCTCGACGGCGCCGCCGGAGCGCTCGGGGGCGGGGAAGGTCTCGTGGTGCCGTGTGGGCTCCGGGCCGTCCAGGTCCAGGTCCTCGGGACCGGTGATGAAGCCGGCCAGGGCGCTGGCGGCCACCACCGCCGGGCTGGCCAGGTAGGCCTCGGCGTCGCGGCTGCCCATGCGGCCCTTGAAGTTGCGGTTCGTGGCCGAGATACCCACCTCGCCCGCCTCCAGCAGGCCCTTGCCCAGGCCGATGCAGGGTCCGCAGCCGGGAGGCAGCGGGATGGCGCCCGCGTCCAGCAGGGTCTGCCAGACGCCCCGGGCGCGGGCCTCCTCCTCGATGGGCGCGCTGGCCGCGGCGACGTAGAACTCCACGTGATCGGCCACGTGCCGACCCGCGACCACGGCGGCTGCGGCCTCCAGATCACTCAGGCGGCTGTTGGTGCAGGACACGAGATAGGCCTTGTCCACCTTGATCTTGCGGGCGGACATTTCCTTCAGGGGGGTGGCCACCTGCAGGGTGTGGGGGCCGCTGATGTGGGGGGTGACCTCGGCCAGATCCAGCTCGATACGGGCGGCGTACCATGCGTCGTCGTCCGAACGCGGGGGATCGTTGCGCCAGGCCTCCAGCTCGGCGGCGGTGATGCGGTCGGGATGCCCCTGCTCCGTCAGCCACGCGCGGCGTTCGGCCATGAACTCCAGGCAGTTCTCGTCCACGGGGAACCAGCCGGCCAGGGCGCCCCACTCGGTGGTCATGTTGGCGATGGTCAGCCGTTCCTCCATGCTCAGGGAGGCGATACCGTCCCCGGCGAACTCGATCACCGTGTTGAGCACCTCGCCCTGGTTGTACATGCCGCACAGGGTGATGCTGACGTCCTTGCCCGTGACCCCCGGTCGCAGTTTGCCCGTCAGGACGACCTTGACCGTGGGCGGCACCTGCCACCACACCGTGCCGGTGGCCCATAAGGCGGCCGCATCGGTGCGCACCACCGGCGTGCCCAGGGCGCCCAGGGCGCCGTAGGTGTTGCTGTGGCTGTCGCTGGCCACGCAGAAGCCGCCGGGCTTGACGTAGCCCTCCTCGACCATGACCTGGTGGCCGATGCCCCGGCCCGCGGGATAGGCGGTCACCCCCTGCCGGGCGGCGAACTCGGCGATGGCCCGGTACTTGGCCTGGTTCGTCTCGCCCAGATCCTGGATGTTGTGGTCCAGGGTGAAGATGGGCTGGCGGGGGTTCTTGATGCGGGGCACTCCCAGGCCCTCGAACTTGAGCATCACCGCCGAGGTGTTGTCGTGGGTCATGACGTGGTCGGGAACCAGGGTGACGAAATCACCCGCCCGGACCTCGTGCCCGGGGTCCAGCTCGACGGCGTGGGTCTGGACGATCTTCTCGATGACTGTCTGGGCCATGGCTCAACGCTCTCCTGTGGTTGGTCAAGGAAAGGATCCACCCTGACGGGCAGCCGGATTTCCCCCCAATGTATAGGTTGGAGGGCCGCGGGACAATCCCATTGGCCCCTTGCGGGAAACGGGCGCCCGGAGCTACATTCGGACCACTCCAATCAGAAGAGGATTGCCCATGTACCGCGATTTCGAGGATCTGCGCGACAACTGCCCCGTGAGGATCGATGCCAACATCGCCATCGACCTGCTGCATGACGATCTGGAGCGCCTGAACGCCGTGTGGCCGGCCACCGGCGACGGCGAGTTCCGCCTGTACCTGACCGGCGAGGTGGCGGGATTCTGGGAAGATGCGGTGCGCGGGCAGGGCGGCGAGGCCATTCCCGAGGATGGGTTCGCCATCGACATCGAGGTGGACAGCTACCACGACCCGGAGATGGGCTTCTCGCTCTACCTCGACCTGCACGCCTACTGCGGGGACGAGAAGGTGGGCGAGATCTGCTGGAGCGTGTTCGACGACGAGAAACGGGAAAAGAAGTTCCTGGAGGCTGCCCGCCGCAAGACCCTCGAACTGCTGGCCGAGAAGGCCGACACCACCGGGCTGCACTGCGAGGTGGAAGTCACGGAGGTGGCCGAAGCCTGACCGGCAACGCGGCCTGAGCCGACGGAGAGGTTGCCATGCGTGCCATGATCCTCGAAGACATCGCTCCCATCACTCCCGACAGCACACCCTTGCGAATGGTGGACCTGCCGGATCCCGAACCGGGACCGGGGCAGGTGCTGATCCGTGTGCATACCTGCGGGGTTTGCCACACCGAACTGGACGAGATCGAAGGCCGTACGCCGCCGCCGCGGTTGCCGGTGGTGCTCGGGCACCAGGTGGTGGGCGAGGTGGTGGCCCTGGGGAAGGGGGTTGCCGAACCCGCCCCGGGCACGCGCGTGGGCGTGGGCTGGATCGCCTCGGCCTGCGGCGCGTGCGATCGTTGCCGCGCGGGGCTGGACAACCTCTGCGAGCGATTCCAGGCCACCGGCCGGGACATCGACGGCGGATACGCCGAGCTCATGGTCATCGATGCCAGGTATGCCCATCCCTTGCCGGCCGGGCTGGATGATGTGCGGACGGCGCCGCTGCTGTGCGCCGGGGCCATCGGCTGGCGCTCCCTGCGCCTGTGCGACCTGGAGAACGGCCGGCGGCTGGGCCTGACCGGATTCGGGGGCTCGGGCCACCTGGTGTTGCAGCTGGCGCGCCATCTCTACCCTGATAGCGAGGTCTTCGTTTTCGCACGTAGCGAAAAGACGCGCCGCTTCGCCCGCAAGCTGGGAGCGGACTGGGCCGGCGACACCGGCGAGGCGCCGCCGGCCCAGTGCGACGCCATCATCGACACAACTCCGGCCTGGGTACCGGTGCTGCGTGCGCTGGAACGCCTGGCCCCCGGCGGGCGCCTGGTCATCAACGCCATCCGCAAGGAGGACGGCGACCGCGACGTCCTGCTGGAGCTCGACTACGTGACCCACCTGTGGCACGAGCGGGAGATCAAATCGGTGGCCAACGTGGCAGGTCGGGACATCCGCGAGTTCCTGGATCTGGCGGTGGCGGCCAAGCTGCAGCCGGAAACCGAGGTCTACGATCTGGCCGAGGCGAACCGGGCGCTCATAGAGCTGCGCGCCGGCGGGGTGCGGGGGTCCAAGGTGCTGCGGATCCGCTCCTGATCAGGGTCCGGAGGGGTCGCATTACCGTGGAAATGCAGGCGACAAGTCGCAGAACCCGCATCACATGCCGACTTTCAGCTGCTTCAGCATGACCTCCACCTCCGAGGTGGGCGCCAGGCAGGTGCCGAACCTGCACACGTAGGCCGTGGCCTTGCCGTTCACGCTTTTCTTGCCCTCAAGGGCCGGGGCCGGGGAAATTACGTGCCTCCGTAGAAGGGCTTGAGGCCGGGGGTCAGGAACACGCTCATGGGCCAGCCGCCGCAACCCGTCACGACCAGGCTAAACCGCCGTCGGCAGGCGATTTCGCCCGGGCGTGCGGGGCAAATTGTTGAAAACAAATCTATATTATATGATATCCGGATCCCATCGAGCGCTCCCTCTGTGCAAAGGTGCTGGTCATGAACTCGAAACCACCCGCCGAGCAGGCCTCCGACCCCGGTCGCAGGCTCCCGTCCGCCTTCTACAACACCATCACCCTGGTGGGCGGTTCGGTGGCGGCCCTTTGCCTGGGGTTGATCATCCTGCTGCTGGGCTGGGAATACCTGGCCCAGGACCACAGTCCCTACATGGGCGTGATCGCCTTCGTGATCCTGCCGATGTTCATGATTTTCGGCCTGCTGACGGCGGCCTTCGGGGTCGCCCGGCAGCTGCGCCGCCGGCATCTGGGGCTGCCCAGCACGGAGCAGCTGCCGCGCATCGACCTGAACGATCCCGCCCACCTGCGGGCCACGGTCATGATCGGGATCGGAGGGGTGATCTTCCTGGTGGCCTCGGGTTTCGGCAGCTTCAAGGCCTACGAGTACACCGACAGCGACGAGTTCTGCGGCACCATGTGCCACGCGGTCATGAAGCCCGAGTACACGGCCTTCCAGGTTTCTCCTCACGCCCGGGTGGGGTGTGTGAAATGCCACATCGGTCCGGGGGCCCAGTGGTTCGTGAAATCCAAGCTGTCGGGTGCCTACCAGGTCTACTCCGTGCTGTTCAACAAGTACAGCCGGCCCATCGAGACTCCCATCAGGAATCTGCGTCCCTCCCGCGACACCTGCGAGCAGTGCCACTGGCCGGCCCACTTCCTGGGGGAAAAGCTGGTCCAGTACGACTATTTCTCCCTGGACGAGAAGAACACCCACTGGCGCCTCAAGCTGTTGATGAAGACCGGCGGCGGGGGTGCGGGCATCATACCCGCCCACGGCATCCACTGGCATGTCGCACGGGACGTCCGCATCACCTACATCGCCACGGACGAGCGGCGGCTGGAGATTCCCTGGGTCAAGTACACCAACGCCGTCGGGCAGGAGAAGATCTTCCGCAGCACCGAGACAGGATCCGATCCCAAGGATCTGGCCGGACACGATGTGCGCACCATGGACTGCATCGACTGCCACAACCGCCCCACCCACCATTACAACTCGCCGTCCCGGCTCGTGAACGAGGCCATGGCGGGCGGTCTGATCTCATCCAGCCTGCCGGGGATCAAGGGCTTGCTGGTGGACATGATGTCCGCCGGGTACGAGACCGAGGACGAGGCCCTGACCGCCATCGACCAGGGCGTGCGCAGCTACTACCGCGAGAAATACCCCACGGTGTTCGCCGCCGAAAGCGGGAACATCGGCAAGTGCGTGGCCACGGCCCAGGAGCTGTTCAGCCGGAACATCTTTCCCGAGATGCGGGTGGATTGGCGGGGGTTCCCCGATCACATCGGCCACTTGAATTCCCCGGGTTGTTTCCGGTGTCACGACGGGTTGCACAAGGCCGATGACGGCGAGGTCATTTCCCGCGACTGCCGGCTGTGCCACACCATCGTGTACCAGGCCGTCAAGTCGGGCGAGGTCTTCAAGTCCCTGGACAGCGTCGATTATCACCATCCCGAGGATATCGACGGGGAATGGCGGGAGACCCTCTGCTCGGATTGCCACGGGGAATAAATCAGTACTCCGTGGGTTCCTTGAGCTTGTCCTGATCCTGCGGCAGCCGGAACTGGTCCGGGCGCAGCTTCAGGACCTCGCGCAGCCAGGATTCAGGGTAACCGACCTCGTGCGGTCTGCCGTCATCATCCTGGATGTAGCCGTCGTTGTACCTGGTCACGAGGTGCTCGCCCAGGTCGCGCCATTTCCTCACCACATCCTCGGCGTGCAGGACGCAGTAGTCGGTCAGGTACTCCTGCGCCAGTTCCGGGTCGTCCTCGAGCAGGGCGGCGGCGGTCTTCTCGACGGCGGGCTGCAGGTCGAGGTAGTGGTTCTCGATCTCGGCCTGGACGGCGCGTACGTCCTGGATCATGCGGTCGTAACGCAACCCCGAGAAGTTGGAGACGAAATTGAACACCCACCAGGCCGAATCCCAACTGAACTTCCGGAGGCTGCCGGTGGTGTAGCTCGGGGGCAGGGCGTCGATCCCGCAGTATAGCGGCGTGTAGCAGGTGAAGTTGGTGTCGTCCAGGCCATACCAGGTCACGCCGCCGACCATGTCAGGTAGCCAGGCACGCGACTGGCAGACCATGGAGAATCCGGTCTGCTGGGTGGAGATGGGCCTTTCCCAGGTGTACTTCACGCCATCGACCTCGAAGCCCATGGGTCGCAGATGGCGGGGGTTGCCGCCGGGGCCGGCGTCCACACCCTTGGTCATGTCGTAGGGCGTGCCTTCGTAGTGGTCGCGCATGAGGGCGAAGACCTCGGCGGTGGTGAGCTTGTGATCGGGCTTGATCCACAAGGGGTAGGGCTCGGCCCCGGCGATGCCGCGATGGTAGTCGGGGCTCAGATCCAGGGAAGGAGCGGCGCGCCGGAAGATGCTCCAGACACGGGTGGCGGTGTAGCGTTTCTGCTGGGCGGTCAGGGGATGGAAGGCCTCGCGCCAGTTGAATTCCCCCTCGGCAGGGTCGTACCACCCCTTTTCGGCGGCATAGTCGATCATCTGCTCGGTGTACAGGCAGTTGTCGGAGTCGTCCCGGGGGAAGGTCCCGATGCGGCCGCCGTTGGCGAAGGCGCTGATGGTGCCGTCGGGAAGGCGCAGGGCCACCCAGAAGGCTCCGTGGCCGCCCTTGCCGGGGCCGGTCATCTCCATGATCCAGGCCTCGTGGGGGTCACCGATGCAGAACGATTCGCCGCTGCTGCGGTAGCCGTATTCTTCCACCAGATCACCCATGATCTCGACGCACTGCCGTGCCGTGGCCGCGCGCTGCAGCGACAACCGCATCAACTGCCAATAGTGCAGCATGCCGTCGGAGTTGATGAGTTCGGCACGTCCCCCGGTGGTGGTCTCGGCGACGGAAACCTGATGGTCGTTCATGAGGTTGACCACGGCGTAGGTGTGCGGGGGGTAGGGAATCTCGCCCAGGGCCTTGTTGTTCCAGTGGGTGACCTCCTGCATCTCGCCGGGCTCGTGGTCGGCGGCGGGGATGCGGCTCAGGTGCGGGTGATACTCCCCGTCGCAGGTATAGGTCACGAACACCGAACCGTCCACGGTGGCGCCGGGAGAGACGATGAGGTTGGTGCAGGCGGCGACGGGGGAGGCCAGGACGGCCCCCAGGACGGCAACGAGGAACAGACGTTTGATCATCATGCGGACGCCTTCCGGGAACGAGCAAAAACGGCCCGCGATGGTCGGGGGGGGCCGTCGGTCGACTACGGGGAATCTAGCAGATCAAGGACGGGGAAACTATACCCGGGTTCGTTCCTGCTCCAGCGCGACGTACTCGGGAATGGATTCCACGAGATCGGTCATGCTGTCCTGATACCTGTCCCGGATGGCCAGGAAACGGTTCAGGTTGTCCAGGAAGATGTCCACCAGGGTGGGGTCGAAGTGCTTGCTCCGCTCGGACTTGATGATGTCCAGGACCTTGTCCAGGGGCATGGCCTGACGGTACACGCGGTCACATGACACGGCGTCGAAGACATCCACCAGGGACACGATGCGCCCATAGATGTGGATCTCCTCGCCCTTGATGCCGCGGGGGTAGCCCGTGCCATCCCACTTCTCATGGTGCTCGTAGGCGATGATGGCGGCGGCCTTGAGGATGGTCCGGTCGCTCTTGTCCAGGATGCGGTGGCCGATCTCGGCGTGGGTCTGCATGAGCCGGTATTCCTCGTCCGTGAGCTTGCCCGGCTTGTTGAGGATCCGGTCGGGGATTCCGATCTTGCCCACGTCGTGCATGGGTGAGGCCATGCGGATCAGCTCGGCTTCGTCGGGATCCAGGCCGGCCAGGATGGCCAGCTCATGACTCATGTCCCCCACGCGTACGGTGTGGTTGGCCGTTTCCAGGGAGCGGCTTTCCACCACCTGGCCCAGGGTGATGACCACTTCCTTCTGGGTCTCGACGATCTCCTTTTCCCTGGCCCGGGTCAGGGCGCGGGAGGTCTTCAACTGGCTGGCCATGGTGTTCACGGTGGAGGCCAGCAGGCCCAGCTCGGTAAAGTCCCGGATGGTCATGGGCGTATCCAGGTCTCCCCGCCCGATGCGCTCCAGACCTTCCCTGACGCAGCTGAGGGGGCGAAACAGGAGGGACATCAGGAACGCTGCGACGGCCATGGCCCCGGCCAGCAGGATGAACATGACCCTGAACGAGGCCCGGCGGCTGGCCTGGACCTTGCGGTCAATGAACCGGGTGTCATAGGTGAGCACGACGGTGCCCAGATTGCTTCCGTTGGCGTGCCGTATGGGGGTGGCTACCACCAGGTTATTGCCGATTATGAACATCTTCTCGCCCGGCTTGATGCTGCCGTCGGTAACGGTGGCGGAGTCCGGCAACGGCCTGTAGGGCGTTCCCAGCTGGCCGGCATCGGGGGAGCCCACGATGTTTCCCAGGTGGTCGATGATCATCACGTCCACCAGCTGGGGGCGGGAATTCATGATGTCCTTGGCCAGGGGCATCAGGGTGAGTTCGGGAAACTCGCTCAGCAGAGGATCCGTGCTGACGAGGGCGAGATTGCGGGCCTCGAGCAGGACCTGGGTCTGGGTCTCCTGGATCAGGGTATGCTGCAGGTTTCCCTCGTTGACGCGGATGATGACCGCGGTGGACAGACCCACCATCAGGGCCGCGGCCACCGAGGAGATCAGACGCAGGCTGATCACGATCCTGCCGCGTTTGGCGCCTTCAGGTTTTGTTGCGGTCTCCCTGCTCATTACTCATCGGCTTTCAAACGTTTGATGCGGCTCCGGTGGTCGTAGGCCCGCGCCAGATAGCCCTTGGTACGCGCATCCCCGGGAGCGACCTTGAGGGCCTTTTCCCAGGTGCTGATGGCCAGGTCGAGCTGTCCGGCGGCGAAGGCCTCCATGCCCTGGACCAGGTATTCCTGCTTGAGGTTCTCGGCCACCTGCTGGTAATCCGGGGCGCTGGACCAGACCAGCTCCCAGTAGCGGACCGCATCATCGCGCCGCTGCTCTTCCATGGCGGTGACGCCGGCACGGTACAGGCGTCCGATCTCAGCCTGGCGCTTGAACGGCAGTTCCGCATAGGACGCCGACGGGGCCGGGGTGACCGACGGGGTACGGGTCGTTGCACGGGAGGCCGGGTTGGCAGCGGACGTCCTGCGGTCTGCGGCCCGGTTCCGCAGCGATTCGATGCTGCGGGCGGCCTCGATCAGATGCCGGTTGTCGGGAGCCAGTTTGCGGGCCTGGTCGAGATCGGCCCCGGCCGCCTGGAAATTACCGGCCTGGGCGGAGGCCAAGGCCCTGTCGGCCAGGGTCTGGCACTTGACATCGATGCTCTGCAGGGTGGAAGCCAGGAAGGAACGGGCGTCCGCGTCCTGGGGCTCGAGCTGCAGGATGGCCTTGAAGCCGTCCCTGGCGGCCAGGAAATCCCCGGCGGCGTAATGGGCCAAGGCCTTGTCCAGCAGTCGCCTCAGTTCCTCGCTGCGGGCGGCCTGCCTGTCGCTCAGGTCGCGGACGGCCTGCAGCTCCGACTGGGCCGCTTCGAGTCCGGGATCGAGGCCCAGACTGCGCTGGTAGGCGACCACGGCGGCGGTCAGATCACCCTTGTCCCGCTGTTGCCGGGCCTGCAGGAGGAAGGCCTGTGCCTCCAGCCCGTCCAGGTTCGGTTGCTCGGGATCAAGGACCCGGAGGGTGGCAATCCGGTCCTGGGCGCCGAGGTAGTCACCCTGGGACAGGGCCTGTCGGGCCTGATCGAGCAGAGCGGA
>CAYPVD010000107.1:0-10340 GCA_964414055.1 uncultured Fibrobacteraceae bacterium
GCACCAGGCGGGAGCGGCTGACCACGAAGAACACGCTCTGCAGGGCGATGATCAGCAGCAACCCCGCCATCCACCCCGCCGCCGGATGACCGCGCCGCCGCACCAGCACCCACAGGCCGTAACCCAGGCCCAGGGCCACCAGCAGGCCGTAGGGCACGACCAGCAATCGGGCCGGGGGCGCCTGCCTGGTCCAGGCCTCCAGGGGCAACATCTGATCGATCTCCCAGCCCTGCAGGTGCAGGCGGAACTTCCTGACCCACAACCCCGCCGCCCGGCCCCGATCGCTGCGGATGCTGCGCCAGGCCCGGGACGACCAGACGCTGTCGGCCTGGGCCAACGACAGCTCCGGGCGGCCGAGCTGCTCGGCCAGATAGCGGCGCCCGGCCGGATCAGTGCGCCACTGGCCGGGGACCGCCGCCACATAGAACCCGTTGGCCTCGGGTCCGTTGCCGATGTAGAGGTTCACCCCGCCGTTGAGGGTGGGCGGACTGAGACGGCCGGCCTGTCGGCTGTTGTGAAGCACGGGGACCAGCAGGACCAGGGTTGCCGACCCCGCCAGGATCAGGACCGCTGCAGCCGGACGGCCCCCGGTCTTCCAGGCGTGCCGGGCGACCAGCCACACGGCGACGGGCAGGAAGGCCAGGGCCGTGCCGCGCAACAACCCGGCCAGACCCAGGACCAGGCCCAGGGCCACCCAGCGCCACAGGTGCACCCGACCGGTTTCCCACCGGCCCGGCAACAGGGCCACCGCAGCGGTGATCAGGAATGCCAGGGGCATCTCCACCAGGATGGTGGTGGCGTAGGCGGCGGCGGGGCGGTAGAGGAAGAACAGGAGCGCCGGCAGGACGGCCGCGGCCAGACGACGCCTGCGGCCGGCGGTGGGGGTGGTCAGGTCGCGCCAACCGATCCACGCCAGCAGCAGCACCGTGCCCAGCCAGAAGGCGGCCTGCAGCATGCGGATCCCCCGCAGCCGGTCCGGTTCCAGCACTCGGTCTGCCGGTACCGGCGCGGCGCTGCCGGCCAGACGGATCAGCTGCGGATACAGGGGGGACATGAAGCAGGGCCCGGGCGGGCATAGGGCGCCTGGACTCAGCTCGGCGGCCCGATCCAGGTAGTAGACCTCGTCCAGGATGGGCACCCGCCCGAACACGGAATTTTCGGCCCGCGGCAACAGGAAACTCCAGAACAGGACCCCGGCCAGCAGCAGCAACAGCAGCAGCACCTGCAGCAGGAGGCCCGCCCGGGGCCGCGTTCCTACCGGCTGCCGCCCCTTGTCGTTCATCACACGCTGAACCGGATCTCGATGATGTCGCCGTCCTGGACCTCGTACGATTTGCCCTCCAGGCGCACCAGGTTGGCGGCCTTGGCGGCAGCCAGGCTGCCGGCGCCGATCAGGTCGTCGTAGGCGGTGACCTCGGCCCGGATGAACCCGCGCTGCAGGTCCGAGTGGATCACCCCGGCCGCCTCGGGCGCGGTGGCGCCCTTGCGCACGGTCCAGGCCCGGCACTCGTCCGGGCCCACGGTGAAGAAGCTCTGCAGATCCAGCGCGCCGTAGGCCGCGTGGATCATACGCACCAGGGCGGGCTCGGCGATGCCCAGATCGGCCAGGAATTCCTGCGCCTCTTCCGGTTCCAGCTGGGCCAGCTCCTCCTCCACGCTGGCGCACAGGGAAACGACCTCGGCGCCCACGGTGGCCGCCGCGTCCCTGAGCGCGGCGTCTGGCTCTTCGCCCTCGGCGTGGTTGAGCACCACCATCAACGGTTTGAGGGTCAGGAACGCGAAGCCCGACACGAGCTTCTGCTCATCGGGGTTCAGCTCCAGCCCCCGCAGGGGACGGTCGTTCTCCAGTTGCTCCTTGAGGCGCTCGAAGCAGGGCGGTTCCAGCGGGTTGGCCACCTTGCCCATGCGGGCCTTGTCCTTGGCGAGCTTCTCCAGGCGGTTCTCCACCACCTGCAGATCGGTGAGGATCAGCTCCAGGGCCATGGATTCCAACTCGCCCCGCGGATCGGGCGTGCCGTAGCCACCGTCGAAGCAACGCACGACCTGGGCCAGGGCGTCGACCTTGCGCCCGTGCTCCAGGAACCGCACGGCCTCGCGTCCGCCGTCGGGCCCTGTCCCGCCGGCAAAACCAGGGATGTCCACCCATTCCACCGCCGCATGGACGGTGCGCTTGGGCTGGAACATCTCCGTCAGCACCTCCAGGCGCTGGTCGGGAATCTTGCCGATGGCGCGGTGGGGCTCGACCCCGCCCTGCCCCGTGGGCTGATCCGCCCCGGTGATGGCGTTGAACAGGGTGGTCTTGCCCGTGAACTTCATGCCGATGATGCCGATCTGCACGACTGCCTCCAGGAATTGGGGTTAACGAAGCCGGCGGCAAGGATAAGTCAATCCGGCCGGCAAATCCCGGAAAAACCGGACCTGCGACCATATCATATCCGGTCGCGCCGCGCCACGATCCCCGCCGCCGGACGGCCGTCCGGATCGTGGCTTTCCTCGTGAGCCAGAACCGTGAACTCCGGCGCGGGGAAATAGCCCGGCAACTCGCCGCCACGCAGACGGTGGCGACGGGCCGGCTTGCCGTCCCAGCCTGGCAGGTCCCGGAACGTACGCACCAGGATCACCCCTCCGGGCAGCAGCAACCGGCGGCAGCGGGCCAGCAGATCGCGTTGCAAGTAGCGGAAGACGGTGATCACGGCCCACGGACCCGGCGGCACCACGGTCAGATCGCGCAGATCGGCGACCTGGAAATTACATCCTACACCGTGGCGCTCCGCCAGACGACGACCCAGATCCAGGGCGTCGGGCAGATGATCCAGCCCCGTGACCGCGAACCCCCGCAGGGCCAGCCACACCGCCGCACGCCCGCTGCCGCAGGCCAGGTCCAGGGCCGGGCCCAGCACCGGCGGGGGCAACAGGTCCGCGTGCCGCAACAGCCAGGGGTCCGGGCGCCACAGGGCCGGCGCGCCCGCCCCCGCGGCCAGGACCTCGGCGGGCACGGTCCGCGACCACCCGGGGGACATCAGGCATCCCTGCACCTGGGTGCGCTCCCTGCGCTCCAGATCGTGGAGGATCATCGCCAGCCGTTCGGCGTCGTCATCCACGACGAGCAGGGGCCGGCCGCGCGGCGGCAACAGCACCGACGGCAGGGCCTCTTCCAGGGCGTCGGCGGCCCGCGCCGGCAGGGGAATGTTCACGCTGCCGGCCAGGTGAAGGGACCGGAATTCCTCCTCCGGGCGCGGGTCCAGGATGAATCCGGCCCGAAAACCGGGGCTCGCACCGACGGCGGCCCAGAAATTCCCGGCGGCAGTCGGATCTGGTTGCGGGTTACTGTTGCCATCAGGGGGCATTTCGGTCTACCTTTTCAGCCAGTGCATCGCCGCTTCAGGGTCGCCGGTCCCGGTCGATAATCTCCCTGTCGATGGTCTGGACCAGCCATTCCCGTCCACATTACCCAGGAGAGCCCATGCCTTCCATCCAGAAATTCGTGGTCACACCCAATCTGCCCGGTCCCCTTGCGCCCCTGCTGGACATCGCGCGCAACCTGTGGTGGACCTGGAACATCGAAGCCATCAACCTGCTGCGGCGGGTCGACCCCGACCTGTGGGACCGTTACGAGGGCAACCCCGTGGCCGTGCTGGGCTCCCTGTCCGCCGAGCGCGTGGCCGAGCTCCAGAAGGATGATGCCTTCCTGGCCAACCTGGAGCGGGTCCGGCAGGATCTGGAACGCTACCTGAACATGCCCACCTGGTTCAGCCAGGAGCACAAGGACCACCCCCGGGGGCTGGTCGGCTACTTCTCCCTGGAGTTCGGTCTCCACGAATCGCTGCCGCTGTACTCGGGCGGCCTGGGCATCCTCGCCGGCGACCACCTGAAATCCGCCGCCGACCTGGGCCTGCCCCTGGTGGGCATGGGGCTGGCCTACCAGTACGGCTACTTCCGCCAGTACCTGAACCACGACGGCTGGCAGATGGAAGAGTACGCGGTCAACGACTTCTACAACATGTCCATGAACCTGGAGACCGACCCCGAGGGCGTGCCGGTGACCATCGAGGTCCACTACCCCGGCCGCGTGGTCACGGCCCGCATCTGGCGCGTCCAGGTGGGGCGCGTGCCCCTGTTCCTGCTGGATACGAACCTGCCGGAGAACCTGCCCGAGGACCGCGAGCTGACCAGCAAGCTCTACAGCGGCGACAACGACATGCGCATCCGGCAGGAGATCCTGCTGGGCATCGGCGGCCTGCGGGCCCTGATCAAGCTGGGCCACGAGCCCACCGTGTGCCACCTGAACGAGGGGCACTCGGCCTTCCTGGCGCTGGAGCGCATCAACCTGCTGATGAAGGAAAAGGGGCTGGACTACGACACCGCCTTCGAGATCGTGCGGGCCAGCAACGTGTTCACCACCCACACGCCCGTACCGGCGGGCAACGACCACTTCCACCCCGACCTGGTCCGGCGCTACCTGACGGCCAAGGCCGACGAGATGGGCATCGGCATCGACAAGCTCATGGCCCTGGGCCGGCAGAACCCCAAGGACAACACCGAGACCTTCTGCATGACCGTGTTGGCATTGCGCCTGTGCCGGTTCTGCAACGGCGTCAGCGAGCTGCACGGCCACGTCTCGCGGCGCATGTGGCAGCAGGTCTACCCCGGCGTGCCGGAGAACGAGATCCCCATCACCCACATCACCAACGGCATCCACACACGCAGCTGGCTGTGCAACGAGATCTCGCGCCTGTACGACCGCTACCTGGGTCCACGCTGGTACGAGGACCCCACCAACCGCAGCCTGTGGGACCGCGTCGAGCGCATCCCCGACGCCGAGCTGTGGCGCTCCCACGAACGCATGCGCGAACGCCTGGTCGGCTTCGTGCGCCGGCGCCTGAAGCGCCAGCTCAGCATGCGCGGCGTCAAGGGCCAGTGGATCAGCCGGGCCGCCGAGGTGCTGGACCCAGAGGCCTTGACCATCGGCTTCGCGCGTCGCTTCGCCACCTACAAGCGGGCCGCCCTGATCATGCGCGATCCGGCCCGCCTGAGCGCCATCCTCAACAACCCCGAGCGCCCCGTGCAGCTGATCTTCGCGGGCAAGGCCCACCCCATGGACCACCCGGGCAAGGAAGTGATCCGCCAGCTCATCCACATGTCCCAGAGCGACGAGTTCCGCAACCGCATCGTGTTCCTGGACGACTACAACATCGAGGTGGCGCGCTACCTGGTCCAGGGCGTGGACGTGTGGCTGAACACCCCGCGCCGCCCCCTGGAGGCCAGCGGCACCAGCGGCATGAAGGTGCCGCCCAACGGGGGCATCAACCTCTCAGTCCTCGACGGCTGGTGGTGCGAGGGCTACGGGCAGGACAACGGCTGGGCCATCGGCGCCGGCGAGGACTACGACGACCAGGACTACCAGGACCTCGTGGAGAGCACGGCCCTGTACGACCTGCTGGAGAACGAGATCGTGCCGACCTTCTACGACCGCAGCAGCGACGACGTGCCGCGCGAGTGGACCCGCCTGATGAAGAACTCCATGCGCACCGTCACGGCCGAGTTCAACACCAACCGCATGGTCGAGGACTACACCCAGCGCTTCTACATCCCCTGCCTGGACAACGCCCTGCGCCTGGAGAAGGACGGCTTCAAACCCGCGCGGGAACTGGCGTCCTGGCGCCGGAACATGCAGGACAAGTGGGCCGACGTACAGGTGCAGTCGGTCAACACCCCGCCGCAGACGATCCAGGTCATGGGCACCAGCCTGCCGGTGGAAGCCACCGTTCACCTGGGCTCCATCGCCCCGGACGAGGTGCTGGTGGAGGCCTACCACGGCCTGCTGGATACGGACGGCCACATCACCGACGGCGAGGCCGTGACCCTGTTCCCCGAGGGCGAAGCCAAGGACGGCGTCATGGTCTTCAGGGGGAACATCGCCTGCCGCCGGGCGGGACTGCGCGGGTTCACCGTGCGCATCACCCCGCGCAAGGACGGCTTCCCACTGGACCGCTTCGAGACCGGACTGGTCACCTGGTGGGAGCAGTGGAACAGTCCCGTGGCCCCAACCTCCGCCCCAGCAACCCGCTGCTGAACGCAGCCAGCAGGAACACCACCGCCGCGGTGACGAACACCTCGCGATAACCGGCCCAGCGCAGCAGCAGAAAACCCAGCACCGGCCCGAACAGGCCGCGGATCCCCACCATGGCCACGTGGATGCCCTGGTAGTAACCTCCCCGCCCCTGGGGGGCGAAGCTGATGGAGCCCACGTTCCAGGTCACGTTGATCCCCGCCATGCCCAGGGAGTAGAACCCGAAGGCCAGGTAGGCGGTCCAGGCCGGATCCATATCGCCCATCCAGCGGGCGCCGATGTACAGCGCACCCGGATACATCGCCACCACCGCGAACGACAGGGTGCACAGGCGCACCGGATGGAAGCGGTCCATGAGCCGACCCATCAGGGGGCCGAACAGGGCCACCCCCACCGAGGCGATCAGGACGCGGGCCGAGGAGATCTCCTGGTAGCTGAGGTGCAGCTCGCGGGTGAAGAACAGCGGCAGCACCGGGATCAGCATCATGTAGGCCAGGCCGTAGATCATGAAGTTGGCCTCGTACCAGCGGAAATCCGGATCGGCCCGGAAGGTGGCGGCGGCCTCGCGGAACGGCGTGACCAGGGCGCGGCCCAGGCGACCCAAGGCGGGCCGGCCCAGGGGCAGGCGCGGCACGGTGAAGATGCCCAGTGGGTCGGGGGTCTGGTCGTGGTCGGGCCGCGGCAGACGCGCCAGGATCAGCGGATAGAGGAAGCCCACCGCGCCCACCAGGGGAAAGACGAGGCGAAAACGCCCCGGATCGGCATCCAGCAGGCGGCCCAGCAGCACGCTCACCGCCGCCGCCGTCAGGTGCTGCACCAGGGCTCCGCGACCGAACACCGATCCGCGCCGCTGCGGCCCGATGTTGGCCTGCAGGATGCCGTTCTGCGCCGGATAGAACAGCGCCGCGAAGAAGTAGACCACCCCCAGCAGGACGATGAACCCCGCGGCCGAGTGCACGAACAGCGCCAGCACCAGCACCAGCCGGCCGCCCACGCCCCCGCGCAGCAGCCAGCGCCGCCGGCCGCCCTTGTCCATGAGCTGGCCCCAGTACAGGGCCAGGAGCATGCCGCTGGTCTCCATGACCACCGAGACGGTCACCAGCCAGTCGGGGGCGGCCAGGGACTTGGCCAGCACGAAGGGGAACAGCAGGTAGCCCGACCACCACACCCCCTGGGCCGCCATGGCCAGCAGGTAGCGACGGATGGTCAGGCGCTCCAGGTCGTCCGGCGGGACGGGCGATATGGGCGATGCGGTGATCTTTGCCTTGCCTGGTGTGCGGGATCCGTGAATCAGGGAAGGCTCCTTGGTGTCGGGAATTCGCGGCGTTCTCGGTGCTCATCCACCAGCCATGGCCGGCCCGCCGGGCTGTTCGGCCTGTTCGGTCTGTTCGGCCTGTTCAATCTGTTCGCGAGCCTATATGAAGCGCCCATCCGAACGCTTCTTTCGCACTGCCTCGCCGATGTTTTCAATCCAGCCCAGGCGACACTCCGAGGGCGCGTCGAAGATCGGCACGTACGGTTTGATGTCCAACAGCGGCGTCCCGTTAAGGACATCCACCCCGCGGATGTGAAGGATACGGCCATCGATCCCTTCGAGTCTGACGACGGACAAACCGAGGGCATTGGGCCTCCTGGGTGCCCGCGTGGCGAACAGGCCATGCGGCCTGGTATCCATGAACGGAACGACCTTCAGCTCGAAACCCGTGCTGCGGTGGAACTGGTAAAGAAGAATGATGTGCGAAAATCCGTCCAGATCCTGCAGGCCATCGGCGTACTCCGGCAGCACCTCCACCGACCCCTTGATCCCGGCCGCACCCGAGGGCTGGATCGGCATTCCTTCCGGCTCTTCAAAAGGGCTCTTGATGACCCCGATCGGTCGTACTTCCATCTTGTCACCTGTCTCTCACGAGTTTGCCTTCACCTGCCCCACCGGGTCGCAAGGCGGTCGGGGCGTAATGTTTGCGTCACCTACAGGACAACCGGCGAGGTCGGTAGGTACAAGCCGAAGTCAGCAACGCCATTTTATGATATATGCCCATCGCCCCACCAGTTTCTATGATATCCCTTACATAGTTCCTGGTATCAGTATACCCGAAGCCCCACCCTGGATCAAAACATGCCGAAACCCACGGCAAACCCATCATTAGGTACTGAATTCGAGAGTTTCGGCCCCCCGGGGGGCCATTTTCGGCTCACCGTTATCAAGCGGAACCAGTCGGCGTAACGCCAAAACCGGCACGTATGTCAGCAGACCGATCAAGAACGTGAATCAACACCTCAACCGCCATGATCGACCCCCGCGGTGCGGGTCATCTCCAGGAAGTTGGCCAGCAGCTTGCGGCCCTCGACGGTCAGGATGGATTCGGGGTGGAACTGCACACCCTCGACGCGCTCTGCGACCAGACGCACGCCCATGATCTCGCCGCCGGAGGTGTACGAGGAGACCTTCAGCTGCACGGGCAGGGTGTCCTCGCGGGCGGTCAGGGAGTGGTAACGCGTGGCCGCGAAGGGGTTGGACAGGCCGTCGTAGATGGTCCGGCCGTCGTGGTAGATGCGGCTGGTCTTGCCGTGCATCACCCGGTCGGCCCGGCTGATGGTCCCGCCCAGGGCCTGGACGATGCACTGGTGGCCCAGGCAGATGCCCAGCACAGGGATCCGTCCCATGAAGTGATCCAGGAACGAGAGGCTGACCCCCGCGTCGTCGGGGGTGCCCGGCCCGGGCGAGATGATCAGGGATTCCGGTTCCAGGGCACGGGCCTGCTCCAGGGTGATCCGGTCGTTGCGCGCCACGGTGATCTCGGCCCCCAGCTCGCCCAGCAGCTGCACCACGTTGTAGGTGAACGAGTCGTAGTTGTCGATGAGCAGATGCATGGCTACAGCCCCTCTTCCGCCATGCGTACAACGTGGCAAACCAGGAACAGCGACGGCGATGAACCGGGGTCACCAGGTGTTGGTACCTCACCGGTGCGGAGGTGTCAATGGCCCGGCAGGGGCCCGCGGGCGCGGAGTGGGGAGAGGGGAGACAGCTGCAATCCCCGATTTCGACAACCCTATTCCATTTGTGTGTTTTTGACAAGAGGGTGGAATCGATCATGTGTCTGCAATGACACGAGGCCTTCTCGTTCACTGTCCAAGTTCGGCAATGATTCCAGGCATCAAGGACCGCGCCTTGCTGATCGCCAAGACGAAAAAGAGAAATAGCCCCGATGCAAGCCCCAGACTGGGCATCAACTTGCCCACAAGTAACTCCGGACCCAGAACGGAGCGTAGGTACTCACCCAAGATGATCGTGCAGATCATGATAAAAACACCTAGTAGCCCGATACGGCTCAAGAGGACCCGGGAATAGGCCTTGCTCCAAACTCGCTGCCTGTCATTGGGCGAAAGGGATTGAAGCTCAGGTATAGAGCTCAGTGACATGTATATTCTCACTCCTGCCTCCTGCCTCGAGTTTCCAGAAACCCCCTATCAAGTTATTGATATCAGTATACCCCCTGGGGGGGCGCCACCAAATAATAAACGGCATAGGTTCGCCCCATATCGGTATCCAGCCCCATGCCGGGGAGGGTCAGCGGCACGATCACGATGTTCCCACTGGTGCCGGACCCCGCCCTTGGGATATATTGCCTGACAATGCCTGGGGATAATCATTCAACGAGGGGCAGACCTGCGTGCCGACTGACCTTGCATTCTGGCTTTTCTGGCTTTCGGTGGCGCTTATCGCGTACACTTACTTCGGCTTTCCCCTGCTGCTGTACCTGCGGGCCCGCTTTGCCGGCAATAGCCCGGTAGTCGGGGATGCCCTGCCGCCGATCACGGTGATCATAGCCGCCCATAACGAGGCTCCGGTCATCCAGGACAAGCTAGCCAACACCCTGGCCTTGGATTATCCCCCTGGGCTGCTGGAGATAATTGTGGCCTCGGACGGCTCCGATGACGGTACCGACCAGCTCGTCAGGGATTTCAGCGCCCCCGGTTTGACCCTGATCTCCCTGCCCCGCGGCGGCAAGAACGCGGCGCTTAACGCGGCGGTGGCCATGGTCAAGGACCCGGAGCGCATCCTGTTGTTCACCGATGCGGACACCACCCTTGATCCGGCTGCAGCCCGCCTGCTGGCCGCGCATTTCGCGGCTCCGGAAGTGGGCGGGGTGGGCGGGGATTTCCACTACTACGATCCCGGCAGCAGCGGTGCGGGAGAGCTCTCATACTGGTCTCTGGACCGCTGGCTGAAGACGCAGCAAAGCCGTGGCGGCAGCCTGACCTCGGCTAC
>CAYPVD010000108.1:0-10061 GCA_964414055.1 uncultured Fibrobacteraceae bacterium
CATGACCGACGCCGACGTGGACGGCAGCCACATCCGCACCCTCATCCTGACCCTGTTCTTCCGCCACTTCCGCGAGATCATCGAGAATGGGCACATGTTCATCGCCGAGCCCCCGCTGTACAGGCTCAAGAAGGGCAAGGTCGAGGTCTACGCCCACAGCGACGATGCCAAGGACCGCATCCTGGCCGAGATGGGCGAGAAGGGCGTCTACGTCCAGCGCTACAAGGGTCTGGGCGAGATGAACCCGGAGCAGCTGTGGGAGACCACGATGAACCCGGATTCGCGCACCATGACCCGGGTGAACATCGACGACGCAGCCGAGGCGGACCACATCTTCACCACCCTGATGGGTGACGAGGTCGAACCGCGGCGCCGGTTCATCGAGGAGAACGCCGCGCAGATCGACCTGGAAAAACTCGACATCTGATTCAACCCAACCGAGGCAGTTCATGGCAGACGAAACACGCAACGACAACCCCGGCGAAGACGGGCGGGACGAGAAGGACCGGGCCCCGGACGCGCCCGAGACCAGCACCGGCGAGACCATCGTGGATGTGGGCATCGTCGACAAGATGCGCACGTCCTACATCGAATACTCCATGAGCGTGATCATCAGCCGCGCCCTGCCCGACGTGCGCGACGGGCTCAAGCCGGTGCACCGGCGGGTGCTGATGGCCATGAACGACCTGAACCTGCAGCCGGGACGCCCCTACCGGAAGTCGGCCAAGATCACCGGTGACACCACGGGCAACTACCAC
This sequence comes from uncultured Fibrobacteraceae bacterium, assembly GCA_964414055.1. GTDB lineage: Bacteria > Krumholzibacteriota > Krumholzibacteriia > LZORAL124-64-63 > LZORAL124-64-63 > JAHJTW01. The sequence goes on from CAYPVD010000108.1 coordinate 759, forward strand.
CCCCACGGGACCACGGCGGTGTACGACACCCTGGTGCGCCTGGCCCAGGACTTCAGCCTGCGCTACCCGCTGGTGGACGGCCAGGGCAACTTCGGTTCCATCGACGGCGACAACGCCGCGGCCGAGCGCTACACCGAGGCCCGCCTGACCAGGATCGCCACGGAATTGATGAGCGACCTGGACAAGGAGACCGTCGACTTCGTGCCCAACTACGACGGCTCGCGGATGATGCCTGCGGTCATGCCGTCCCGGGTGCCCAACCTGCTGGTCAACGGTTCGGACGGCATCGCCGTGGGCATGGCCACCAAGATTCCGCCGCACAACATGGGCGAGGTATGCGACGGGCTGTTCGCCCTGCTGGACAAGCCGGACATGGAACCCCACGAGATCCTGGAATATGTGCACGGCCCCGATTTCCCCACCGGCGGCATCATCCACGGGCGCAAGGGGATCTTCGACTACGTGACCACGGGCCGCGGCCGCGTGGTGGTGCGCGCCAAGACCGACATCGAGGTGCTGGACAACGGGCGCAGCCGCATCATCGTCACCGAGATCCCCTACCAGGTGAACAAGTCCTCGCTCATAGAGAAGATCGCGGCCCTGGTGCGCGGCGGGATCATCGAGGGCATCAGCGACCTGCGCGACGAGAGCGACCGCGACGGCATGCGCATCGTGGTGCAGCTGAAGAAGGACGCCTATCCCCAGGTCGTGCTGAACAAGCTGTTCGCCCACACCCTGATGCAGACGACCTTCGGCGTGATCAACCTCGCCCTGGTGGACAACCAGCCGCGGGTCATGAACATGGTCGAGACCATGCAGGAGTTCCTGAACTTCCGCGAAGAGGTCGTGATCAGGCGCACGCGCTACGAGCTGCGCAAGGCGGAGGAGCGCGCCCACATCCTCGAGGGCTACCGCATCGCCCTGGACAACATCGATGCCATCGTCGAGCTGATCAAATCCAGCGCCTCGGTGGAGGCGGCCCGGCAGGGTCTGATGGAGCGGTTCGGACTGTCCGAGGTCCAGGCCCAGGCCATCCTGGACATGAAGCTGGCGCGGTTGACCGGCCTGGAGCGCCAGAAGATCGAGGACGAGTACCAGGCCCTGATCAAGCGCATCGCCGAACTCAAGGCCATCCTGGAGAGTCGCGACCTGGTGCTGGACATCATCCGCAAGGAGCTCGGCGAGATCCGGCAGTCCTACGCCGACGAGCGGCGGACCGAGATCGTCGAGGACGAGGGCGAGATCGATCTGGAGGACCTGATCGCCGACGAGCCCATGGTGGTGACCATCAGCAACCAGGGCTACGCCAAGCGCCTGCCCCTGGACACCTACCGGCAGCAGGGTCGCGGCGGCAAGGGCATCACCGCCATGGGGACCAAGGAAGAGGACTTCGTCGACAACCTGTTCGTCGCCTCGACCCACCAGTACCTCCTGGTGCTCACCGAGGGCGGCCAGCTCTACTGGCTGAAGGTGTACCGCATCCCCAAGGCTGGTCGTACGTCCAAGGGCAAGCCCCTGGTCAACCTCATCCAGATCCAGCCCGGCGACCGCATCCACGCCGTGGTGCCGGTGCGCGAGTTCAGCGAGGGCCGCTACCTGGCCTTCGCCACCAACCGCGGCATCGTCAAGCGCACCCCCCTGGCCGACTTCTCGCGACCGCGCCAGGCGGGTATCAGGGCCATCACCCTGCTGGAGGGCGAGCACCTGGTCTCGGTGCGGGAGACCGACGGCACCGGCCACATCATCCTGGGCGCGAGCAACGGCATGGCCATCCGCTTCCCCGAGGAGCAGGTGCGCAGCATGGGTCGCACCGCCCGCGGTGTCCGCGGCATCGCCCTGGGCGAGGGCGAGGAGGTTGTGGGCATGGTGGTGGTGGACCCGGAAGAGACTGAGAGCTTCCTGCTGGCCATCACGGCCAACGGCTACGGCAAGCGGACTCCCATCGGGGATTACCGACCCCAGAACCGGGGCGGCAAGGGCCTGATCACCATCAAGTGCAACCAGCGCAACGGCCCCCTGATGGGCATCCGCGGCGTCCTGCCGGGCGAACAGCTCATGGTCATCACGCGCCAGGGAACCATGATCCGCATCGCCCTGGACGATGTCTCCAGCCAGGGGCGAAACACCCAGGGCGTACGCATCATCAACCTGAACAAGGCCGACCAGGTGGGGTCCATCGCCAAGATTTCCCGCGAGGCCATGGAGGACGGCGAGGCCGAAGAAACCGAACCGGTTGTCGGGGAATGAGTTGTTCGTCATGGGTCCGCAAGGGGGGATCCGCGGGATTTTTTCCGGCTTTCCCGGGAGGGAAATCGGGGCGACCGGGGCCCGGTCAGGGCGCTGGAACCGGGGGGTTTGAAGGGTGTTTCACGACTCGGGTGAAAATCCGGTTGTTCAGGATTTGCCCTGCCTCGGCCCTCGACGTTAGTATCAGGTCATGATGAACAGGAAATCAGGATATCGTCCTGCTTGGATACCGGCTGCCGGGCATCTGCCGGGGTGGCTCATGCTGTGGACCGTTCTTGTCCTGCCCGGCATCATTCCCGCCCAGGCCACGGAAGCACCCTTCAGGCAGCTGGACCTCTTGCCCGATATCCGGGCGACGTTCGATTCCTTCGGCAATCTGAGCCTGGTGGAAACGGATGGAGGGCGCACGCTCCTGGCACTGGGGGCGGGAATCCATGATCCCGTGTTTGCCGCCGGGACCGCTGAGGGTGCGGCCCACGGCCTGCGCGGATTTTCCCGGGGCGCCGATGACGACCGCGACGGCCGCATCGACGAAGACAGGCTGGACGGCCGGGACAACGACGGCGACGGCCTGATCGACGAGGATTTCGCCGCCATCGGGGATGTCATGGCCGTATGGGACGCCCCGGACGGCGGATCTTCTCTCCATCGCGAGTATTACCACTGGGCCTATGATTTCCTGAAACCGGCCCTGTTTTTCAGCGCCACGGGCGACGGGCAGGGTAGGGAATCCACCCCCCTGCTGCTGGAAGCCGATTTCCCCTGGAACCTGGCCGACCTTTCCACGACGCGCCACACCCAGAGCGGGCGCGTGCAGGTATTGCGTACCAGGGCCTGGATCACGGCCGTGGGCGCCGGCACCGGAGACGATGCCGACATCTGGTTGGGGTTCAAGCTCCTGGGCCCTGAAAACGATGCCGCCGTAGGCCGGCCCGACCTGGGCAAACTCGCTCTGGAACCGGGCCCGGATCCCCTGGCGGGGGTGATCGTCGTGGCCCGCTCCTGGGCACAGCTTTCCAGCCTGGTGTGCGAGGCGGATCAGGTGTATCGCGGCCTGAAGGATCCGGTGACCGGCAAGCATGTCCGCTGGATCGTATCGCCATCCTGCTCGCTGTGCCGGCTGGATGTCCAACCGAGTTGCGTCTGGACCCCCGAGGATACGGGCGGCGGCGCCCTGACCATCTCGGTGAGCCAAGGGACCTGCCGCATTCCCGACCCCGATCTGCTGACGATAGGCGGAGAGCCGCTGGGATCGCCGGATGAGATCCAGTGGGCAGGGGAGGACATGTCACGGGTTTCGATGCCCTGGTACCGGTATCGGTTCAGTGATTTCCTGCGCAACAGGCCGGCTCCGACTCCGCCCTGGCAATCCCTGGATGATCACCAGGGAGACGACCGCACGATGCGGCTGGTGCTGCGTTACGACCATACTCCCGCGCCCCTGGAAGACATGTCCGAGACAGGGACCTCCGCCCGGCCGGTGTTGGAAGGAAAATGTCTGGATGGATGCCGGTGGAGGGCGGACGTGGAAATCGTTTCCCCCCGCCCTTCGAGCGAACAGGTTGCCCGGGCCCGGGAAATGCAGAACCAGGATGATCATCCGATTCTTGCGCCACGGCTGATGCTGAGCTGGCCCAATCCCTTCCGGGAAAGGGTCCAGATCAGGTGTCGGATTCCCGCCTCGCCCCGGGAGGCCTTCGCCCCGGATTTGGACAATGAATCCCTCGCCGATCCGGAGAAGAAGTGGCCGGCGTTGCCCTGGGGAGAGGGAGAGCCCACTGTGTCGGTCCGGATCTACAGCCTCAACGGGCAGGAGATCAAGGCGCTGTATGCGGGCCGCCAGGGAGTTGGGGAGTTCGTGGTTCAGTGGGACGGCACTGATACCTTCGGACGGCCCGTGGCCTCCGGTCCCTACCTGTGCAAGCTGCAGCTGGACGACCTCAGCCTGACCCGCCGGCTGGTCTATCTCCGCTGAAATATCCCATCAATTAAGGCTTTCCGTATGGCAACTGGATAGCATTATTCGTAGGATGGATTCTCATCTGTGGTATCCGGCTTCGGGACGATTTTTGGGAAATAACTGCAAAAAATTTCTCATTTGCCTAGAAAATCCAAAAATTCCAGTTTTTTTGATGGACAAACCCTAGGCCAACATCGTATTATTCATAACAGTACGGTAGTAATTTTGTGGTTTTATACACCTTTGCGCTGCCCAAGATCATGTTCTGCTTGGGGGTTTTTAGTGGAAGAACAAATGAAACAACAGGCCCAATCCTGGATCGGTTTCGTGATCGAGTTTCCGACTTATCCGAGGCAGATGATCCAGGGCAGGGAGGAGAGCCGAAGGATCGTATTCCTTTGTCCCGACTCCGAGGGTAACCCGACGGAGCTGTGCTTGGCCCTGTTCGGACAGCAAATCCTGATGCACCGCTTGCAGCAGGGTGAGCCGGCCGAATCCCTGGCCGGCGCCAGCTTCCTCTTCGTGTATGCCGCCGAGACGCCCGATGCGCTGCGGGCCATCGTCTCGGGGTATGAGGAGACCGTCAACGCACCCATCCTGGTGGCCAGGAAGGCCAATGTCGTCAAGACCGCCCAGACCGTGACCGAGTTTCTCGTCCACGGCGCGGCGGCACAGGTCGGAAACATCGGAGGTCAGCATGCAGGTCATTCCACGGGTGTGGCCGAGCAGGGAGACCGGGAAATGGCGGGCCTGGACGGCGAAGACCTGTGGAACGAGCCGTTGCCGGAGATCGTCCTGGTGGACGACGAGGGCAACACCGTCCATGCGTCCCACCAGTTGCAGGACTACCGGGCGGAGTACACCTGCCGGTACGTCCTGGCGCACTTCAGCGAAAACATCAACCGGGACAAGATGGCCGAGATGGTCAACCTCAGCCCCGGTTATTTTTCCAACCTGTTCCGTTCCGAAGTGGGGATGAGTTTCAGCGACTACCTCATTCAGGTGCGTGTGGAAAACGCCAAGACCCTGCTGCGCCGCTTCGATCTTTCGGTCGAGGCCATCAGCAAGAAATGCGGCTTCAACAGCCTGGCCCACTTCTCGCGAACCTTCAAGGATCGCTGCGGCCTGTCCCCGTTGAAGTTCCGCAAGAGTCCGCACATGGTCGCCTAGGACGGATTCAGAGAGCGAAGCAAAGGCCCTTCCCCCGAGTCCGGGAGGGGCCTTTTCCTTGTCCTTCACAAGCGGTGCTTTCATATTCCTCTTCCGGATCATGTTCCGGCGCGATGAACCCTGAACGTCGGCAAGGTGGGAGATAGTGGCCCTCGTTTCCCTGGACAACCTCCATTTCGATTTCGGCCGGGAGAAGATCCTGGACGGGGTGAGCCTTGCCCTGCAGCCGCAGGTGCGCTGCGGACTGGTCGGCGCCAACGGAGCCGGCAAGACGACCCTGCTGGCGGCGGTGGCGGGCGAGCTGGACCTGCCGGCCGGGACCCGCAACGTGCAGGGTGGAACCCGGATCGCGGTTCTGCGCCAGGATTCGGCCCTGGCCGTGGACGACGACCCCCGGGTGCCCCTGCTGCAGCGGGTGGAGGAGCTGGCCTTCGGTGCCGAGCGGGCCATCGCAATGGAACTGGAGGAAGTCGGCCGGCAACTGGCCCGGGAGGATGTGAACGAGACGGAACACGGCCGGCTGATCGCCCGTCAGGGTCATCTGCAGGCCGAGTTCGAGCGCCTCGAGGGCTACGGCATGCAGGCGCGCCTGGAAACCGCCCTGACGGGAGTGGGCCTGCGACCGGACACCTGGGACCGTCCGCTGCACAAGCTGTCCGGCGGCGAGCGCCGGCGCGCCGCCCTGGCGGTGGTGCTGCTGGGGGGCGCGGACCTGCTGCTGCTGGACGAGCCCACCAACCACCTGGACCTGGAATCCTGCGAGTGGCTGGAAACGTTCCTGGTCGGCAGCGGCTGTGCGGCGGTGATCGTTTCCCATGATCGCCATTTCCTGGACCGGGTCACGACGCGCACCCTGCACCTGGACCGGGGACGCCTGGTGAGCTACGCAGGCAACTACAGCTTCTTCGCCGAGCAGAGTGCCCTGCGCTACCAGCAGGAACTGGCCGCCTGGCAACGCCAACAGGCCCGGATCAAGCAGACCGAGGAGTACATCCGCCGCAACATCGAGGGCCAGAAGACGCGCCAGGCCCAGGCCCGGCGCAAGCAGCTGGCCAAGGAGGAACGGCTCCGGCGACCCGCCGCCGGGGCGGGGCTGTTCCGGTTTTCCCTGGTGCCGGCTCGGCCCAGCGGGGGCACCGTCTTCCAGGTGGAGAACCTGGGCAAGGGGTGGGGTGGCCGCACCCTCATCAAAGAGCTGGACCTGCACGTCTCGCGGGGGGAGAAGGTGGGCATCGTCGGCCCCAACGGTTGCGGCAAATCCACCCTGCTGAAGCTCCTGAGCGGCCGAGCGGTGCCCGACACGGGGCACGTGGCAGTGGGGCACGGGGTGGATTGCGGTTACTATGACCAGGACCTGGGCGGCGTGTCGGACCACAACACGGTCCTGACCGAGATCGCCGACGTGGATCCGCAGGCCACCATCGGCGAGCTGCGCTCCTTCCTGGGGGCCTTCGGCTTCGGGGAGGATCTGTTCGACCGCCAGGTGGGAAGGCTGTCGGGGGGTGAGCGGGGGCGCCTGTCCCTGCTGCGGCTGGTCAAGGAAGGCCACAACACCCTGCTGCTCGACGAGCCCACCAACCACCTGGATGTGCGCAGCCGCGAATCCCTGGAGGCGGCGCTGCAGGATTTCACCGGGACGGTCATCGTGGTTTCCCACGACCGGCGCTTCCTGGACAAGGTCGTGGGTCGTCTGATCGTGTTTCCGGATGTTGGGGCTCCCGCGGCCCAGCAGGGGCGGTTGAGCCAGTTTGCCGGTAACTATACCGAGTGGATGGATCACCGCGCCCGCCGGCGCGAACAGGAAAGAGAGTCCCGGCAACCCGTCTCCGGCACCAGGCGACCGGCGGAGCAGGTCGGGAAACCGACCCCGTCCTCGCCGGGAGGCAAACCGGCGCTGAGCAAGAACGAGATCCGCCGCCGCGAACAGCAGATCGGACTCGTCGAGGACAGGATCAAGGAGCTGGAAACAGAGCAGGCGGCGGCCGTGGCGGACATGGCCGACCCCGCCACGGGAAACGAGGAGCGCCTGGCCCTGGCCCGGCGCTGCAGCGGGATCGAGACCGAACTCGGCGAGCTCATGGCGCGCTGGGAACAACTGCACGGGGAAATCGAAGCAGGAACGGATCGGCGGTCATGATGGACGAGAACAGAACCGACGAGGGATACGTCACCGAACAGCCGCGGGAAAAAGCCGTCCTGGTGGGGGTCAACCTGCCGGAGGCCTGGTCCGGCGGCATGGGGGGCGAGGCCGACCTGGACGAACTCGGCCGGCTGGTGGAGACCGCCGGCGCCGACGTGGTGGGTCGGCTGACCCAGACCCGGCCCAGGCCCGCGCCGAGCACATTCCTGGGCAAGGGGAAGCTGGAGGAGCTGTCCGAGCACGTCGAACGGACCGGCGCCACCATGGCGGTGTTCGACAACGAGCTGTCACCGGCCCAGGGCCGCAACCTGGAAACCGTCCTGGACGTGAAGGTCCTGGATAGGACCGAGCTGATCCTGGATATCTTCGCCGGCCACGCCCGCACCAGGCAGGCCCGGCTGCAGGTGGAGCTCGCGCAGCTGGAATATCTCCTGCCGCGCCTGACCAGGCTGTGGTCCCACCTCGAGCGGCAGGCCGGCGGCATCGGCACGCGCGGCCCCGGCGAGACCCAGCTGGAGACCGACCGCCGCCTGCTGGGGCGCCGCATCGCCCGCATCAGGCAGCAGCTCAAGACCATCGAGAGCACGCGCCGCACCCAGACCGGCCGGCGCGACCGCCTGTTCACCGCCGCGCTGGTGGGCTACACCAACGCCGGGAAATCCACCCTCATGAACGGCCTGACCGGTGCGGGCATCCTGGCGAGGGACCAGTTGTTCGCCACCCTGGACGCCACCACCAGACGGGTGGAGATCGACGAGCGGCGGCGCTTCCTGCTGACCGACACCGTTGGTTTCATCAGGAGACTGCCCCATCACCTGATCGAGAGCTTCAAGGCCACCCTGCAGGAGGTGCGGGAAGCGGATCTGCTGGTGCATGTGGTCGACGCGGCCGGCATGGACCCCGGCCGCCAGATCGACGCGGTGGACGACGTGCTCGAGAGCGTGGCCCCAGGCGAACGTCCCACCCTGATGGTGTTCAACAAGATGGACCTGGTTCCCGACGACCGGGTACGGAACCGCTATTCCCGCCTGTATCCGGGTGCGGTTTTCATCAACGGCAAGGACCCCGGGGGTATCCAGGTCCTCAGGGACGCCCTGGTCGGCCGCCTGCTTGGGACCGAATCCATCGTCACGGTGACCCTGCCGGTCCAGAAGCTGCACCTGCTCAGCCCTTTGCACCGCACGGGCTCGGTGCTCGAACAGGAATTCACGGGAGACCACTGCCGGGCGGTGGTGCGGGTCACGGAGGAGGAGCGCAACCGCCTGTTCTCCCAGGAAGGAGTACAGGAGGCAAGCCCGCCCCGTTGATCCGCCTCTCCCCTTCTTTTCCGGAATCGGCCCGCTCCTTGCTGAGTACGGGCTCAGAGAGCATTTCGGCACCTGATTTCGTGCAACATGCGGCTCCTGGAGGCCGCGTGGATTGCGTCTTGCCCGCCGGTTTTCCCCCTCGATTGGTAACCGCAACCATATAGCCAAGTTACGGGCATCGTCCCCCGGGTACGATCCTTGCTGCACCTGACTGGAGAAATTCGGCCCAGGCGCCGTGAGGGCGGTGGGAAACATGGTGGTTACAGGCCGCAGGAGAGCCCGCTCATGAGGGGATGCAACATCGTGCACCGGAAGAATCTTCCCGCCCGTGCAGGATTTACCCTGGTCGAGATGATGATCATCCTTCTGATCGTCGGCGTCATGGGGGGTTTGGCCGCCCCGCCCATGTTCCGCTATATCCAGTCCAACAACCTGAAAACTACAGCGGACCGGGTGATGGCCGATATGAACTACGCCCG
>CAYPVD010000109.1:0-10050 GCA_964414055.1 uncultured Fibrobacteraceae bacterium
CACCCTCGGGCGGAGTTTCACCCCAGGCGCTGCCGAGCACCATGAGCAGGCCGCCGCTGTCGGTGTTGTGGCCGATCCAGTTTCCCTCGGCGTCGCGGCCCAGGGTGTTGACCGCACCGACCCTGGCAGCGGCCTCCGTCAGGCGATCACACAGCCCGGCCACGGCCTCCTTGTGGGGAGCGGTCACGTTGGCTCCCACCAGGTGTTCGGCACCGGGCACGGAAAAAAGGTCCGGCAGATCGGACGGGGCAACCTCCAGGGCCAGGTACTCGTGGCCCAGATCCCTGGCCGTCAGGGCCGCCTTCTGCATGACGGGGCTGAGGGAATGAGCCACGGGGTCGCCGACCACCGCCAGGAAAGGCCGATCCGGGACCCAGGCTTTCCCTTTATTCTCGAGCCGTCCGGCCTGGAGTCTCAACACATCACCTGTCATCGGGCGCGGCCTTTCTACGGACTACCCAGCCCAGCAGCAGCAATCCCGCCAGGATCATCCCCACGCTGATCCACTGGTTGTTGCTCCACCCCATGATCATCTGGTCGGGGGTGTAGTAGCGGAAGAAATCCACCGTGAACCTCTGCAGGCCGTAGAATACCAGGAACAGGGCGAAGGTCGAACCACGCCGGTGATAGAATTTCTCGATCAGCAGCAGCAGGCCGAAGATCAGGAACCCGCCGCCGGAACTGAACAGCTGGGTCGGATAGACGGGAACCGGACCGAACACATCGGTCGCCGGGGAACCGAAGGGGAATTTCACGCCGAGACCGCAGGTGGTCGGCTTGCCGAAGCAGCAACCGGCCATGAAGCACCCGATCCGTGTGATGCCGATGCCCAGCATCACACCCGGGGAGAAGATATCGGCGATGACCAGGAACGGAATGCCGCGCCGCCTGGTCATGTACCAGACCGTGGCCGTGGCCAGCAGGATCCCGCCGTAGAGCGTCAGTCCCCCGTCCCAGATGAACAGTGCACGATACCAGGGGTCGAAATCGTGCAGATGCGTCAGCACGTAGAAGAGGCGCACGCCCACGATGCTCGAAACCAGGACCCCGAAGACCAGGTCCATGATGGTCTCGGACTCGAGCGCGTAGGGCCGCCCCCTGCGGATGCTCAGGACCAGGCCCAGCGCGAAGCTGAGCGCCAGCATCAGGCCGTAGCTCTTGATCAGGCCCAGGATTTCGGGGTGCATCCGGTTCTTCCTTTCGTCAGGTATCGAAGGTGCGGGAGCTGATGTTGAGCAGCACCCCGAGCAGGAAGCTGCTGGTCACCATGTTGCTGCCGCCGTAGCTCAACCCCGGCAGCGGCAGTCCCGTGACGGGCAGCAGGCCGGTGGTGATCGAAACGTTCACGAAGACGTGGAAAGTGAAGTAGGCGACTATGCCCACGGCCGCGTAGCGCCAGAAGGACCGGCGGGCGGCGCCGGCGATGGTGATCCCGCGCATGATGATCACCAGGAACAGCATCAGCAGGAAAACACAGCCGACAAGGCCGAGTTCCTCTCCCACCACCGAGAAGATGAAGTCCGTGTGCCGCTCCGGCAAGAACGCCAGTCCCTTCTGCGTGCCCTGGAGATAGTGCGTCCCGAACACCCCTCCGGAACCTATGGCCACCTTGGACTGGATGGCCTGGTAACCACTGCCGAACTGGTCCCGCATGGGATCGAAGAAGGTCAGGATCCGCTCCTGCTGGTAACCGCGCAGCTTCTCCCACAGGAAGGGGATGCCCAAGCCCGAAGCCACGTTGATCAGCAGCATGAAGATCCGGGCAGGAATGCCGATTGGCACCAGATACAGGATCCCGATCAGCAGCAGCAGGTACAGGCCCCAGGGCCAGGGTTGCCGCGACAGCACCGACTCGGAGATGAACATGATCACGGCGCTCAGAGCGGCGCTGCCCGCCCCCAGCAACAGGATTCCCGGAACCCCGTACCAGAAGACCATGCCGATCCAGACCGCCAGGAATACCAGGCTCGTTCCCAGATCCGGTTCGCGCATGACCAGGAACACATGCACCAGCATGAGACCCAGGGTGCCGATGACCAGCATGGGCCTCGGCCCCTGATCCTGGTTCCCGCCCAGGATGCGGGCCACGGCCAGGATGAAGGTGATCTTGGCGAATTCTGCCGGCTGCATACGGATGGGTCCCAGCAGGAACCAGCGCCGCGAACCGCTGATGCTGGGCCCTAGCACGAGCAGCAGGGTCAGCAGCGCCACCAGCGCCAGCATGGTCGGCACGGCCAGGTTCTCCAGGGTCCGCAGACGTATTCTGGCGGCTACGAGCAGGGCCATAAGACCCACCAGCACCCAGACGACCTGGCGGTAGAAGACAGATTTGACCACTCCCGGGTCCAGATCCAGGTACGGCCCGCGGATCGGCTCGGTCACCGACCACAGCACCGCCAGGCTGCTCAGGCACAGCAACAGCCAGCACAGCAGGATCCAGCGATCCCCGTCGGGCACCAGGAATTCCCTCATCCTCACGGAAACACCTCCCCGGTCGGCTTCAGCGGCTCCAGGGTGGACTCCCGCGCGCTCCCGTGGAAGTAGGCCTCCAACCACTGCCTGGCCACGGGCGCAGCCTCGCTGCCCCCGTGCCCGGCATTCTCAACGATGACCGCCAGGGCCACCTCCGGGGCATCGGCGGGCGCGAAGCACATGAACCAGGCATGATCCTCGCCGTGGGGATTCTGGGCCGTGCCGGTCTTGCCCGCCACGGGAATATCAGGCAGGGCGGCATTCTGCCCCGTACCCCGGACCACGACCTCCCGCAGGGCCTTGCGCTCCCAGGCCAGGTCCAAGGCGGAAAAACCGAGGGGCGGCAGGGGATCGGTCCGTTGCTGCCCGGCCACGAACGTCGGGGTGGGCAGGCCCTCGCCCACGGCCAGACGGCCGGCCACGATCGCCATCTGCAGGGGCGTTACCAGCAGCTCTCCCTGTCCGATGGCGTTGTTGAGCACCACGCCGCGGGACCACCTGCCGGGACCGAAATGCTCATCGTACCATTTGCGGTCAGGCACCAGGCCCGGCACCTCCTCGCTGAAGATTCCCGACCGCACGGCTCCCAGCCCGAAGGCCCGCGCCGCCTTGGCCAGGGTGTCGATGTCCAGTTTCAGCGCCAGCTGGTAGAAATACGTATCGCAGGAATGGACCAGGGCATCCAGGTGGTCGATACGCCCGTGGCCAGAACTCTTCCAGCAGCGGAAATACCGGTTGCCCAGCTGCCAGCCGCCCAGACACGGTTCCAGTTCCGTGTCCCGCCCCACGACACCCGCCCCGAGGGCCGCCAGGGACACGATGGGCTTGTACAGGGAAGCGGGAGGATAGGTCGCCTGCAGCACCCGGTTGAAGAAGGGCTTGCGGGGATCGTCGATCAGGAGCTGCCAATCCGCCTGCGAGATGGGCACGGTCAACAGGTTGGGATCGAAGGTCGGGTTGCTGTAGGCGGCCAGGATCTCCCCCGTCCGGCAGGAGATGGCCACGCCGCAGGCCACGCGCGGACCTATGGCCTCGGCCAGGGCCTGCTGCAGCTGCAGATCGAGGGTCAACCGGATATCGCGGCCCGGAACGACTTCCTCCAGCCAGACGGGGCTGCGACCGACCCTGTGACCGGCCGCGTTGACCTCCTCCAGCTTGATGCCGCAGCGGCCGCGTAAAGGCGCCTCGAAGGCGCGCTCAATGCCCTGCCGGCCGATCATGTCCCCGCTGCGGTAATCCAGGTCCCCGTTGCCGGAACCGATTTCCTCGTCCCGGATCTGCCCCACGTAGCCTATCAGATGGGCGAACAGGGGCCCTTGCACGTATCGGCGCCGGGGCCGCGTCTCCACGCGTACTCCAGGCAACTCGCGGCGCCTTTCCTCGACCAGGACCACGCCGGCCAGGTCGGCATTGGCCACCAGGGTCAGGCGGCCGGCTCCGCGTTCCTGTTGGGCGTCCAGCCGGGCCTGCACGGCGTCCTCCTCCAGCCCGAACCAGCTGCAGAGACGGGCCACGGTGCTGTCGCACCGGCCTGCAGCATATTCACGGGCCGAGAGGGTGATATCGGCTATGAACGTATTGTCGGCCAACAGGACACCCCGGCGGTCGAGAACCCGGCCCCGGGGGGCCCGCACCCGGAAACGAACCTGCCGGTTCTCCAGGGCGAGCCCGCGGTAATAACGGCTGCGCGGCACGGTCATCCAGAACAGGTCGCCCGCCAGCAGCATGAACAGCAGCACAACCACGCCGCGGAATATCTGCTTGCGGAATTCCAGCTCCCGGCCAGGCATGTCAATCCTCCCGGTAGAGCAGACCGAACCAGACCGCCAGACGGAGAACGGGTACGGCGACCAGACCCGAGTAGAGAGCCACGGGCACCGACCGGGTGAAGAACAGCAACAGGAAGGGTTCATCTCCCGTGGCGCTGCGTACCAGCAGGAAAACCAGGTCATGAACCAGTACCGCCAGGATAACGACCGTGGCTTCCACAAGAGGCATGCCGTGGGCCAGGCGCTCGCGCAACCTGCCCAGCCCGTAGCCCAGGAGGGAATTGATCAGGGCCTGGGTGCCCAGCAGCGAGGGATTGGCCAGGTCCAGCACCAGCCCCAGGAAGAACCCCCCTACCGTGGCGGGGTAGGAACCGGCCGCCAGAGCCAGGACCACCAGGGAGATCACGGAAAAATCCGGAGCGATACCGCGGATTTCCAGCACCGGATCGATGAGAACGCCGCCGCAGAAAGCCGTCAGCATCCAGAACAGGTTGATGCGCAGGAAATCCCTCATGGTTGTTCCACCGTCGGCTCCCCGGCCGCGGCACCAGGCAGGACCACGAATACCGTCTCGTTGCGGTCGCAGGCGGCCACCGGGTCGACGACGATCTCCTTGAAGACCTCATCGTTGGGAACCTGCACACTGCGGACCTTGCCCACGGGAATACCCCGTAGGGCGGTCACGCCCTTGCTCAGGCCGGACGGATCCTCGCGGTGTTCGGTGATGCCCGAAGTCATGACCAGGTCCCCCCTGCGCACGTCCTCGTCCCTGCCGACCATCTCGATGAAGAACCGGGCGCCGCGGGGCTGCAGGACCCCCAGCAGGCCCGTACGCACGAACTCGACTCCCAGGGCGAAATCCGGCGCGGTCATCAGTTCCACCCACGCCTCGGTGGGACTGATGACCGTCCTTATCCGCCCGAGCATGCCGTCCCGGTTGACCACGGGTTGCCACGATTTCCAGGGCAGGGGTTCCATGCTGCTGATCCTGATCATGGTGGCGAAGCGGCCGCGCCGGCGCGTCACCACCCTGCAGGGAGCCAGGACCCCGTTGAAGCCCTCGGCGAGAGCGCAACCCGCCCCGCGCTGCCGGTCGCTGCGCTCCCTGACCACCGCGGCGGTTTCCAGTTCCAGGCTGAACAGTTCCTTGCGCAGGCGGGTGTTCTCGCCCCGCAGGGCCGCAACGTCATCCAGGAAATTCCGGGCCGACCAGTAGGGGGCGGTCAGGACGCGGCCGAGACGGTCGGCCACCTGGATACGCGCCTCGCCGGGCAGGAGGATCAGGATCATCGACACCAGCGAACAGAGGGCCAGGACCGCCAGTTCACCACGCTGGGAAATGCCGGCGGGCCCTCCGCGCATGGCTTCAGGAACGGCTTCCGCTCATGATGACGGGACGGTACTTCTCGAAGTCATCGAGGATCTTTCCCGTACCCAGCACCACGCAGAACAGGGGGTCGTCCATGAGGTTGATGGGCAGGTCGGTCTGCTCCCGCAGAAGTTCGGGCAGACCCTTGAGCAGGGCTCCTCCCCCTGTCAGCACGATGCCCCGATCCTTGATGTCCGCGGCCAGTTCCGGCGGCGTCTGTTCCAGGGACTGCTTCAGGGCGTCGCAGATGGCCTGGATGGGCTCCTGCAAGGCCTCCCGGATCTCCAGGGAGGAGATCTTCAGGGTCTTGGGCACGCCCGAGACCTGGTACAGGCCCTTGACCTCCATCTCGCGTTCCTCTTCGGATTTGTGCGCCGAACCGATGGTCTTCTTGATGTTCTCGGCTGTCTGGTCGCCGATCAGCAGGTTGTGGTTCTTCTTGATGTAGTTGATGATGGCCTCGTCCAGCTCGTCCCCGCCCACGCGGATGGACGTGTCGCACACGATGCCGTTGAGAGCGATGACGGCGATCTCGGTGGTGCCGCCCCCGATGTCGATGATCATGTTGCCGCTGGGCTGGTCCACCGGCAGCCCGACCCCGATGGCCGCGGCCATGGGCTCGGCCACCAGGAACACCTCACGCGCCCCGGCATGCTTGGCGCTGTCGCGGACCGCCCGTTTCTCCACCTCGGTGATGCCCGACGGCACGCAGACCACGATCCGCGGGGCGATGAAGTGCTTCTTCTTCTGGGCCATCTTGATGAATTCTCGCAGCATGTACTCGGTGACCTCGAAGTCGGCGATCACGCCGTCCTTCATGGGCCTGATGGCCGAGATCCTGTCGGGCGTCTTGCCCAGCATGGCCTTGGCCTTGGCCCCCACCGCGTAGACCTTGTCCGTATCCCTCTCCAGCGCCACCACCGAAGGTTGGTTCAGGACGATGCCCTTGCCCTTGATGTAGACCAGGGTGTTGGCGGTGCCCAGGTCGATGGCGATGTCGTTGTTCAAAAAACCCTGCAACCTCTTGAACATAAGGAGGCGTCCTTCCTCACGGTATCACTTGTTCACATGGCCGGCCCTCGGGCCAACCCTCTTCCCTGATGCTCACGATCCTGTCCGCCCCGGCCACCAGGTGGTCCAGCAGGGGAATACCCAGCAACTGCCCGCACCGATCCAGCCGGGCCGTCAGATCCAGGTCCTCCGCACTCGGCGTCGAACACCCGGAAGGATGGTTGTGGGCGACGATCACCGCAGCCGCCGACAGCGCCACCGCAAGCTTGAACACTTCCCGGGGGTGGACGACCGACAGGTTCAAGGTCCCGATGGAGACGGTCTCCACCGTCAGGACGCGGTGCCTGGTATCGAGATAAAGCGCCAGGAACCGTTCCCTGTCAAGACCCGTGAACCGGCTGCGCAGCAAGGCGTGCAGATCCTCCGGGCGTCTGACCCGGATCCGGTCCTGTCGACGGTCGCAGGTGGCCCTGGTACCGATTTCCAGGGCGGCCAGCAGCCGCGCCGTCAACCCCGGCCCCAGACCGCGCATGCGCACCAGCTCCACGGGATGGATGCCGGCCAGCCCGGAAAGGCTCCCCGCCCGCATCAACAGCCGCTCGGCAACGGCCATGGACGAGCCGGATCCTCCTGCGGCCAGCAGGACCGCCAGCACCTCACGGTCCGGCAGGCCACCGGCGCCCCGCGCCAGGACATGCCGACGCAAACGCCGTCCCTCCCGGGCCGGATCACCGTGCTCTACCGGGTCGAATCGACTCCCCCTGTCGCCTATCTCGTTTAATATCAACATATTTCACCAACAGGGAGGTGGATTCAAGTTAGCAATTGTTTCATCCTGCGGCAACCGATAATCCGCAGAAGGTACGGAACTTGTGGGGAAAGGTGCGATCAGTTATCCTGCTGCCGGAAGATCCGTCGTTCCCAGGGAAGGTGAAGCTTTGACATCCGACTCGGCAGCCGGTGACAGCGACATCCTGGTACGCAAGTACGGAGGTTCCAGCCTGGCCACCACCGAACGCCTCCTGCAGGTGGCCCGGGACATCCGTCGGGCCCGGGAACAGGGCTACAGGATGGTCGTGGTCGTCAGCGCCATGGGCGGCACCACCGACGAACTCGCTTCCCTGGCCCGCCGGACCCACCCCCATCCCCCCCGCCGCGAAATGGACATGCTGCTGTCGGTGGGAGAACGCATCACCATGAGTCTGCTGTCCATGGCCCTGGCCCGGGAAAGCTGCCCCGCCATCAGTTTCACCGGCAGCCAGTGCGGAATCATCACCGATGACAGCCACACCGACGCGCGCATCATCGAAGTGCGCGGCGACCGGGTACGGGAAGCCCTGGACAAGGGACTGACCGTGGTCGTGGCCGGCTTCCAGGGGGTCAGCCGCCACCGGGAGATCACGACCCTGGGCCGAGGCGGCAGCGACACCACGGCGGTGGCCCTGGCCGCCGCCCTCGGCGCGGTGCGCTGCGAAATCCTCAAGGATGTCGACGGGGTCATGACCGCCGATCCGGCCACGGTGCCCGCGGCGGCCAGGCACGACAGGATCGACTGGGAACAGATGGACCAGATCGCCGGCACCGGCTGCGGAGTGGTCCACGTGCGGGCGGTGGAGTACGCCGCGGCCCACGGCGTGCCCCTTGTGGTGCGTTCCAGCTTCCACGACGGTCCGGGCACGGTCATCGACGCCCCCATGCCCGCGGCCGAGTCCCCGTCCAGGGAACGGTACCGCCCCTTGACCATGCACACGGCCTATCCCGTGACCCGTCTGCGCCTCATCACCTCCGACCCGGAACGGATGGCCCGCTGCCGCGAATTCCTGCTGGAGACCCTGGATCCCTGCGCGGTCATAGCCGAGTGGTTGGACAGCGGGGAAGGTTTTCGCTGGGAGGCCCTGACAGCCCGGGCCCCCGACGCTCCCCCCCTGCCCCATGGGAAATACCCGGAGATCGCGGTTGAGGAAGACCTGACGGTCATCAGCTTCGCAGGGGGAAGGCCCGATACGTGGCTGGCGGTCCAAAGGAATCTGGCCGGCTTCCTGGCCCGGGCGGGACGCCCCGGCGCCCGGTTCCGGGCCGACGGTGCCGCCCTGCGGCTTATCCTGCCGGGACCGCAGGATCAGGAATTGATCCATGGTCTGCACCGGCATCTGCTGGAAGACTGAACTCCCTGACCAGGAAATCGCGCCAGCTGCCGGCCGGCAACGCCTGCCGAGCCAGCGCCAGGTACTGCTGCGCCACCTCGGGCCGTGCAACCTTGCCCGCGGCCAGGACGATGATCCGCACCAGGGCCCGATGGCCCAGGGGATGACGGGGATAGGCCTGGTGCAGCATGCGGTAGGTCGCCAGGGCTCCCGTTTCATCCAGCACCATCTCCTGATAATGGGCGACACGTGACAACTCATCGGGAGTCAGGGTGTCGGCCTCGAACTGCCTGGTCCATTCCTTGAACACTTCCAGCAACGCCGGCACGTTTCCGCTCTCCAGATGGTGCTGGAAGGCCTTGCGGTACCACCTGACAGCCTCTTCCTCCTGCCCGACAAGCTGGAGCGTCCGCGCCAATTCGAGCATGCCCTGGCAGGAATCGGGGCAAAGTTCCAGGTAGCGGGTAAACTCGCCCGCGGCCGGGAAGAAGGCCCCTTCGCGCATGTATCGCTGACCACGGGCCAGCCGGGCCTCGGCCCGCCCCTCGCGACCCGCACCCAGCAGGGCAGCCATGAGCAACCCCATGCCCAGCCCCCCCAGATGGGCCCCGAAGGACACCGTCGAACCCGTCAGCTCCGCCAGAGAGGCCTGGATCACCTGCCAGGCGACCCACAACCCGACACCCAGGGGCAGAGGAAGTCCGACGCGGCCGACCCGGTTCTGACCCACCAGGGGAGCCAGGACCCACCAGGCGACGTCGATCCGGGCGTCCCGCAGGCGCAGCAGGGAGTACCCCAGCATGCCGGCGATGGCGCCGCTGGCCCCCATCACGCCCAGCCCCCCCTGGCCCAACAGGCCAAGGGTGGCCACCCAACCGTGCGCCAGGTTGCCGGCGGTTCCCCACAACAGGAAATACAGCAAGAAACGCCCCGGTCCGAGCCGGCTTTCCAGCGCCGGGGCGAAGACCCAGAAGTACACAAGGTTCCCCAGCAGATGCGCCCAGCCGTTGTGCATGAATACGGCTGTCACCAGGGTCCAGGGTGCATTGAGCCCCGGAAAGAACACGAGGCGCCAGGGGTTGAAGCTGAACAGCCAGGGCAGGTAGTGGAGCCAGAGGAAGGAAACGGTGAACACCGCCATCAGCCACATGGACAACACGGGGCGACGCCGGACGCTGCGGTCCAGACCGACGGGAAAGAAGAAAAAGAAGTACATCCGGCCCTCCGGACGGAATCTGCCCCGGTGTGGAAGTTCTCCTTGATGTATCGTCCGGGAATTCAGGAA
>CAYPVD010000110.1:0-9962 GCA_964414055.1 uncultured Fibrobacteraceae bacterium
CGCGGCCAGAATGCCCACCTGGCGCATGCCGCCCCCGAACATCTTGCGGAAACGGTGGGCGCGGGCGATGGTCTGCCGATCCCCGGCCAGCATCGAACCCACCGGAGCCCCCAAGCCCTTGGAAAAGCAAACGCTCACCGAATCGGCAGGGCCCGCCAGTTCGGCCAGGGGCAGCCCGGTGGCCATGTGGGCATGCCAGAGCCGGGCCCCGTCCAGATGCACGCGCAGGCCCCTGTCGCGAGCCAGCTCGGCGATCCGGCGCATGTTCTCCAGGGGCAGGATCCGCCCGCCGGCGCGGTTGTGCGTGTTCTCCAGACAGATCAGCGACGGCGGCGCACAGTGCACATTGTCGGGGTTCAGGGCGGTTTCCACAAGGTCGGCCGTCAGGATTCCCCCGGGAGCGGGAATGCAGGTCACCAGCAGGCCGCTGAGGGCGGCCGGTCCTCCGGCCTCGTAACGATAGATGTGGGCTCCGTCCTCCAGCAGGATCTGGTCGCCGTGGCGGGTCTGGGCCCTGAGGGCCAGCTGGTTGCCCATGGTGCCGCTGGGCACGAACAGGGCGGCCTCCTTGCCCAGCAGATCCGCAACTTCCTCCTGCAACCTGTTGACGGTGGGATCGTCCCCGAAGACGTCATCGCCCACCTCCGCCGAGGCCATGGCCCCGCGCATGCCCTGGTCGGGCCTGGTGACGGTATCGCTGCGCATATCGACGACTGTGCTGCTCACTGTCGGCAACTCCCGGGTTTCAGGGCGGTGGGCCGGCACCGGCCGACGGCCCGCAACACAAAAGGAACCGGTTCCCCCCCGACCGGCGGCGGGAAACCGGAATATATCTATATCCACGTTTCTTAGCTACAGAAAGCCGTTCCTACCTGCCCGCGATCAGCTGGTGCCGGCGACCTTGTCCTTGAGCATCTTGGACACCTTGAACACGGGCACCTTGCGGGCGGGAACAGGCACCGCTTCACCGGTGCGGGGATTGCGCGCCATGCGTTCCTTGCGCTCCTTCACCTTGAAGGTGCCGAACCCGCGTATTTCCAGATGCTTGCCCTGCACGAGGAGATCACCGATCCGCGTCAGGAACAGATCGACGGTTTCGGCGACTTCCTTCTTGGTCAGACCTGTTTTCTGGGCAATGTCCTCGACGATATCGGCTTTGGTCATGTCATGCCTCCCGTTCACCTGACCATGTTTTTGCCGGATTCCTGGATCTTTACAGATTATTTCAACATAACCCGCTCCCTGTCAAGGAGTAAACTCCCGACGAATTCCAGGGTGCCATCCGGGCATCCTGCAATGCCGACAACCGTTGAACAGGGCATCTCGAAACGGTCGGCCGTGGCTCGCCGCTTCCCCTGGTTCCGCATCCTTTCTCCCTGCCCGTGATAACTGCATGTTTTTCCAGAGATTTGGGTTGTTTTTTCTTCTTGGCCCATGGCGTGGTCCCCCCCTTGCAATCGGTCCGGCAGGTCGCGGCCGGAGGAGCTGCTCATGAACACCGTGCCACTGCAACCGATCTCCTCCGGCCGCACAACAAACAAACCGAGCTCTCTGGCGAATTGAAGGAGGACACTCACATGGCGAACACCAAGAAGATCCTTGTCGGAATCATGCTGATGACCGTAGCCATCATGGCCGTCGGTTGCAGCGACAGCGACCCCGTGAACGTGGACAATTCCATCGACACCGCGCCCCCTGCCACCCCGTACGCCGTGCGCAGCACGCTCGACTACACCACCGGCGCGGCCGTCATCACCTGGGCCGTCGACACCGTGGACACCGACCTTGCGGGCTACGTCGTATCGCGCGAGAACAACGGCCAGGTCGTCGATCTGGTAGCCAACCCCACCCTGGTGTACAGCGTGCAGGATACCGATCCCCAGCCGGGCATCAACGTGTACCACGTCTACGCCGTGGACCAGGCGGGTAACCAGAGCGCCGTCCAGAGCGCTACCCTGACCCTGGCCAGCTCCCACGCCGAGGACGAGTTGTCCCAGTAGGGCACAGCTGAAACCCCGATTCGCTGGGTGCTCAACAGGCCTTCCGTCCACAGGACGGAAGGCCTTGAGCTTTTCATCGGCAATCGTTCCGAACCACAGAAGCCGCGCGCTAGCCCCGGAAGAGGCCGGCCACCGCCATGGCCAGCTTGCCGAAGGGTTGCGCGGCCGACATCAACCCCGCGCCGAAAGCGCCTCCCAGGGGCGTGTACCGCATGAGCATGATGAACCCGATGACCAGGATGAAGCCGTGGCGGCGCAGGCCCTCGTACCTCATGTGCAGATCCCGCGGCAGGAAACGGGTCAGGATCCAGCTGCCGTCCAGGGGGGGCAGGGGAATCAGGTTGAACAGCGCCAGGACCAGGTTGATCATGATGCCGGTCTGGAAAAGGGACAGCAGGAACTTCAGCGGTGTGGGGCCCTCGGCAATGGCCTGACCCATGACGCCGGCCCTCGCGGCGATGCCCACGGTCAGCCCCAGCAGCAGCGAACAGATCAAGGCCAGCAGCAGATTGCTGGCCGGGCCGGCCGCGGCGACCTTGGGATGGTCGTTCCAGGGGTCGCGCAGGCGACGGGGATCCACCGGCACGGGCTTGGCCCAGCCGAACATGATCGAATGGGTGAACGAGAGCAGCACCGGTACGATGATGCTCCCCATGGGATCGATGTGCGGCAGGGGGTTCAGTGTCAGCCGGCCCGACCTGAGGGCCGTGTCGTCGCCCAGCCGCATGTCCACCCAGTCTTTGGCCACCTCGCAGAGCACCACCGAGAACACAAGCACCAGGATATTGACAATAATATCATCCACGTCGACTCCGCTCGTTGGCCTCAGGGACCGTCATGTTCTCCAGGGACAGGCAGGGCGTTCCAGGCCCGCCATGCATCCTGGACGGAAATGTTCTCCATCCAACCGAATTCAGGGCCCCGGTCGTCGGGATCGCGTCGGGGGCTGCACAGGGCCGTGACCCGATCGGAAGGAGGCTTCCACAACCGGGGGTCGGTGGGCCCGAACAGGGCCAGGGTGGGGGTTCCCACCGCTCCGGCCACGTGCATCATCCCCGTATCATTACACAGGAAACGTCCCGCCCGCTGCAACAAAGCGGCGCACACTCCCACCTCCAACGCGGGCGCGACGATGACATGCGCCCGGGATTCGGTTTCCAGGTTGGCGAGCAATGATTCCAGATTCCGTCCGTCGGCCGGACCGTGCAGGACCAGAACCTGCGCGCCCGCGCCCACTGCCCTGGCCGCCACGGCCGCGAACCTGTCCGCCGGCCAGGCGTTCTGGCGCTTGCCTGCCCCCGGATGCAGGGCCCAGAACCCGTCCCGCAGACCCAGTTCGGCCATGACCGCAGCGGCTTCCTCCTGTTCCCCGGGAGCGGGAATCATCCGGGGCAGGTGGTCGTCCGTGTCGATCCCCACCGCCTGCAGGGGAGCCAGGTTGTGTTCCACCGCGTGGCGATCCACCCGTGGCGAGGCCGGCAATTCCACGGCGAACAGGTGGCGACTGATGTCCCAGCCGTAGGGCCGACTGTCCGGGCCGACGATCCAGCGCGCACCGCTGGCCAGGGCGATGACCGCGCTGGTCACCGAGAACGACACGCTGCCCAGCACGAAGGCGAGTTCGCACTTCCGGCCACGCAATTCCCTGACGAACCGCACGAGAGCCCAGGGACGCCGCCACATGCGCTGGGAAAAGGTCAACACGCCGTCGAGGTTCTCGTCGTGGCTGACAACCGCCCCGTTGACCGGGGAGGTGACCAGCACCAGGGGACAGTCCGGATAGGTGCGCCGCAGGGCGCGCAGGGCGGGGATGGCGCATACCATGTCGCCCATCTGGTTATGCTGCCGCACGATGAGGACGCCCCGCGGCGAAAGCTCCTTCAAGGCGGCGGGAGACAGCTTGGGCCGGCGCCACAGCCGGGCGATCATCGCCGCCAGGTGCTGCTTGAAACGCCGCGTCCTCGTCCCGGCCATGACCATCTCCCCCTCTCGCCCTCGATTGGCACAAGCCTTGCCCCCACAGGACCGGAATCACCACCCGGCCGTCCGCTCCTGGAGTACCCATGCGCCGTATCCTGCTGGAATCCGCCCTCATCCTGGCCATCCTGGGTGCCGTCGCCCTGGGCGGCTACGAGCTGACGGCAAAATCTCCCCGCCTGCTGGGGCAACCCTTGCCGGGTTGGTACCGGACCCTGCGCGTGGAACGCCTCGTACCCTGGCGACAGCCCACCCGGATCTACCCCCTGGACAAGGTCCTGCACGAGGGGAGGGAGGCTTCCCTCTACTACGGGATGATGGCCGGGATCGTAAGACCGGTCCGGACCCCCCGCTCGAGGGTCGAATCCGGAATCGTCAAGACCACGGCCGCTGTTCCCGCCGCCGCGTCTCCAGGTCACGCACCAGGGCCTGGTAGGCCTCATAGCGCCAGTCGGGGATGACCCCCGAGGCCACCAGCTTCTTGACCCCGCACCCGGGTTCGGTGAGGTGCATGCAGGTCCGGAAACGGCATTCATCCGCTCCCTGTCCGAACTCGGGAAAGTAATCGCGCACCTCGCGGGGATCAACATCCCAGGGATCGAATCCGCGCAGGCCCGGCGAGTCGGCGATGAACCCGCCCTGCGGCAGGGGAAAAAGCTCGGTGGAGGTGGTCGTGTGACGGCCCAGACCCGTCTTGCTCCCCACGGCGGTGACCTGCAGGGCCAGGTCGGGATCGATGGCGTTCAGCAGGCTGCTCTTGCCCACACCCGAAGCGCCCATGAGGATGGAGGTGCTCCCGGTCAAGACCGCTTCCAGCTCATCGAGGCCCACACCGGCGGCGGCCGAGGTCCGCAGGACCCGGTAGCCCAGGGTCGCGTAGTAGTCCCAGGGTTCCCGGGCCGCGGCGTCCGGTACCAGGTCCGTCTTGTTGAGCACCAGGATCCCCGCCACCTGGAACCGCTCCGCGGCCACCAGCAGGCGGTCCACGAAACCCTTCTGCGGATCCGGCGCCGTCAGGGACTGCACAACTACGACCTGATCCAGGTTGGCCATCAGGACCTGTTCCATGCGTCCGCCGCTGCGGCGGGCGGCCAGACGGGAAATGCGGTTCCGGCGCGGCAGGACCTCCTCGACAACCCCCTCGGGAGGATCCAGCTCCGGGTGCAGGACATGGACCACGACCCTGTCCCCGGCCACGGCGACGCTCTGGGTCTTGCGCTTGCCCTGCTTGAGTCGGCCCCTGAGCTGACAGTTCCAGATCCTGTCGTCGGCCGCGACGAAACAGCGGCCGCCGCTGGTCCGCATCACCGTTCCGGTGAAGCGGGAATCCTCAGACGTGTTCCCGGTATCCTTGATCGTGTCCTTCCTTCCGGCCTCCGGCCTTTCCTCGTGTGAGCACAAACAGTCATTGAGGCTTGTCTCAAGCCTGATCTTGGATTAGCTTTGCAGGTAGTCCTAGCACAAATTTCCCGTTATCTCAAGGCGGTGCAGTTCTCATGGACATTGCCGAGGTTCTCAAAAACACCTCACCCGAGCTCTTCCTCCCTGACTTGAAATCCTCAGACAAAGCCTCCGCCCTTGCGGAACTCGTTGAAGGCCTGACCACGGGCATGGACATCAAGAACCCCGACACCATCCTGCAGATGCTGCAGAGCAGGGAATCCCTGGGCAGCACGGCCGTGGGCCCGGGCATCGCCTTTCCCCACGGGCGGACCCTCGCCGTCCAGCGCCTGACCATTCTCATGGCGCGTTCGACCGCGGGCGTGGACTTCGATTCGGAGGACGGCAACCCCACCCATCTGTTCTTCGTGCTCATCGCCCCGCCCCAGGACATGGGACACCAGTACATCAAGTCCCTGGCGACGCTCATCGACACCGTGCAGGACGCCGACCTGCGCGACAAGCTCATGGCCGCCGAAGACTACGAGACCTTCTGCGCAGCCCTGAGGGGGGAATAGCCATGCATCCGCAACTGCAACTGCTTGTAGCCCTCCAGGACATGACGGGCATGATCAGGGAAGTCGAGGAGAAAGGTTCCGAGCTGGAGGACATGGGCTTCAAGAATGCGGGGCTGGAGGATCTGAAACGCGCCCGGCAGGAGCTGGAGGCCAAGATCGATCCCCAGTTGATGGGGACCTTCCGGCGCCTGACCGACAAGTTCGGCCGCGCCGTGGTGCCCGTGGTCGGTAACCACTGCACCGGTTGCTTCGCCCAGATCCCCTCCTCGTTCGTGAGCAAGACCAACGCGGGCAAGCTGCAGCGTTGCGAGAGCTGCGGACGGATTCTCTACTGGCCGTAGGCCGAAAGGTCGGCCGGATCTCTTCAGTCCTCGGACCCGGTCATGCAACCGGCCGTGGCGACGACCTGCGTGATCTCCTCGACGAGTTCCTTCTTCTCGCCCCCGTCGTCCTTGACCCCCAGGTCGTCCTTGGACCACTGATCCTGGGGGAAGGGACCCAGGCTCTCCAACTCCTCCCAGCTCGTCACCCCGGTCTCCTTGCGGAAGACCAGCTCCCCCTCGTGCTCGTCGAAATCCACGGTGATGAGGTCGCCCTTGCGGATCTGGTCCGAGCAGATGTAGTGGGATATGGGCGTGACGATCTCCTTCTCCACCACTCGCTTCAGGGGCCGGGCGCCGTACTGGATGTCCATGCCCGCCTCCACCAGACGCGCCTTGGCCTCGTCCGTGATCTCCAGCAGGAAGGGCTCCGCGCACATCAGTGAGCGCTGGTGGATCTGTCCGATGAGGATGTCCAGGATGCTGTAGAGGTGCTCCTCCTTCAGGGTGTGGTAGGTGATGATGTCGTCGAAGCGGTTGAGGAACTCGAAGGGGAAGATCTTCTTGGCCGCGCGCAGGGCGGCCTCCTCCACGTCCCGATCCATGCGTGCGTTGTCGATCCCCGAGGAGAAGCCGATGTTGGTCTGCCCCAGGTGGGCACCCATGGCCTCGCTGCCCACGTTGGTGGTCAGGATGATGATGGACTGGCGGAAATCGACTTCCTCGTTGTTGCCCAGCACCACGGTCCCGTCCTCCAGGATCCCCAGCAGCAGGTTCCACAGCTTGGGGTGGGCCTTCTCGATCTCATCGAACAGCACGATGTTCAGGTAGCGTTCCGACTCGGGAGGAAAAAGGCGGTTCAGCTTGCTGCCGCCCTCGCTGACCAGCCCCGATTGCATCTCCAGGGCCTTCTTGTGGTGGCGGTCCAGGTTCTCCTGGGCCAACAGGGGGCGGATCTCGCCCCCCACGTAGCCCGGAGGCGAACCCAGCAGCTTGGAGATGTTGTAGTGGGCGGAATATTCCTGGCAGTTGACCCGGGTGAAGGCCCTCTTGTTGCCGAAGATGGTCTCGGCCAGGGCGCGGACGGTCTCGGTCTTGCCGACCCCCGTCGGCCCCATGAACATCATGGTCAACAGGGGGCGTTCCGGATCATGAACCCCCGCGATCAGCCGGCTGAAACTGTCGTTGAGGCGGTCGATGGCCTGGGGCTGGCCGACGACCATCTTGTTCATGTGGGTGGCGAAACGGATCAGCTGTTCGTTGCGGATATCCTTACGCAGAGTCTTCACGTGGTCGACCGCCTTGTCGTTTGCGCCTCTGCGACGCGGTGCCAGGACTTCCGTGTCCCGGGGCGGAAATATCGAGGCCCGCCCCTGACCCATGATCGGTCGTTGAGGGGCGGGCTTGAGCAAAATCGCCTGTAACTGGGTCTATTCCATCATATTGCAAACAACCTCACCATCACGGCAGATAAGGCTGCGCCAGGTAGGGAGCCTGGGGAGCACCCTGCTTCTCCACCCAGCGGTCGTCCACGCGGGGCCTGACCGGCGAATGGAGCTCGAGGTAGTGTTCCACCGCCTCCTGGGTGGTGATCTGGGTCGGTGTGACCCGGTCTGCCGGAACGCTGGTCAGGAAATCGAGCCCGCTGTTGCCTTCCATGAGGAAATTCGTGCACACGACCTTGTACATGCGATCCGGATCCCAGGGCTCGCCGCCGATGAGCAAGGACACCCCGCGGTCGTAATCCGGGCGGGTGGTGTCGAAGGTCCACTGGGCGCCGGAGATGCAGATGCCGCCGCTGCGGCCGGCCACCTTGCGCTCGAGGATGCGCCTGAGCATGCGCCCGTCCATCTGCACCGTGACCAGTTCGTTGCCGAACGGCAGCACGCTGAAGATGTCCCGGGAGGTAAGGTCGCCGGCCGGCAGGTCGGCCCGCAGACCGCCCAGGTTCTGGAAGCTGAAGTCGGCGTCGAAGTACTCCCGCATGGCGTCGGTGACCAGGTTGCCCACCAGGTTGGCGCCCGGCCCGCCGCGGCCCAGGGCCACCGCCGTGGTACCCACCACCCGGCCCATCTCCGCCTCCGCCTCGTCCCGGTAGGGTTTGAGCACCTTTTCCATGTCCTCGTCCGGCCAGATCTCGTCCTCGAAGAGGGTGATCAGGGTACCCCGGGCGTCGGCCGTCTCGTACCCGATCAGGGACCTGGTCCGGCGGTCGATCTTCAGAATCACGTGGCCGATGCTCGAGCCGTTGCCGAAGGTCTCGAAGCACATGGTGTGATGCACCGGATCGATCCACGGCTGGTAGTAGCCGCGATGGGTGTGGCCGCCGACGGCGATGTCGATGCCCGCCACCTGGTTGACCAGTTCCATGAGGTTCATGCCCCCTTGGGAATAGTTGCTGCCGAAGGTGCCCTGCTGCTCCTGGGCGGTCTCGGTCTCGGTGCGGCCGGCGATGCGCTCCCACCCCTTCTTGGGGTCGTAGGGCAGACCCTCGTGGATGGCCAGCAGGATCAGGTCCGCGCCCTGGGCCTTGAGCTGGTCGCGGTACTTCTCGATCACCGGGGGCATGGGCAGGAATTCCAGTCCCTTGATGTTCTCGGGAAAGGACATGACCGCCGTGCTGGGGGTCGTGATGCCCACCACGCCGATCTTGATGCCCTCGTAGTCCAGCATAATGGTCGGGATGAGCCAGTCGGGAATCCGTCCGGTCTTCTTGTCGATGATGTTGGCGCTGACCCAGGGGCAATCGGTGATCCGGGCCAGATGCGCGCAGTTGTCCCGGCCCTTGTCGAAATCATGGTTGCCCGGCACCACCAGCTGGTAACGCAGCTCGTTGAAGTACCTGGTGACGGCCTCCCCCTTGGTCTTGTTGCCGATGGGCGTACCCTGGAAGATGTCCCCCACGTCCACGAGCAGGACCTCATCGCCCTCTTCGGCCGCCTGCCGGCGGACATCCTTGATGTAATGGGCCGCCGAGTAGCCCCCGCCCAAAGGCGGCGGGAAGGCGGGGTTCATGAAGCGGGCGGGCTCGGGCACGATATGCCCGTGGATGTCGTTGGTCCAGATCAGGTGCAGACGCATGATCCCGTCGTCATGGCGGTCGGGACCGGCCTGGACGGTCCCCGCAACCCCGACGGTCAGCAGACAACCCAGGACCAGCAGAACGATTTTGCTGCGCATGGCTAGAACTCCACCTTGTAACCGGCGCCGATCCGGAACCGGGTATCCTCGACCCGGGCCATGGGATCAACGACGAAACTGTCTCCGAAGTAGCTCGCGGGGTACGGGAACTGGTGCGCCTGGATGCTCGTGACCTTGGCCAGCTCCACCGAGGCGGAGAACATCCCGCTCCCGAAGGGCGCGCCCACGCCGGCGGAGAACACGCTGGCGGTGGCTTCCTTGTCCAGGAAGCTCTCGTAGTGTCGGAATCCGAAGCGCGCATCCATGCCGTTGTAGAAGGAGTGCTGCAGACCGATGCGGACATCCGTCGTGTCCTCGAGGTGCTGGGGGTTGTCGTCGCCGGGAACGCGCCAGTCCTCCAGGTCGCTCCAGGTCTTGTACTCCAGTTCCATGGTGAAAACGGTGCGCGGATCGGTCTGAGGCCTGAAGGTCAGGCCCGCCCGGAAGGACTGGGGATACTTGAAGTAGGCGTCGCTCATGGTCTCGGTGGTCTGGTCGGTGGATGCCTCGTAGTCGGTCTGGGTCCA
>CAYPVD010000111.1:0-9902 GCA_964414055.1 uncultured Fibrobacteraceae bacterium
GCGGACCATGGCAAACCGGACGGCAAAAGGCAAGTGTTGTGCCTGGGAAAAATGAGGTTAAAATGAGTCGGCGTACACGAGTAGGGCCAGGACCCTGATTTTCGTCGGCAAGGAGCGGACATGACTCAGCCACCGGGCAACCTGCAGACCATCGAATCCCACATGCTGGAACTCCAGAGCCTGCACCCGGGGGCCAGCGGCGACTTCACCGGGCTGCTCAACGACATCACCTTCGCGGCCAAGATCATCGGCCGCGAGGTCACCAAGGCCGGCCTGGTGGACATCCTGGGCGCCACCGGCGAGGAGAACGTCCAGGGCGAGGTGGTCCAGAAGCTGGACGACTACGCCAACAAGGTGTTCATGAACTGCCTGGGCCGACGCGGCCAGGTCTGCATCCTGGGCAGCGAGGAGATGGCCGAACCGGTCTTCGTCCCCGCCAGCCAGGGCTCGGGCCGCTACATCGTGGTCTTCGACCCGCTGGACGGCAGCTCCAACATCGACGCCAACGTCTCGGTGGGCACCATCTTCGGCATCTGGCGACGGCGGTCCGAGCGCACCCACGTGGGCATGGACGATCTGTTGCAGCCGGGCCGCGACCTGGTGGCCGCGGGCTACATCGTGTACGGGTCGAGCACCATGTTCGTGTACTCGGCCGGCAAGGGGGTGCACGGATTCACCCTCGACCCGGGGATCGGCGAGTTCCTGTTGAGCCATGAGAACATCACCACCCCCTTTCGCGGCCAGCTGTACTCGGTCAACGAGGCCTACGAACCGTCCTGGAGCGAGCAGGTCCGAGCGGTGGTGGACGGCCTCAAGACCGGCCGGCCCGGGCGCGAAGGCAGGATGTCCGGCCGCTACATCGGCTCCCTGGTGGCCGACTTCCACCGCAACCTGCTGTACGGCGGCACCTACCTCTACCCTCCCACCACGAACATGCCCCAGGGCAAGCTGCGCCTGATGTGCGAGGCTGCCCCGTTGGCCTTCATCGCCGAAAACGCCGGCGGCTACGCCAGCGACGGGACCGGGCCCATCCTGGACATCACCCCCGACAGGCTGCACATGAGGGTTCCGCTGTACATCGGCAGCAGGGAAGACGTGTTGTGGATCGAGAAGGAACTCTCCACCGGCGGGCACGAGCTGTAGGGGTTTCCCCGCCGGACCGGAAGTCCGGCGGGATCGGCACCCCGGGCTAGACGCGGGGATTCATCTGGGCCTGCAGACCCTTGCGTTCGACAACCAGGGCCAGGGCCATGTTGGGACAGCGGGGCTTGTGCTTGACCCCGGCGGGGATGAGGATGCACTCCCCCTGACGCACCGAATGACTTTCGCCGCCCATCTCCACGCGCAGTTCACCCTCCAGGATGGTGATGAACTCGTCATGCGCGTGTTCATGGGCGATGTAGTCGCCGCTGTACCGCACGATGAAGGCGTGGTAGTCCTCGTCGATCTCGGTGACCACCACCGGCCGGAAGACCTCCGTCAGCCCGCGGGCCATGCGCAGAACGGAATACTTGGGCAAGACCATCAACTCCTTGCAGGCGGCCTGGCCGCCTAGTCCTGGGACTTCAGTTCCTCTTTGAGCAACGCCGCCTCCGGCGCCTGGGGATACTCGTTGAACAGCCGCTGCGCCCGGGCGGCGGCTTCTTCGGTACGGTCGAGCCCCAGCAGACAGCGCCGGGACTTGTAGAGCGCCGCCGCCGCGCGGGGACTTTCCGGAAACCTCTGCAGCAGCTCGTCGAAACGCTTCAGGGCCGGCTCGAAGCGGCCGGCATCCAGATCCAGCACGCCCAGACCGTACAGGGCCCGCTCCGCGGCCTCGGTGTTGTCGAACCGGTCGAGGAACTCCTCGTACCCCGCGCGCGCCAGATCGTCGTTGCCGCTGCTGCGGTCCAGGTCCGCCGCATCCAGGATGGTGCGGCCCTCCTCTGGCAGGTCCACACCACCCTGCTGCTTGCCGCTGGGAGGTCGGTACTCCCCCAGGGTGGGGATCCCCGACCTGGCCACCAGCAGATCCACCCGGGCAGACAGGTTGCGCATGAACTCGGCGTTGTCATCGAGCTTCTGCAACAGCTGGTCCAGGCGCCCGCCCAGCTGGGTCAGCTTGGCCATGCCCATGGCCCCGCTCTGATCCCCTGAGTCGTGCTGCATGCGCACGAGCTCGCTCAGGGTCTGCACCTCCTGCTGCAGGTGCCTGTTCTGCGCTTCCAGCCGGGAAATCTCGTCCCGGTTGGTCTGGATCCCCGTCTCGATGCGGTCGAGCTGGGACGCGCACCCGCCCAGCAACAGGAAACCGCCGGCCAGCAACAAGCCGAACCCCGTGCATCGGACCATGGACATCTGTCCGTCCTTCCCCCTGCTCATCAGGGATTCTCGAAGTGGGCCCGGCGGTTCTGCGCCCAGGCCTCCTCGTTATGACCCCGGACGAAGGGCTTGTTCTCGCCGTAGGATGTGATCAGCATCTTCCCCTCGGGGACACCGAGGCTGGCCAGGTAATCCCGCACGGCGCGCGCACGCTTTTCGCCCAGGGCCAGGTTGTACTCCACGGTCCCTCGCTCATCGCAGTGCCCGGAGATCAGGATCATCACGCCGGCCTCCTTGAGGATCCGCGCGTCCCGGGCCAGGGTGGCCAGGGCCTGGTCGTCGAGATCGTACTTGTCGAAGGCGAAGAAGACGTCATGGACTCCGTATTCCTGAGGCTGCAGCGCCTTGTAGTCGATGGCGTTGGCGTCGGGGGTCGCTGTTTCCTCGGGCGTCGGAGTCGGGGGAATGACCTCGGCGGGAACCGTTTCCTCGGGCACCGGGGGCTCGGTGTTGACCTCGTGCTTCTTGCTGCATCCGGTGGCAACCATCAAGACCATGATCAACAGGGCCAGGGCCAGAATTCCCTTCTGCTGCATTCGCTTCATCCTGAACACTCCTTGGGATCGCTCCCGTAAGCGGCCTAGTGGGACCAGGCCGGGGTGATGTCGGGGTCGTCTCCGTAGGTAAGCTGACGGAAACTCTCCTCGACCACATCATAGACGTAAAGTTTGAAGACTCCGGTGCGATCCGAAGCGAAGACCAGGTGCCGGGCGTCGGGCGCCCAACTCGGATCCTCGCAGTTGCCCCAGCTCACGTCGGTGACGATCCGCCGATCCTCGCCGGTGGGTTTGATCAGCACCAGGCGGGTCAGGTTCCGGATCCGGGTGGCGTACGCCAGACGATCGCCCCGAGGCGACCACACGCCCGAATCGTTGTACCGGCCCTCGAAGGTCAGGCGTCGCCGCCCGGACCCGTCCTTGTCGATGATATATAACTGTGGTGTTCCCGTCCTGTCACTAGTAAAAACCAGTTCTCCCCCTCCGGGCGACCATGACGGGCTGATCTCGATAGCCCGTGAGACGGTCAGGCGCTTGATCACCTTTCCCAGCGGATCGATGCGGTAGATCTCCGGGTTGCCCGTTTCCGAAAGGGACACCAGCAGTTCCCTGCCGTCAGGGCGCCAGTCCGCCCCCAGGTTGAGGCCCGCCTGGGCGATGATGCGCCGCACCTTGCCCGTGGCGGTATCCAGGCTGTACAGCCCCTGCTGACCGTGATGGTAGCTGGTGAAGGCGATCTCCCCGTTGTCCGGGGACCAGGCAGGACACAGGTTCAACGTCCGGTTGGCCGTCACCCGGAGCAGCCCCTCCCCGTCGTAGTCCACCACGTACAGGTCGCGCCGGTCCCCCGTGCCCCGCGAAAACGCGATGCGGGTCAGGCAGATGCCCTGCTGACCGGTCACCATGGCCAGCACCTCGTTGGCGAAATGGTGGGCCATGATCCGTTGCTGGTCGCGCTCGGGCCGATAGCGCTTGCCCAGCAGGAGCTGACGGCCAGGGTAGGTGAGCAGGTCCAGGCTGACCGTCAGAGGAGATTCCTCGCCGCTGGTCCGGGCATCCATCAGGGGCCCCTCCACGCGGCCCTCGATGGTGTACTGGAAATCGAAGCTGTCGGCCGGGGCATCACCCGCACCGGTTCGGCACAAACCGCTCAGGAGCAGATCGTTGGCCAGCACCGAGGCGACGAGGTCGGCACCGGCGACCGCCTTCCGGCCTCCGGACAGGACATCGAACTCGTTCAGCAGGATATCGGTCTTGCGGAAGGCGCTCCTGGTATCGACGATGACGACCTCGCTGCCCTGCCCCCTGACGGCGGGCGGAGCCACGCACACCGCGCAGACGGAGACCAGGACGAGGCACAGGTACGTATGAAGCAAGCGGTTCAAGAATCGGGCTCCAGGTTGAAGATGAAGGTAACGCCCAGCCGGGATCCTCCGTACTGGGGCGGCAAGGGCGGCAGCCTCGTGGTCTGGACCGCCCGCAGGGCCTCACGGTCGTAAACCCCGATCCCGCTCCCAGACGTCAAGGACACACCCGAAATCATACCGTTGCGGGCGATCTCGAAGTGGACGGTGCAGGATATCCTGGCCCGCTGTCCGAAACCCAGCTGCCGGGGATTCCAGTTGCGGTCCACCAGGCCCTCGATGCGCGCCAGGTACCAGGCGAAGGGGAAGTTGGCGTCGGTGGCATCCACCCGGGGACCGGTGACGAAATCGGCCTGCTCCGTCTCGGCCTCGGGTTCGGGATTCTCCGCCACCTCCGGGGACGGCTCAGGAGGGGTCTCCTCGGCCGGCGGCTCGTCCTGCACCCGGGGTTCGACGGGTACTTCCTTGGGCGGCCGCACCGGAGACTCGGGTTCGGATTCGGGCTTGGGCACCGAAGGCGTGACCTCCGGCTGAGGCGTCTCGGCCGGAACCTTGTTCTCCCGGACCGCGGGAAGCGCCTGGGGATGCACCAGCCGGAAGGGGATGATGCGCGCCTGCTGCAGGGGCGGACGCACCACATGATTCCCGTACACGACCACCAGGACCAGAACCACCGCATGCACCACGAGGGAATAGGGCAGGCCGCGGGTCATGACGTCACTCCCGGCCGCCGGGCGGATCGGCCACCAGGGACAGGTTCACGAAACCTTCCCGCTCCAGGGCGGCCATCACCTTGACCACCATGCCGTAGGGCACCTCGGCCGCACAGCGCAGGTACACCGGAATCGAATCGCGCTGGGCGGCGTAGGGCGCCATGAGCGCAGGCAGGTCCTTTATCTCCACCGGCTGTTCCAGGAAGTAGACCTGCCGGTTCTCCGTCACCGAGATCACGGGTCCTTCCTTGACCACCACCGAGCGGGTCTCCTCCTGCGGCAAATTCACCTCCACCCCGCCCTGGATGTAGGGCGCGGTGAGCATGAAGATGATCAGCAGGGTCAGGGTCACATCCACCAGCGAGGTGATGTTGATGTCGGCCATGCTGCGAAAATGCCGCCGCCGGGAGGCCATCAGATCATCTCCCCCGGATGAGTGCCCGGACGCTGGGCCAGGTCCCGCTCACCGGGCAGCGCTGCCCCGCGCCCGCCGCCGGCCGCTTCCTCGAGAATGGTCCGCAGGCGATCCATCTCCCCCACCACCAGGTCGATCTTGCGGACCAGCATGTTGTAGAAGACCACCGCGGGGATGGCCACCGCCAGACCGGCGATGGTGGTGATCAGGGCCTCGGCGATGCCCGGCGCCACCACGGTGAGGTTGGCGCTGTGCAGACTGGACATGTCCCAGAAGGCCGACATGATCCCCCATACCGTGCCCAGCAGGCCCAGGAAGGGCGAGATGGTCACGGCCGTGGACAACAGGATCAGGTACCGTTCCAGGTTCTCGGTCTCCAGGAAGGACGCCCGCTCGGCCGCCCGCCGGATGGCCGGCACCTCGTGCAGACTCTCGGTCTCCAGCACGAGGCTGGACAGGGGCAGATCGGGATGCTCCCTGCTCCACCGGGCCAGCTCGCCCCTGGGGGCCCCGCGGTCCAGCCATTCCTCGCAACGGCGCCAGAAATCGAGGTGCCCCGCCCTGATCCGGCCGAGGGTGCGGGCCTTGTCGATGAACACGGCCCAGGAGAGCACGGACATGACCAGCAGGACCAGCAGCACGCCCTTGCCGAAGAAGGAGCTTCCGGTCACCAGTCCCATCAACTCGCCCGGCCCGAGGGTACCGGGCACCGGATGCAGCGCCGCTACCGAAAGGATCGCACAGGACATGGAATCTCCTCGCAGGGACAAAAGGTGGGGATAGGAAAGCGGCGCGAATCCTGGGCCGCATCTTGGCGGCCCTCCCTGGCCGCCGCCGGGCAGATGAAGTGTTCCTCGTCAAGATGTCGCCCCGAACCACGGCAGGCAAGAAAGTCCCGCGTCGGGAAAAAGTTCCCGGGACCGCGACGCAGAATCAGGAGCGTCCCTCGAAGACCTTCAGGGCGAAGGCTTCCTGGAAATCATACCGGTCCAGGAAATCGGCGAGGGTGTCGTCGGGTTGCTTCTTCAGAAGGCCTTCCTCCACCAGGTGGAACACGACCCTTCCGAAATCGAGGGTGCTGTGGACGCCCCAGCTGTGGAACACGTCCCCGGCCATGACCCCGAACCGTTCCCCGCCGAGGTCGCGCACCGTATCCAGCAGTTCCTCACCCGAGATGTGGCCCGGCTCTTCCCGGTTGATCATCGCCCTTTCGAGGGCCTCGAGCACGAAGAAATAGGCCTCGGGCCGGAACGTTCCCCGTCGCCGGGCGATCACACCGATGGTGTGCACCATTGCCATCGTCTTGTCCATGGCCCTGACCTCACGGTTGTGGCTGCGGGTCGCTCCGGATCGAGCCCCTACCTTGAGAATTCCGATATCCGCATTGTACCCCGCAGGGGGCCGATGTCAACCCGGCAGCGAGGACAATACTGCTTCATACAGGTCCAGATACCTGCGCACAACGCAACCAACGCCGAAATCGCCCGCTGCATCCCGCCGGGCCTCCTCGGCGAGTTGGGAGCGCAGATCCGGATTCTCAACCAGCTTCGTCACCTCCCTGGCCATGCCCTGGATGTCGTCGGGAGCGCGTAGGAACCCGTTCTGGCCGTCGAGGATGAATTCCCCCGCCCCGCCCCTGTTCGTCACCACGGGGACAACCCCGCTGGCCATGGCCTCCAGGGCCACCAGGCCGAAGGACTCGTGCCGGGATGGGAGCAACAGGATGTCGGCGGCAGGCATGATCTCTTCCAACTGGTCGATGTGTCCGAGAAATTCGACGCGGTCGTCCAGCCCCTTCTCGCGGACCAGTTCCCGTATCTGCGCCTGTTCCGGTCCGTCACCGACCAGCAGCAGGGTCACCGGCAGGTCCCGGTCCAGGGCCGCCAACACCTCGATCACCGCCGGGACGTTCTTGACCGGGCGGAAATTGGACGCGTGCAGCAGCACGCAGCGCCCCTGAGCCTGGAATTTCTGCCGCAACGGGTGGTCGGGCCGGGGATGAAAGGTGCGCCCGTCCACGAAGTTGGGGATGACCTCGATGTCCTGCCCCACGCCGAACACCCGGATGGTCTCGTCCTTGAGGAACCGGGACACGGCCGTCACGGCGTCGCTCTCCCGGATGACGAAGCGGGTGATGGGGAAGAACGAGGGTTCCTGTCCCACCAGGGTGATGTCCGTTCCGTGCAGGGTCGTGATCACCGGCAGGGGCCGCGGCGCGAACATCTGCCGGGCCAGGTAGGCGCTGGCGGCGTGGGGAATGGCGTAATGCACGTGCAGAAGGTCCAGGTCGTACCGGGTGGCCACATCCACCATGGCCGTGGCCAGACTCAGGGTATAGGGCGAATGCTCGAACACCGGATAGAGCGGCATCTCCACCTTGTGGTGGATGATGTTGCGGTCGTAGCCGTGCAGGCGGAAGGGCAGGTGGCTGGAAATGAAGTGGACCTCGCAGCCGCGCCGCGCCAGATGCAGCCCCAGTTCGGTGGCCACCACCCCGCTGCCCCCCTGGCTGGGGTAACAGGTGATGCCGACGGTCGGCATGCGCATCACAGCCATTTCTGCTCCGGCAGATCCGTGAGCACGGCCACGGCATCGGTCTGCAGGGCCTCGCCGTACTCCACTCCTGCGCGCCGCCCCCAGGTCCGTGCCCGCCTGGTGATGCGCCGCAGGAAACCGGGGTCGTTGATGGCCGTCGCCTTGCGGTCCCCATCCCGCTGGAACTGGCTGGCATAGCATGCCAGAGCCGCGGTCTTGCGTTCCCAGACCTCGCCCACGTCGAACACCAGCGAGGGGGATCCCTGGTCGGGACAGACCCTCAGCAGCGTTTCCACCTCCCAGCGCGACGCCGGCGGACCGGGCCGGGCACCGCCCTCCCAGATGCGCCAGGGACCCGCTTCCGGTACCCATGACTCCAACCGGGCCAGAAAGCAGGCACGAGCCACAAGGCCGGGAGTCTCCACATGGTCGGGATGCCGGACAGGATCGGGGGCCGTGACCACACGGCGCGGGCGCAATCTGCGCACAACCGCGGCCACCTGGTTCACCTGGTCACGATCCCGGGCATCGATGAACCCGTCGGGCAGTTCCAGCTGCAGCCGGCCGGCCAGACCCAGAATGGCCGAGGACTCCGCCGCCTCCCGCCAACGTTCCTCAGGGGTGGCGTTGGAACCGAGCTCGCCCCTGGTCAGGTCCAGAGCCCAGACGGATCGTCCCTTTCCCGCCAGCAGGGCCACGGTTCCGCCCAGTCCGATCTCCAGGTCGTCGGTGTGGGGCGAGATCACCAGCAGATCACAGCCCGGGATCTTGGCATCGTTCATGGTTCAACTCCCGGTTCTTCGACTTCCCAGCGCAAGGCCTGCCAGGTGCCCTGCCCACCCTGGTCGAGGTGATGGTCGGCACCCCGCAAAATTCCCTCCCGCAGGGATGGCCCCCACAGCCCCAGGGCATTGAACGCGGCCAGCGACCTTTCCTGGATCCCGCCCCCGGGATGCACCCACTCCGGGGCGTCGTCCCGCCGACCACCGAGGCGCATGCGGTCGACCAGCATGGCCTCCAGGCCACGCCGCCACCGCCGGGTCCGGCCCTCGGCCAGATGGCGGCTGGCGACCTCTTCCAGCCCCAGCTCCCTGCGCAGCAGTTCGGCGAGCTGAGCGGTCACCTGTTCCAGATAGCCCGCAGTCAACCTGGCTGCTTCCTCCCGCGGCTCTGCGATTGGAACCTCGATTCCGTTCGTCAGGCCACGCGGCACGATGGTTCCCCCCAATCTCGGCACCAACGGACAGCGGGGCACGCCCGCCGCCTCGTACACCGGCTCGAGCTGGCGCAGATAGGAGTACTCCCCGGGGCCCACCACGACGCCCACCGGAGACAGCAACCAGTCCTGGACGAGGCTGCGCACGAGGACCCCGGGACGCAAGCGACCAGCGTCAACGTCCTCGTTCCCTGCCAGGGGCAGGCGGCGCATACCATCGCTGCGGTACCACGGGGTGCGCAGGCTGCGCTCATCCAGCTGGGCGTGCCACCCCTTCCTGACCAGTTCCCCGCCGCGCAGGCGGGCCAGCTCGGCCAGCTTCCCGGTCATGGGCCGCAGGCGACCGGTCAGGGACGCCGCCGCGTTGTGCAGGCCGGGATCGTCCCCCGAGAGGATCATCAGGTCCGTGCCCTCCCAGCACCGATACCACGCCGTGATGTTCAGGCGCCCCAGGGTCCACTCCTCGTCCACGGCCCGGTGCAGCAGGGCTCCCAGCTCGGCGGCCAGATCAGGTTCATCCCCGGTGGCATGTTCCGGCCACAACCTTGCAGCGTTCCCGCAGACTTCACGGCAGGGCAAGGTCCCCACCATGCGCCCGCGCCAGGCGGGGTCCCTCACCAGATCCCTTCCGCCGGCCCTGAGCAAGCCTGCTGCCCGGACATCCCAGGCCAGGGGCGCGAGGGCCTCGCCCAGGT
Source organism: uncultured Fibrobacteraceae bacterium (assembly GCA_964414055.1). Taxonomy (GTDB): domain Bacteria; phylum Krumholzibacteriota; class Krumholzibacteriia; order LZORAL124-64-63; family LZORAL124-64-63; genus JAHJTW01. Next base: position 9,797 of record CAYPVD010000111.1, read on the forward strand.
CGCTGTCATCGTCGGCGGACCAGAACACGGGCAAGGTGGGCAGGCCGGCTGCGGTTCTGCGCCGCGCCAGGGCCACGGCCGTGGCGATCTTGTAGAAGGTGTAGAG
>CAYPVD010000112.1:0-9870 GCA_964414055.1 uncultured Fibrobacteraceae bacterium
CGAGATGCGCCTGAAGAACAACCTGCCCCTGCAGATCCTCCTCGCCCTGGTCCTGGGCGCGGGCGCCGGTCTGCTGTGGCCGCAGGGCCATACCCTGGTCGGGGGCTTCCAGCCCTACTCCCTGTTCGATTTCCTCGGCACCCTCTTCCTGCGCGGCTTGCGCATGGTCATCGTCCCGTTGATCACGGGCAGCATCATCACCGGCGTGGCCGGCGCCGGAGCGGGCCGCGGTCTGGGCCGCCTTTTCACCAAGACCTTCGCCTGGTACATCACCACCAGCCTGCTGGCCATCGTGACCGGGCTGCTGCTCGTCAACCTCATCCAGCCGGGCCTGCAGCACGGTACGGCGGTGGGCCCCAGCCTGGGTCTGACCCTGCAGGATCCGTCCCTGGCGGCGCAGCTCCAGGACAAGAGTGCGGGCGATCTGGTGGGCATCATCCAGCGCATGGTGCCGGTCAACCCCGTGGCCGCGGCGGCCGAAGGCCAGATGCTGCCGCTGATCTTCTTCTGCCTGCTGCTGGGCATCGCCATCGGCGGGCTCGGGCCCGAGCACCGGGCCGCCCAGCTGCGGTTCTGGGAATCGCTGTTCGAGGTGATGATGCGCATCACCGGCTGGGTGATCATGACCGCCCCGGTGGGCATCTTCGGCCTGATGGCCAAGGTCACCGCCACCAGCGGCTTCGACGCCTTCGCCCCCCTGTTGAAGTACGGTTTGACGGTGCTGGCGGCCCTGGTCCTGCACGCTGTGATCACCCTGCCGTTGCTGGTCCGGACTGTGGGCCGGCTGCCCGCCGGCCGCCACGCCCGCATCATGCTGCCGGCCCTGCTGACAGCCTTCTCCACCCGCAGCAGCTCGGCCACCCTGCCTCTGACCATGGACCGCATCGAGAACACGGCCGGTGTCAGCAACCGCGTGACCAGCTTCGTGCTGCCCCTGGGGGCGACCATCAACATGGACGGCACCGCCTTGTACGAGTGCGTGGCGGCCCTGTTCATCGCCCAGGCTTACGGCGTGCACCTGGGCCTTGGCGCCCAGTTCGTGGTGGTGCTGACGGCGCTGCTGGCCAGCATAGGCGCGGCAGGCATCCCGGCGGCGGGCTTGGTCATGATCACCATCATCCTCGACGCGGTGGGCCTGCCCCTGGAGGGCATCGCCCTGATCCTGGCTGTCGATCCGGTGCTGGACATGTGCCGCACGGCGGTCAACGTGTGGAGCGACAGCTGCGGCGCGGTGGTGATCGCCCGCAGCGAAGGCGAGACGGACGTGCTTTCGGCTGCCGGAGGCAACCCGGGCGATGATCCTGCGTAGGTGAGGCGAACCTGTGAACCCGGATGGAATGGCTCAATGGCGCACACCAGACATTCTCCCTTCGACGAGCAAACCGGCGGCGGCTTCACCGACGCCGGGACCGGCTTGCAGCTGCCGCCCTGGGAACGCCGCCAGCGCTACGGTTTCCTCAACGCCCTGTACCTGACCATCAAGGACGTACTGCTGGCTCCCGGTCGTTTTTTCCGGCAGATGCCCTCGGCGATCGGTCTGAGGGAGCCGCTGCTGTTCGCCATCGTGGTCGGCGCCGTCGCCACTTTCCTGGCGTGGCTGTGGGCCATGACCGGCAGCACGCTCCAGGTCTTCCTGCACAACGATCTCGGCCACGTCCTGCGCGGCCCCTTCTACGCGTTTGCGACCTTCGTGTTCAGCCCCCTGCTGGTGGCCGTCAGCACCTTCATCCAGGCCGGCATCATCCACCTGTTGCTCATGCTCCTGGACGGCAACCGCCTGGGTTTCGAGGCGACCTTCCGGGTATGCGCCTACGCGGTCGCTGCCGACCTGCTGGTGGCGATTCCCTTCTGCGGCAACGGGGTGGCATTCATCTGGAGCGCCGTGATCCTGATCATCGGCATCACCAATATCCACCAGACGGAACCCTGGAAGGCCGTGGTGGCAGTTGTCCTGCCGCTACTGCTGTGTGTGGGGGTTCTGGGAGGCGGCATGCTCATGCTGGTATCTTCATAATCCCGTGGAATTGCGGCCTGAATCCTCGCCCCTGGCCCGCCTGATCCTCCTGGGTCTGGGTCTGTGCGCCGGCATCGCCGCCATCTTCATCTACCAGTTCCACGAGGCCATCATCCACCGGGTATACTGCCCCTTGCGGACCGCCACCGGAGTGCCCTGCCCCACCTGCGGTTCCACCCACGCCGTGGTGGCCCTGCTCCAGGGACATCCCCGACGAGCGTTGCTGATCAATCCGCTGGCGACCTCGGCCGTGATCCTGTTCGTCGTGGCGGTGATGTGGGCGGCCGGCGGAATGGTGATCCCGGCCTGGCGCGTTACCCCCGTGCTCTCTGGGCGCGAGAAGAAAGTCGCCCTTTCCCTGGCGGCCCTGGCGATCATTGCGGCGTGGTTCTACGAGATATGGCGGTTGGTGTGAAGCGGCCCGGCTGAGCCGGGCCGCGATTTCGCGCACGTTTGCGGGTTTATGAATTCTCAGTCAAGATTTATCACAATCCGCTAGACTCTAAGGAGAGCCGCTCCGCTCAGTACTCCTTGGCGATGTGCCGGGAAATCACCAGGCGCTGGATCTCGCTGGTGCCCTCGTAGATGCGGGTGACGCGCACATCGCGGTAGTACCGCTCCACAGGGTACTCCTTGCAGTAGCCGTAGCCCCCGTGGATCTGCACGGCCTTGTCGGCGGCCCGCCAGGCGGCCTCGCTGCACATGAGCTTGGCCATGGCCGCCTGCTTGCTGTAGGGCTTGCCCTGATCCTTGAGCCAGGCCGCCTGCAGGGCCAGCAGCCGGGCCGCCTCGAGCTCGGTGCCCATGTCGGCGATCATGCCGCCGATCACCGGCTGCTTCATGAGGGGCTTGCCGAACTGCTCCCGCATATTGGCGTACCTGACGGCCTCCTCCAGGCAGGCCTCGCCGATGCCCAGGGACTGGAACGCGATGCCGATGCGGCCGCCGTCCAGGGCCGCCATGGCGATCTTGAAGCCGTCGCCTTCGTTGCCCAGCAGCTGGACCGCCGGCACGCGCGCGTCCTCGAAATCGATCACGGCCGTGTCGCTGGCCCGCAGGCCCATCTTGTCTTCCTTCTTGCCGACGATCAGGCCCGGCGTCCCGCGGGGCACGATGAAGGCGTGCGTGTCCTTGTGTCCGGTGGTGCCGGGCGTGCGGGCGATCACGACGAAAAAAGCCGCGCGTTGGCCGTTGGTCACGAAGATCTTGTTGCCGTTGAGGATGTATTCGTCACCGTCGCGGCGGGCCGTCGTGGTGATGGATGCCGCGTCCGACCCCGCTCCCGGTTCGGTGACGCAGAAGGCCGCGATCTCGCCTGCGGCCATGCGCGGCAGGAACTCCTGCTTGATCTCCTCGCTGCCGAACATGGCCACCGGATAGCTGCCCACGCTGTTGTGCACCGTCAACATGACGCACACCCCGGCGCTGACCTTGGCCAGTTCCTCCACCACCAGTCCGTAGGTGATGGTGTCGGCGCCCAGGCCGCCGTACTGCTCGGGGAAGGCGATGCCGAAGAAGCCGCCTTCCTTCATCTTTTCCACCAGGTCAGCGGGCATGCCGTTCTCCTCGTCCATCTGCTGGGCGATGGGAGCGATCTCCTGGCGGGCGAAGTCGCGCACCATGTCGCGGAACATGGTCTGGTTCTCGTTGAGGGTGAAATCCATAGCTCATTCTCCAAACAGAAACGGGGGCCGCCCGGCGACCCCCGGCACGGGAATGCTGACGTTTACTTCCTGAACTCCATGGAGGATATCACAAGGCGCTGGGCCTCGCTGGTCCCCTCGTAGATCTCGGTGATCTTGGCGTCGCGGAAATGACGCTCGATGGGATACTCCTTGGAATACCCGTTGCCGCCGAAGATCTGGACCGCCTCGTTGGTGATGAAGTGGGAGGCCTCGCTGGCCGCCAGCTTGGCCATGGCCGCCTCCTCGCTGTAGCGGCCGCCCTGCTCCTTGGCCCAGGCGGCCTTGTAGGTCAGCAGGCGTGCCGCCTCCAGGCGCAGGGCCATGTCGGCGATCTTCCACTGGATGGCCTGGAACTTGGCGATGGGCCGGCCGAACTGCTCGCGCTGCTTGGCGTACTCGCGGGCCGCCTCGAAGGCCGCTGTGCTGATGCCCAGGGCCTGGGCCGCGATGCCGATGCGCCCGCCGTCCAGGGTGCTCATGGCGATCTTGAACCCCGTACCCTCGTCCCCCAGCACGCGCTCGGGACCCACCTTGATGTTGTCCAGGGCCAGCTGCGCGGTGTCGGAGGAACGGATGCCCATCTTCTCCTCCTTGCGGATCACCGAGAACCCCGGGTCGGTCTTCTCGACGATGAACGCACGGATGCCCTTGTGCTTCAGCTCGGGATTGGTCTGGGCGAACATGATGAGCACGTCGGCGTGGGCGCCGTTGGTGATGAAGTTCTTCATGCCGTTGATGACCCAGCCGTCCCCGTCGGGCTTGGCGACGGTCATCTGGTTGGCGGCATCGGTCCCGGCGTCGGGTTCGCTAAGGCAGTACGCCCCCAGCTTCTCGCCCCTGGCCAGCGGCGTCAGCCAGGTCTTCTTCTGTTCCTCGGTGCCGTAGGTCTCCAGCGGCCAGCACACCAGGGAATTGTTCACCGACATGATCACGCCGACGGAGGCGCAGGCCTTGCTGATCTCCTCCATGGCCAGCACGTAGCACAGGCTGTCCAGCCCGGAGCCGCCGTACTGCTCGGGCACGTTCATGCCCATGAATCCCAGCTCGCCCAGCCTCTTGACGATATCGTCGGGAAAGCGCTCCAGCCTGTCGTTCTCGGCCGCCACCGGGGCCACTTCCCTGGTCGCGAAATCCCGCGCCATGTCGCGGATCATGCGCTGTTGTTCGGTCAGTTCGAATTGCACGTCAAACTCCTTGCCGCGGCGGACCGGCCGGCCCGCGGGTTATTCGTAATCGTAGAAGCCCTTGCCGCTCTTGCGGCCCAGATAACCGGCATCGACCATGCGCCGCAGCAGCGGGCAGGGACGGTACTTGCTGTCGCCGAAGCCCTCGTACAGGACCTCCATGATGTCCAGACAGATGTCCAGCCCGATGAAGTCGGCCAGGGTCAGCGGTCCCATGGGGTGGGCCATGCCCAGCTTCATCACCGTGTCTATGGCCTCGCGGTCGGCGACGCCCTCCATGAGGCAGTACACAGCCTCGTTGATCATGGGCATGAGCACCCGGTTGGAGATGAACCCGGGATAATCCTGCACCGTCACGGGCACCTTGCCCAGGTCCTTGGCCCAGCCGGTGACCTTCTCCAGGGTGGCGGGGCTCGTGGCCTGGCCGCAGATGATCTCGACCAGCTTCATCATGGGCACCGGGTTCATGAAGTGCATGCCGATGACATGGTCGGCCCGCTGCGTGCAGGCCGCGATCTTCGTCAGGGAGATGCTCGAGGTGTTGCTGGCCAGAACGGCGCCATCCTTGCAGACCCCGTCCAGGGTGGTGAAGATATCCTTCTTCACCTCGAAGCTCTCGAACACGGCCTCGACCACCAGGTCGCTGTCGGCCGCCACCTTCAGATCCGTGGCCGGATGCAGCCGGGCCAGGGTCGCCGTGGCGTCCTCCTGGCTGATCTTCTCCTTCTTGACCTGCCGGCCCAGGTTCTTCTCGATGGTGGCCATGGCCCGGTCCAGGTATTCCTGCTTCACATCCACGAGGTTGACCTCGTTGCCGTGCTGGGCGAACACGTGGGCGATGCCGTTGCCCATGGTGCCGCCGCCGATCACCGTAACCTTCATGATTCGATCCTTTCTGAGGCCGCCCGGGCGGCCGTCACACAGCTAGGGAAGGGAAATGGCCATGCTGACGGCGTCGCCGCCGCCCAGGCACAGGCTCGCGATGCCGTCACGGACGCCGCGGTCCTCCATGGCGTGCAGCAGCGTCACCAGGATACGCGCCCCCGAGGCGCCGATGGGATGGCCGATGGAAACCCCGCCCCCGTTGACGTTGACCTTCTCGTCGTCCAGACCCAGCTCGCGGATCACGCCCAGGCTCTGGGCGGCGAACGCCTCGTTGAGTTCGAACAGGCCGTAGTCGGCCACGGTCTTGCCGGTCTTCTCCAGCAGGTTCCGGACGCTGGTCACCGGAGCCATCATGACCTCCTTGGGGTCCACAGCGCCGGTGGACCAGGCCTCGATCACCGCCCGTACCTTCAGGCCGTGGGCGGCGGCGAACTCGGGATCGCACACCAGCAGGGCGGCCGCGCCGTCGTTGATGCTCGAGGCGTTGCCCGCAGTGACCGAGCCCCCGTCGCGCTTGAAGGCGGGACGCAGCTTGGCCAGCTTCTCGATCTTCGTATCGGGACGCGGCCCCTCGTCCCGGGCCACTACCACCGGATCGCCCCTGCGCTGGGGCACTTCCACCGGCACCACTTCGCGATCGAACTTCCCGTCGTCCCAGGCCGCGCAGGCGCGGGCGTGGCTGCGGGCGGCGAACGCGTCCTGGTCCTCGCGGCTGATCTTGTACGTGTCGACGACCCATTCGGCCGTCATGCCCATGTGGAAATCGTTGTACACGTCCCACAGGCCGTCGTGGACCAGCAGGTCGGTGACCTTGCCGTCTCCCAGGCGCAGCCCGTTGCGGGCGGTCATCAATGCGTAGGGGATCTGGCTCATGTTCTCGAAGCCGCCGGCGATGACGCACTGCTTGTCCCCGGCCCGGATGGCCTGGTCGGCCAGGGCCACGGACTTCAGGCCGCTGCCGCAGACCTTGTTGATGGTCACCGAGCTGACGCTGCTGGGAACGCCCCCGAAGATGGCCGCCTGGCGGGCTGGGTTCTGGTACAGTCCGGCCTGGCACACGCAACCCATGATGACCTCGTCCACCAGCTCGGGCTTGAGGTCGGCGCGCTCGAGGACGGCCTTGACCACCACCGCGCCCAACTCGGGCGCACGCATGGACGCCAGCCCCCCCTGGAACCGGCCCACGGGAGTCCTGACTGCTTCGCAGATGACGGCTTTCTTGCTCACGGGGAGCTCCTTTCGCTCGTGGCTCAGTCTCTCAGTTCATAACGGCCGATGACCATGCGCTGGATCTCGCTGGTCCCCTCGCCGATGGTGCACAGCTTGGCGTCCCGGTACATGCGCTCGACCGGGTACTCGCGCGTGAATCCGTAACCGCCGTGGATCTGGATGGCCTTGTCGGTCACGAACATGGCCGTCTCGCTGGCGTGCAGCTTGGCCATGGCGGCCATCTGGGCGTAGGGCTCGCCGGCGTCCTTCAGGCGGCAGGCCTCGTAGGTCAGCAGGCGCGAGGCCTCGATCTGGGTGGCCATATCCGCCAACATGAACTCGATGGCCTGGAAGCGGGCGATGGGCCGGCCGAACTGCACGCGCTTCTTGGCGTACTCGAGCGCGGCCTTGTAGGCGCCCACGGCGATGCCCAAAGCCACCGCCGCGATGGAGATGCGGCCGCCGTCGAGGGTCATCATGAAGTAGTGGAAGCCCTCGCCTTCCTTGCCCAGCAGCAGGTCGCCCGGCACGCGCACGTTCTCCAGGGTCAGCGGCGCGGTGTCGCTGCCCCGCATGCCGAGCTTGTCTTCCTTCTTCTCCACGGTGAAGCCCGGGCTGTCCGTCGGCACGATGAAGGCGCTGATGCCGTGGCTGCCCTTGGCCTCCAGGTCGGTCTTGGCGGTGATGATCAGGGCGCCTGCATAGTGGCTGTTGGTGATCCACATCTTGTTGCCGTTGAGGATCCAGTCGTCGCCATCGCGCACGGCCGTGGTCCGGGTGCCCCCGGCGTCGCTGCCGGCGTTCGGTTCGGTCAGGCCGAACGAGAGCAGCGATTGCCCCGCCGCGGCCGGCGGCAGGAAGCGTTTCTTCTGCTCCTCGGTGCCGAGCTCGTTGATGGGCCAGCAACCCAGGCTGTTGTGCGCCGCCACCGTCAGACCGTGACTGCCGCAGACCGCCGAGATCTCTTCCACCACCAGGGCGTAACTGGTGATGTCACCCCCCAGGCCGCCGTACTCCTCGGACACGACCATGCCCAGGAACCCCAGCTCCCCCATCTCCTTGACGGTCGCCTGGGGGAACTCGGCGGTGCGGTCGATTTCCGCCGCGATGGGCGCCAGCTTCTGGCGGGCGAAATCCCTGGCCATCTGACGGATCATTTTCTGGTTTTCGTTCAATTGCATGATGACTCCTGCGTGACCACGCCGAAGACCGCGGCCTCCGGAAAAAGGCTATCAGAACGGGGGTGGATTAAGCGCCGCCAAAGCGGCTAAATCGTTGGGTTGCACGATAAATGAAATGCGCGGCAAAGGGAAGGAAAATCCCTGAAACAGGGGCGGGTTGGGCTTGTTTCCGGTTGAAGGGACAGGCCGGGATTCCCTTCCCGGCCCGTCCCCCGTCCGGGCCTCGGCCCGGCGCTACATGAAGGCGGCCTTGAGGGACCCGAAGGATGACTTCTCATCCGGAACCAGGCCGTGGCAGAAATTGGGTTCTCCGGGCGTGGGCAGGCAACCGGTGCCTCCCGGCTCCAGGGAACCCGTATACGGATCCAGGGCATCGTAGATGAACCAGCCGGGGCCGTCGGCGCTGCGGCCGTAACTGCGGTCGTCATCAGCGGCGTGGTCGGGGTAGGTGACATCTTCAAGGGTTTCGAGGGGCCCTTCGGTCGGGCCGTGCAACAGGTACAGGGTGTCGCCACCGTTGTTGAGGCTGAAGCCCGCGGTGGAGACCCCGGCGGCCGTCTGCCAGGCGACGGCGTCCGAGCCGTAGAACACGGCGGTCTCCAGGGGATCGAGCACCCCGGACAGGTTGAAGCGGGGTTCATCGGCCGACTCGTCGCGCACCCAGTAGTCCCGCAGGTCCACCGGTTCGGTACCCAGGTTGATCACCTCGATCCACTCGTCCAGCTTGTAGTCGACGGTGCCGTCGTGGTCCCAGTCGGTGGCCGGATCGGCCAGGATCTCGTTGATCTGCACGACGGCCCCGGCAGGCACCGCCCAGGCGGCCGCCAGCAACAGGATCGCCGCCAGAGATGACATGAGAAGTCTGCGCATGCTAAACTCGCATTCCGGGAGGAACCGAAACGATGCCGGGCGACAGACGGCGCCCGGCGGACATGCGAACCCTCATGCAGGAACCGGACCCGGGGAGCAGTGATATGAGTTTCCGCATCGGCGTGATCGGAGCCGGAACCCACGGCACCCGCTACCTGCGGCATGCGCTCAGGGACGTGCCGGGAATGACGGCCGTGGCCCTTTGCCGCCGGGATGCCGTCGAGGGCAAGCGGCTGGCCGATGAACTGGGTGTGCGTTACCACGCGGAGGCACAAACGCTCATCGAGGATCCGCAGGTTGACGGCGTGATCGTGGCCACTCCCCCGGCCCCCCACTTCGACCAGGCCAGGGCCGTGCTGGCGGCGGACAAGCCCCTGCTGTTGGAAAAGCCCCTGACCGCCACCCTGGACGAGGCCGAGCAGTTGGCCGCCCTGCCCCGGGCTGCCGCCCCGGGCGTCATGCTGGCCCAGACCCTGCGCTGGAATCCGGTCATCCTGAAGGTCAAGGAACTCTGGCCCCGCCTGGGGCGCGTCCACCTCGTGCGCATGGCCCAGCGCCTGGCGCCCACGACCCTGACCTGGCAGCATGATCCCGCCATTCCCAGCGGGGGTTCGGTGCTCATCACCGGAGTGCACCTGTTCGACACGGTGCGCTTCCTGACGGGGCGGGAGTTCGCCACGGTCAATGCCATCGTGCGCAACATCCTCAACGAGGCCGTCGAGGATTTCTTCCTCGCCCGCTGCACATTGAGCGACGGCACGGCCGCCGCCCTTGAGGTCAGCAAGTACACCCGGAGCCGCGCGTGCTGGCTGGAGGCGGTGGGCACCGAAGGCCAGCTATGG
>CAYPVD010000113.1:0-9856 GCA_964414055.1 uncultured Fibrobacteraceae bacterium
CTGCGCGTCGCCCTTGAAGCTCATGGCGCGGCGCATGACGTCGGCCTCGCCCAGACTCATGCCCGCCACGGCATTGAGGGTGCGCATGACATCTTCCTGGTAGATCATCACGCCGTAGGTCTCGCGCAGGAACTCCAGGGCCGGATGGGGCAGCACGGGCTCTTCCCTGCCCAGGTGGCGCAGGACGAAGCTGCGGGACATGCCGCTGTCCGACGGCCCGGGGCGGATCACGCTGCTGGCGGCGACGACCACGGCGAAGGTGTCGGCCTTGAGCTTCTTCAGCAGGGCGCGCATGCCGGGCGACTCGATGTAGAAGCAGCCCATGGTGCGGCCGCTGCTGATCAGGCGGCGGGTGGCCGGGTCATCGTCCGGCAACCGGCCGAGATCGACGGTGATCCCGGCGTGCTCGCCCACGGCCCGGGCGGCGTCGGCGACCACGGCCAGGCCGCGCTGGGCCAGAAGGTCGATCTTCACCAGGCCCAGGTTCTCGACGGAGTACATGTCCAGCTGGCTGATCAGGATGCCCTTGCGCGCCCACTGCAGGGGAAACAGGTCGGTCAGGGGGCGGTCGGCGATGACCACGCCCCCGGCGTGGATGCCCAGGTGCCGGGGGCGGCGGGCCAGGTCGCGGGCCTGCCGCAGCAGGGAACGGTAGGGTTCGCGGTCCACCGGCAGATCGGCGGACTCGGGATGGCGCGCCAGGGCCGTGGCGGGTTCCTCGTCGAGCAGGCGCCAGGGCAGACGCCTGGTGATGCGGCTCAACCGGCGGTCGCCGTAGCCGCGGGCGACCGCGGCGGCCCGGAACCCCGACCGGGCGCTGAAGCGGTTGATGTTGCAGATCATGGCGGTGCGGTCGCGTCCGTAGCGGTCGTAGACGTATTCCAGGATCCGGTCGCGGTCCTTCCAGCCGAAGTCCAGGTCGATGTCCGGCGGCGAAACGCGCTCGGGATTCAGGAAGCGCTGGAAGTAGAGGTCGTGGGCCAGGGGATCGACATGGGTGATGCCCAGCAGGTAGGAGATGAGCGAGTTGGCCGCCGAGCCGCGGCCCAGAGTCGGCATGCCGTGCTCGGCGGCGTAGCGCACGATGTCCCAGACGATGAGGAAGTAGCCCGCGAACCCGAGTTGCTCGACCACGCCGATCTCCTCCTGCAGGCGCGCCATGGCCCGGCTGGTGACGCATCGGTAGCGTTTCTGCAGGCCGTCGAAGCAGAGCTTCCAGAGGTAGGACTCGGTGGTCTCGCCCGCCGGCAGGGGGAACTTCGGGTAGCGCCAGGAGCCCAGCCGGTGCTTGAAGCGGCATTGATCGGCCACCGCGACGGTCTCGTCGCAGGCGCCGGGAAATTCGGACAGCAGGGTGCGCATCTCGTCGGGGGGGCGCAGCCAGGATCCCGGCGGGGCGCAGCAATCAGCGGGGACGGATTCCAGGGGTTCGAGGGTGCGGATGCTGGTCAGCAGCCGTTGGCGTTCCATGTCCTCTGTGGTAGCGGCATAGACATCGCCGCCGGCGATCGTGGGTACGCCGTGGGCCTCGGCCCAGTCCGCCAATCGGCGCAGGTTGCGGTACACCGGCCCCAGCCGGCCGCCGACCGTTGTCAACAATACGCGCAGGCTGCCGTGGGTGAAGGCGCCGAGGTCGAGTCCGGCTGCGTCCGCGGCCGCAGCCAGCGCCGCGAGCACCGCCTGCGAATCGGTCAGACAGAACAGGCCGTGCCCCTGTCCGTGGAGGAAGCCGGGGATCTCGCGCAGCAGGTCGAAATCGGGCCGTACCTGGCGCAGGGTGGTCAGGCGGCACAGGGCGGCGTAACCGGCCTCGTCGCGGGCCAGCAGCACCGCACGGGGGCGGCCCGGCTGCAGGGAGCCGGGGATCAGGCGCACCGGGTCGGTTTCCCGCGGCGTATCGCCTGTGATCTCCACCCCGCTGATGGGGCGCAGGCCGGCTTTCTCGCACTCCTGCTGGAAGATGACCGTGCCGTGAAGGTTGTTCAGGTCGGTCAGGGCCAGGGCGGCGAAACCCAGGTCGGCGGCGCGTGAGACGAGGGCTGCGGGTGAGCAGGCGCCGCAGAGCAGGGAGTAGTGGCTGTGCACGTGCAGGGGAATCATGGCGGCATGATAGGCGAACAAAGGGCGAAAATCAACCCCTGTGTTGCCGGATCTGCGGGCCCTGTCGGGGATCACAGGGGGGAAAATTGTTCCCCCCGGCCGGGATTCCACGGCGGCGAGCGGCCGGTGAAACCCGTCCGAAAACGGCGATCATCCCCTGAAAAATGTATCCCCTTCTTTTCTGGCATATACCGCGGTGCTTGAGTACATTTCCTGCTGATAGTCGGAGAACGCGGCACGGCCATTGCGTACGCGTGTACCCAGCTGCCAGCTTGCAGCCTGGTGTAATTTTTTACCCGATTCCCTCAGCCGGTCCCCCCGGTCGCGGTTCGAGGGTAAGGAGGCGACTTCGAAGCCATGTCTTCTGAAGAACTCATCAAACAGGATGATGTCACGATCCGCTTTGCCGGCGACTCCGGTGACGGCATGCAGCTGACGGGCACGCAGTTCACGGCTACGACGGCCAAGGTCGGCAACGACCTGGCCACGTTTCCCGACTTCCCCTCGGAGATCCGGGCTCCGGCCGGGACCCGGGCCGGCGTGTCGGGCTTCCAGATCCACTTCAGCTCCCATGACATCTACACCCCCGGTGACGATCCGAGCGTGCTGGTGGCCATGAACCCGGCGGCCCTGATCACCAACTACAAGGATCTCAAGCCCGGCGGGATCATCCTGGTTAACACCGGCGCCTCCACCGAGACGGACCTGAAGAAGGCCGAGCTGGACAGCAACCCCCTGACCGACGGCACCCTCTCGGGTTACCGGGTGGTGGAGGAGGACATCAACCAGCGTACCCTGGAGGCCCTGGCCGACACCGATCTGAGCAAGAAGGACAAGCTGCGCTGCAAGAACTTCTACACCCTGGGCATGGTCTACTGGCTTTACAGCCGCCCGCTGGAACCGACCCTGGAATGGCTCCAGGAGAAGTTCAAGAACAAGCCCGAGCTGGCCGAGGCCAACGCCAAGGCGCTGAAGGCCGGTTACAACCACGGTGAGCTGCTGCGCCTGTTCCAGGGGCATTACGAGGTGCCCAAGGTCCACGACGCGCCTCCGGGAACGTACCGGAACATCATGGGCAACCAGGCCCTGGCCATCGGGCTGGTGGCGGGCGCCCGCCTGGCGGGGCTGAAGCCCTTCCTCGGGTCCTACCCCATCACCCCGGCCACGGACATCCTGCAGCACATGTCCCTGCTGAAGAACTACGACGTGATCACCTGCCAGATGGAGGATGAGATCGCCGGCATCTGCACGGCCATCGGCGCGTCCTTCGCCGGCCGGCTGGGCATGACCACGACCTCGGGTCCCGGTCTGGCCCTCAAGACCGAGGCGGCGGGGTTGGCGGTCATCACCGAACTGCCGCTGGTCATCGTGAACGTCCAGCGCGGCGGCCCCTCGACGGGCCTGCCCACCAAGGTGGAGCAGTCGGATCTGATGCAGTCAATGTTCGGGCGCAGCGGCGAGGCTCCGCTGCCCATCGTGGCCTGTGCCTCGCCCTCGGACGCCTTCGACTGCGCCGTGGAGGCCTGCCGCATCGCTACGCAGTACATGACCCCGGTCATCCTGCTCAGCGACAACTACATCGCCAACGGGACCGAGCCCTGGAAACTGCCCGAACTGGACGAGCTGGAGCCGTTCCCCGTCGAGTTCGTGACCGACCCCGAGGGTTTCACGCCCTACCGGCGCGACGAGAAGCTGGCCCGCAACTGGGCCAAGCCGGGCACACCGGGTCTCGAGCATCGGATCGGAGGCCTGGAAAAGGACGCCGTCACCGGCAACGTGAGCTACGACCCGGAAAACCACCAGAAGATGACCGAGATCCGGCAGGCCAAGGTCATGGGAGTCCGGGATTCCATCCCCACCCCCAAGGTCCATGGCGCCGAGAGCGGGGACCTGCTGGTCGTCGCCTGGGGTTCGACCATGGGTGCCACCCGGGCCGCGGTCGAAAGGCTGCAGAAGGACGGCATCGCCGCCGGGCATCTGCACATGCGCCACATCTGGCCCCTGCCCAAGGGGCTGCCGGAGATCTTCTCCCGCTACAAGCGCATCGTGGTGCCGGAGATGAACATGGGGCAGCTGGCGAGGCTGCTGCAGGGAGAGTATCCCGAGTTCCGGTTCGAGACATTCAGCAAGGTGATGGGCAAGCCCTTCCGTGCACGTGAACTGAAGGCCCGTTTCGAAGAGATCCTGGAGGAGAAGTCATGAGTGAAGTTCAGCAGTTGAAGGCCAAGGACTTCAAGTCCAACCAGGAAGTGCGCTGGTGTCCGGGCTGCGGTGATTATTCCATCATCAGCGGCATCCAGGCCACCATGGCGAACATGGGCATTCCCCGGGAGAACTTCGTGGTCGTCTCGGGCATCGGCTGTTCGAGCCGGTTCCCGTACTACATGGAGACCTACGGGATGCACGGCATCCACGGCCGGGCCAACGCCATCGCCACGGGCGTGAAGGTGGCCAACCCCGACCTGTCGGTCTGGGTCGTCACCGGCGACGGCGACGGGCTGTCCATCGGCGGCAACCACATGATCCACTCCCTGCGCCGCAACGTGGACATGAAGATCATCCTGTTCAACAACGAGATCTACGGTCTGACCAAGGGACAGTATTCTCCGACGACCCCCGAGGGCACAAAGACCAAGACCTCGCCCTACGGTTCGCTGGATCACCCGTTCAATCCCATCCAGCTGGCGCTGGGCGCCGGAGCGACCTTCGTGGCCCGGACCATGGACGTGAATCCCAAGCACATGAAGACCGTGCTGCGGGACGCGGCCGAGCACAAGGGTGCGGCGTTCGTGGAGGTCTGGCAGAACTGCGTGATCTTCAACGATGGCGCCTACAAGTCCTGGACCGAGAAGGCCGTGCGTGACGAGAAGACCATCAACCTGGTCGCCGGAGAGAAGATGATCTTCGGCAAGGATCGCGACAAGGGCCTCAGGAATGACGGTTGCAAGATCGTGATCTGCACGGCCGAGGAGGCGGATGTCTGGGATCCCACCGAGGATTCGGCCGGCCCGGCCTTCCTGATGACCCAACTGGACAACGATCCTAACATGCCGCGTCCCATGGGCGTGCTGCGCAGCGTGTACAAGCCCACCCTGGACCAGCAGGTCTGGGAGCAGATGGGTGACGTGACCGGCAAGAAGGGCGAGGGTACCCTGAAGGATCTGCTCTACACTCCCGATTCCTGGGAAGTGAAGTAGGCGTTTCCCTGCCTTGTCCGTATAGATGACAAGTGGCGACCCGGATGTCCTCGGCCTACGGCCTGCGGATTACCGGGTCGCCGCCTGTCATCTACGGACAAGGCGCGGGAATGCGTCATCTCGCCTGGGATGGTTGAAACAGGCGGTATCCTTGGTCTTCTGCCAGAGACGACACGCCCCGGTAATCCGCAGGCCGTAGGCCGAGGACATCCGGGGCGTGTCGTCTCTCGGCGGATATCCGAGGATACCGCTTATTTCAACAGCATCACCTTCCGGTGGTCGAGGTTTCCGTTCGCCTCCAGGCGCAGGTAGTAGGCCCCGCTGGGCACGGGTCGGCCGGCGTCGTCGCGGCCCTGCCACAGGCGCGAGTGCGGTCCCGGTCCCATGTCCTCGTTCACCAGGGTGCGCACCAGGCGGCCGGTGACGTCGTAGATCGTCACGCGCACATGGCCGTTCTCAGCCGTCTCGAAGCGCACCTCGGTCATGGGGTTGAAGGGGTTGGGGACATTGGCCAGCAGCCGGGCCCTGTTTACGGGCACGCCGCCCAGGGTCAGGGCGACTTCGGGGCTGTGTTGATCCTCGCTGCCGCCGTGCACCACGGCATAGCTGTAGTACAGGACCGTCCCGGGCAGGATGCCCGTGGCGGGATCGGTATAGGAGAATTCGGTGCCGCGCGGTCGCAGCAGCTCGTCCGTCAGGCGCACGGGCTCCCGGTCGCCGCTGCGGCGATAGAGGTGGCAACCTTCACCGCCTTCGGCGGTCAGGCGCCAGGTCACGGTCACGCCGCCGCCGGTCAACACGGCGGACGGCCGGGGCGTCTCCACGCCCAGGGGGTTGGATGTGACGCTGGCCAGGACCACGTCTCCGGCGTAGTTCTGCATGGGTGTGATGTCGTCGGGGTCGTCCCAGGGAATCCAGGCGCTGTAACCGGGAATGGACGCGTGGTAGATGGGTCCCAGGGTGACGTCGACATCGGACCAGGAGGTGGCCACCAGGAAGCGGAAGCCGGCCAGCAGGATGTCGGGGGCGTAGGGCAGGGGCGAGCCGCCGATGCCCACCAGGAAGCACGGTGGCGTCTCCACGTTGATGAACTGCCCC
This sequence comes from uncultured Fibrobacteraceae bacterium, assembly GCA_964414055.1. Lineage (GTDB taxonomy): Bacteria > Krumholzibacteriota > Krumholzibacteriia > LZORAL124-64-63 > LZORAL124-64-63 > JAHJTW01. The sequence continues at coordinate 6,396 of CAYPVD010000113.1, forward strand.
TGGATGTCGAAGTCGACGAATTGGGCGTCCCCCTGCAGGCCCAGGCAGCCTTCCCAGCCGCCGACCCCGGAGGTGTTCTCGGGATTCTGCAGCACCAGGTACGCGGTGACGATCTCGTCGGGCACCGTGGTGCCGGTGATGCTGTAGCGGTAGCCGGAGTCGAAGAAGATGGCCGCCACGCCGTCACCTCCCCCGTTGAAGCCGGAGGCCGACCCGGAAAGGATCACCGAGGAGCAGGAAGAGTCGCCGAGGTCCAACTGGCAGGTCCAGAAGCCTTCGCTCAGGGGCTGGAAGTCCACCTGGACCGTGGCCTGCTGCCCGGGCATGACGGTCAGCGGTCCGGTGGCCGCGGTGAAATAGGCGCAATCGGGAATGGTGGGGGCGATGTCCAGGGGCACATTGCCCGTGTTGGTGATGGTCAGGTAGCGGGTGGCGGTTCCGGCCACGGTGACGTCCCCGAAGACGAGATTGGTCGTGCTCAGGGTGCAGCCGGGACTGGCTTCGACGGCACTGGCTGTCACCGGCACGTCGGGTACCACATCGCCCATGACCAGGGTCGTCTGGAAGTCGCCCAGTTCCGCGGCCGAGAAGCTCACCGTGACTTCGTGGGTCTCCCCGGGCTGAACCTGGGCGGGCCCGTCCCCCGAGACCACAGTGAAGACGGATGAGGCGGCGGCCAGGTGCGGGTCGATGTCCAGGACCAGATCGCCGGTGTTGGTCAATGTCACCTTGCCCTCAACGGTGTAGCCCGCCGCGATTTCTCCCAGGCTCAGGGAGTCGGGAACGAGGGTGAAGCCCACGGTGGGGACCGTTCCGGTGCCGGACAGGGGCACGGCCGGCTCACCGGGGTAGAAGCCGAGGTCGGCGCTGAAGTCGCCTGCCGTCGGCGGCGAGAACTCCACGCCGACGACCTGTCCGCGTCCGGGAGTGATGATGTGCTCGCCCACCCCCGCGATGATGGTGAAGGCCCCGTCGGGGTCATCCAGCACCGGATCGACGGTCACCGGGATCGGGCTGTGGTTCCAGATGGTCAGGGACAGGGCGGCCGATTGGCCTACCTGGACCTCGCCGAAGGCCAGCGAGTCGGGTTGGGGAATCAGGGTGATGGGCGGTTCCACCCCGTTGCCCTGGATGTAGACATCGGGCACGATGCCGCCGAACACCAGATGGGTGGACACCAGCCCCTCGCCCTGGGGCGTGAAGTTGACGATGACGTAGGCGGTTTCCCCGGCGCCCAGGGACACGATGCCGGTCGTCCCACCCAGGGTGAAGGCGGGGTCTTCAGGCGACAGGTGGATGTCCAGGACCAGAAACCCGCCGCCGGTATTGGTGACCGAGATGGTTTTCGAGGCGGTTTGTCCGATGTAGACATCCCCGAAGTCATGAGCGGTATCGTTGAGATCGTACCAGGGGTTGCTGTCGTTGATGAAGGCCACCTGCGGTACGGTCGTCGTGGTTTGCAGGGGAATGATGTGGCCCAGATCCGCGCCGTCCAGATAGGACATGCGGTCGGGGATGGAGGCGTTGTACTTGGGCTCCAGGGTCAGGGTCACCGGTTGAACATCGGTGACGATGAGCTGGAAGGTGGCCAGCAGGACATCAGGCGCCGACGGCAGGGGAGAAGCCCCTATGCCCACGGTGAAGCAGGGAGGGGTGGACGTGTTGATGTTGTCTCCCTCGAGGACCCAACTGGAGAACTGGGCGGGCCCCTCGATGCCGGCGCACAGTTCCCAGCCGCCTACCCCGCCGGCGGCCGAGGGGTTGTGCATGACCAGATACCCGGCCAGGAATCCCGGAGTGGTTTCGACATCGATGGAAGTCTGGGAATACCCGGTGTCGAAGTAGATGCCGACCTCGTCCGTACCCTGGGCTGCGACCAGCTCAGCACCGAGCAAGGTCATCAAAATGATGCTTGATATGAAGTATCTCATGGTCGATCTCCCATCTTCAACGAACCCGGGAACGGAGGTCTGATCCTGTTATCAAAATACCATATATTCCGGTCATAGGGTAAAAATCGCCCAACAGATACATAAGTTATAAAAAATAATATAATTACATGACCAGAGGCAGGATGTTTGCGGGATGTAATTCCTGCTGATCAACTCTGATTTGCAGGGCCTGCACCTCCACGCCCCGGGCGTGGACCTGTCTCAGCAGTCGTCCGTATGCGGGGTCGATATCATCGGCCGGGCCGGCGGTGGCCGCATCGGCGCGCTGGACGCAGAACACCAGCAGGGCCCGTTCCCCGGCCTCGACACGCTCCTGCAGCGCCAGCAGATGCTTGCGTCCGCGGGCGGTGGGGGCGTCGGGAAAGCGGGCGCACCCCTCCTGCACCAGGGTCACGTTCTTGACCTCGACCCAGGTGCGGTCGCCCACCAGGAAATCGGCCCTGGATGTTCCCCGGGGATAAGTCACCTCGGCCCTGATTTCGTCCTGCGGCCCCAGCCCCGGCAGGAGTCCGGCGTGGATTCCCTCGGCGACCAGCCTGTTGGCCCGCTGGGTGTTGACGCCGACCAGGACCCCCTCCGGCGTCTCGGTGATTTCCAGGGTCCAGGCCAGCTTGCGGCGGGGATCGGGGGCGGGGCTCAACCAGATGCGTCCGCCGGGACTCAGGCAGCCGGTCATGCGGCCGGTGTTGTTGGTGTGGGCGATGACGGGGGTGCCGTCCTCCAGCCTGGCATGGACCAGGAAGCGTTTCTCCCGGCTTATGAAGCGGGCCGGAACCAGGGGAGGGGAAAACAGCATGGGCTCGGGGTCCCTTCGCTCATTGCCGGGATGCCGACGGGGGGTTATTCTTACCGGACCATGACAATTCATATCAGGCAGGAGTGCAAATGAAACTTGGGGACTGGACATTCAGGGCCTTCCACGACGGGCGCTTCAAGCTGGACGGCGGCGCCATGTTCGGGGTGGTGCCCAAGGTGATGTGGGAAAAGCAGCACCCGGCCGATGAGCAGAACCGCATCGACCTGGACCTGCGCTGTCTGCTGGTGGAGGTCGGCGAGCGGCGCATGCTGGTCGATACCGGCATGGGGGACCGGTGGGACGAGAAGCAGCTGCGGATCTTCGGCCTGGTCAGGCGACCCAACCAGCTTGTGGCCGAGCTGGCGGAGGCCGGGATCACGCGCGAATCCATCACCGACGTGATTCTGACCCATCTGCATTTCGATCATGCGGGCGGGGTTCTGCGGCAGGGTGAGAACGGCCTGGAGCCGGTCTTTCCCCAGGCCAGGCACTGGATCCAGAAAAGGCACTGGGACTGGGCGGGCCATCCTTCCGAGCGCGACCGGGCCAGCTTCCGGCGCGAGGATTTCTCCCTGCTGGCCGACGCCGACCTGCTGGAACTGGTGGACGGAGCGCAGGAGATCATGCCCGGGGTGAAGGTCACTCCGGTCAGCGGACACACTCCTGGACAACAGGTGGTGGAGTTCCATACGCCCGACGGCATTCTGGCCTAC
>CAYPVD010000114.1:0-9845 GCA_964414055.1 uncultured Fibrobacteraceae bacterium
GCATGGCCTTCAGGCCCAGGGGGGTGGCGGCGTTGTCCAGGCCCAGCATGTTGGCGGCCATGTTCATGACGATGCTGGACTGGGCGGGATGATCCGCGGGGATGCCGGGAAAGAGCCGTCTGAGAAGGGGTCCGAAGATGCGTCCCATCACCTCCACCGCGCCGCCGCGTTCGCCGATGCGCATGATGCCCAGCCACAGGCACATCACCCCGGTCAGGCCCAGGGAGATCTCGAACGCGGTTTTGGACATGTCGAAGGTCGCGCCCACCATGTCGGCCCACACGCCGGTGTGGCCGGCGATGGTCTGTCCCACCGCGGCCACGAAGGCGCCGAAGAAGAAGAAGGTCCAGATGCGGTTGAGCATGATCCCGTGGTTCCCTGTGGCCGCCGCGGCGGCGAAAGGTTAGAGTGTCGCGGTGCTCACCATATCGCCTGGAGCGCCGGGTGTCATCCTCTTCTGCGACCGGGAGCGGACCATGCGTACCCTGTGGACGGGAACCCTCAAGAAGATGGGCGTCGAGGCCACTGATCCCGTCACCTACCGTCTGACCGACGGCTGGTGGGAAAAGGAGAACCGCACGGCCGATCTGGAGTTGAATCCCCTGCTGGGCCGTCCCGTCGAGATCCGTTTCACCGGCGAGATCCACTGCACCGCCTGCGGCCGCAAGACCAGGAAGACCTTCGGTCCGGGCTTCTGTTTTCCCTGTTCGCGGAGCCGCGCCGAGGCCGACATCTGCATCGTGCGGCCCGAGCTGTGCCACTACGGCGAGCCCGACAATCCCTGCCGCGACGAGGCCTTCGCCCAAAGCCAGTGCTTCCAGCCGCACTACCTGTACTGCTCGCTGACCTCCGGCGTGAAGATCGGCATCACCCGTCATCACCAGATCCCCGCCCGCTGGATCGACCAGGGAGCCACCGCGGCCATCCCGGTGGCCGTGCTGCCGGATCGCCGCACCGTCGGCCTGCTGGAAAAACGCCTCAGCGACGAGGGGTTCGCCGACAAGACCCACTGGACCCGCATGCTCAAGGGAGACGCCCCGGGCGATCTCGACCTCGAGGCCGTAGCCGACCGCGTGCTGGCGCGGCTGCGCGACTGGGGCACCGAGGGCATCCTGCCGGAGGCCGAGCGTACGGTGAGGACGTTCCGCTACCCGGTCCTCGCATACCCGCAGAAGGTCAAATCCTTCAACCTGGACAAGGACCCCGTGGCCGGCGGCACCTTTCAGGGGATCAAGGGACAATACCTGATCTTCGACGGCGGGGTCATCAACCTGCGCAAGTACACCGGGTATCGGGTCGAGTTGCGCGGCTGAAGAAGTCTCCGGACGCGGACCCACCCCGCCCTATTCTTGCGGTCAACCAGGATTTGCCTTGCGGCATTTTTTGAGGTACAATCAGGCCGCCGTGGTCCGCTCGCCCCGCCACGGGTTATTTTCAAAGACATCTTCGATGAACATGGGACAGCCCGCACCTCGGGGAGATGGGTCGGCGCTTCCCGAAAGATACGGGGGATCACATGCGGACCTTGCTTCTGGGACCGGCCTTGTGGGCGTTGCTGACCCTTTGCGCCTGCGAACTCAACGGGCCTCAGGCCGTGTCTCCGGATCCTGCACCCGGGGACAAGGAGATGGATTTCGCCTGTCCCGACGATGACGGCGACGGGTTCTCCCGCATCAGCCTGTGCGGACCCCTGGACTGCAACGACGAGTGGAACTTCTATGCTCCCGACCAGGGCTACTGCCCCGAGTTTCCCTTTCTGGAATACGATCCGCCCGACGACTGGCCGGCGGCCGATTTCGCCCTGATCCGCATCGGGGACGACTATCATGTGTTCTACATCAAGGGCCCTTTCTGGCAGAGCAATCCCGAGACAGACGGCAAGTCCTTCGGTCACGCCGTCACCGAAGACGGACTGGACTGGACCGACCTGGCCGATGCCTTCGCCGTGGACCCCGACTCCGACTGGGACGACGCCCACATCTGGTCCCCGTGCGTCATCCGCAATCCGCAGAACAACCACTACTACATGTTCTATACCGGTGTGACCAACGGCCCGGACGGCCATGAGGAACGCATCGGCCTGGCGTGGTCCCCCAACCTGAAGAACTGGACCCGGGAGGCGATCAACGAGTGCGAAGGCAAGGAGGCTCCCGGCTGCCTGTGGGAACCGGATTTCCCCTGGTCCGCCTGGTCCGAACCTGGGTACTGGACCAAGCAGTGCCGGGACCCCTGGGTGTACCGGGACGAGGTCGCCGGATGCTGGTACATGGTCTATTCCACCGCCAGGGCACCCTTCGACTTCACCATGGTCCTGGGCCTGGCCCGGTCGGACGACCTGCTGCACTGGACCGACTGCGGACCCATCTCCTGCACCGAGGGGATCACGGCGGAATCGGCGACCATGGTCCGCGTGGATGGATTGGTCCACCTGCTGTGGACTTCCCGGTCCGACGGGGGCATCAGCCATGCGACGGCCGTGGATCCCGAGACCGGCCCCTGGTCGTCCCCCGTCCTGTTGCCGGGGTCGATGGAGGAGTACCAGGTGGCCTCCGAGCTGCTGGACCAGGGAGGATGGTTCATCTACGGTTTCGTGCCCGATTACCCGCGCAGCATCCGCTTCAAGTCCATGCGACTGTCAGGTTCCGGCGTGCCCGCCCAGGAACCCCTGGCCGCCCTGGGCTGCCTGTACATCGCGCCCGGGTCGGTGCATCCGGGCGCCCTCGAGGTGGACAACGGCCTCGACGACAACTGCAACGGCCTGGTGGACGAGGGCACGGGGCCGTGCCAGGATCAGGACGGAGATTTCTACGGCGATCCGGCCTCCATCTACTGCCCCAGGCTGGGCCGGGACTGCGATGACACCGATCCGGCGGTTCATCCGGGGGCCGTCGGCAGCTGCGACAACGGCCTCGACGACAACTGCAACGGCCTGATCGACGAGCCCACCGAGTGCCTGCCCAAGTTTCCGGCCCTGACCTCACGGTATTGAACCAACTGTCACCCATCGATCACCCAGGGCGAAGATGGTGTCCCCGGGCGTAGTCCCGGCGGTCAGGGCGCTCACGCCTTTTCTGAGGCTATTTCCTTTGAAAGCACACAGTTGCGGCGTCTCCGAAGAGGGGCCCTCTCCTTGCTGTCCGTCCCGCGTCCCCGCATGGAAGCCATCAGCAAGGAGGAGCCGAAATGACCAGGAAGTCCGAACCCCAAGTTTATTCCCCCCAGGAACTCGCCGACAGCCTGCGCCGGCTGGGCGTCCAGGAGCTGCAGGAGCGACTGGAGTTCACGCCGCTGCTCGTCGACAGCGGCTTCAACCCCGGGGAGGAGACCACGAGCATGCCCTGCTGTGTGTGCAAGATCACCGATCCGACCCAGTTGGACGAGAACGGCATGCTGCCGTACCCCCACATGGATCCCAGCGGTCTGAGCTAGCGGAAATCCATGGAGAGGCCGCCTCCGACCCGCGCCCGGGCGGGGGCGGTCCCGGCAACGACACACGTTGGCAAGAGAGGCGGAATCATGCCCGCAAACGGGGATGGCGGAGCCATCCGGTACCGCAAGAAGGACTTGGCGTTCGAACTCTGGAACCTGCGGGCGATCCTGCCCGACGCCCAGCAGGGCGATCTGCTGCGCATCAAGCAGCAACAGGACGAATACCTGGCAAGGGAACGGGAGGCTCTTGCCGGGTTGTGGTCGGGGGACCGTGCAGCCCTGGTCCCCGGCCACAGCTTCTTCCAGGACAACCCGGAGCTGGCCACAGGGATCACCGTGTCCCTGCACCAGGGACCCTATCAACTGCTGGCCGAGCCCTACCTGGCGGCCGGTCTGAGGCCCGTGATCGTCCTGAACGAGGAGGCCCGCCGCTCGTTCCAACCCCAGGCCGAGAAGCTGGTGGCCCGTCTGGGCCATCGGGGCCGCATCCAGTGGTCGTCCCTGGGCGAGAGGGGCTTCGTGCGCGGCATGGTCCAGGCGTTGCGCAGGGGCGACCCGGTGCTGGTCTATCTGGACGGGAACACGGGGGCCGACGGCATGCAGGCGACCCGCGACCAGGGGATGCGCTACGACCTGCCGGGTCGGTCCATCCGGGTGCGCACGGGGCTGGCCCGCCTGGCCTGCCGCCTGGAATGTCCGGTGCACCGGGTGGCCCTGGCCTGGGCCGAGGACGGGGCCCTGGAGTGGGAGCGCGAGCCCACCCTGCGCTGGACCGGTCGTGACGACCCGCAAACCGTGACCCGCTTCCTCTACGACTGGTGCTTCACCCAGGTCATGCGCCGACCCCATCAGTGGCGGTACTGGGCCATGCTGAGGGCCTCCAGCTCGTGTTTCCGCTCGGCGGTGCTGGACCCGGTGGGCGTGCCCACGGGTCTGCGGGAGGATTTCCAGCGGGCGTTCGCCACCTGCATGGAACGATCCCCGGCCACGGTGCACCTGGTCCTCGAAAGCGACGTCGAGGTCTGGGCCGGCGACATCCTGGCCGACCTGTCACGGGATCGTTTCTATCCCGCCGCCGGCTTGCAGGATGAGGATCTCGAGCCCCTGCGCGAGGGGCAACCCACCCTGGCCGAACTGGAGGCACGGCACGGCCGCGCCTGGGTTCGCTTTCACGGTTTGCGCCTGTGCCTGCTGGGCATGGCGAGGCTGGGGGGGTGAGCGTGGGCGGGGTCCTGCATGTCTTTCCTCACCGGGAGGGCCCCTGGCTGGTGAGAGCCGGGCCGGTGGCCCTGGGTGTGCCGCCGGAAATCGGGTCCCGGTTGTATCGATTGGACGGAACCCGGGCGACCCCGGCCGAACTGCGCGCCCAACTGGTTTCTACCGGTGCCGGGGAAGCCCTCGCGGCCAGGCTGGCGACGGGCCTGGACCCCGGACCCTTCTCCTGGAGGCGGTTCTGGCGCACCCGTTTCCCGGTGTGGGCCAGGTTGCCCCTGGTCAGTGCGCCGGTGGTGGGACGGTTGGCGCACCTGTGCGCCCCCCTGGTCCGCCCGCGCCGCCTGATCCTGCTGGGGATGCTGGGCCTGGCCGGATTGACGGTACCCGTCCATGCGATCGATGGTTCCGGGTCGCCGCCGGCCCTGGTCTGGGGAGTGGCACTGCTGGTTGTCAGCGCCCTGTGGCACGAGATCGGTCATGCCGCCGCCCTGTTGCGGTCGGGCTATGCGCCCGGCCGGTTGGGGCTGGGCATGCTGTTCATCCTGCCGGTGCTGTTCGTGGATGTCACCCCGGTGGCCCTGTTGTCGCGTCGCGGTCGCCTGCTGGTCAACGTCGCCGGGCCGGTGTTCCAGCTGGCCCTGGCGGGGGTGTTCAAGGTGATGGCCCAGGCGATGTTCCTGCCGGCATGGGTGCGGGCCGGGCTGCAGCTGGCAGGCCTTTCGGCCACCCTGGCAGTGACCTGGAGTTTGTGGCCCTTCATTCGCAGCGACGGCTACTGGCTGGTCTGCGATACCCTGGGTATTCCCGGCCTGGATCGACCCGTACCCGCCGATGCCGGTCGGAAGACCCGGCGTCTGGCCGCCCTTCTCCGCCTGGCCAACGTGGTGTTTCTGCTCCTGGTGGGGGCGGGTCTGACCTTGGCCGGGTATCGCCGCTGGGGTCTGCCCGTCTGGCCTCCGCATCTGGGCCTACCCCTGGCGGTTTGGGCCGGGATCATGGGCCTGTGGGCCGCCCTGACCGCCCGCATCCTCTACCTGCTGCGCCTGACGGTCCGTGATCTCCGGGCATAAATTCCTGCCGCCAGCCTTCGGTAACCTGTAGAATGACAGCATGGAACCGCCACGCGACCATGACGATGCGGCGCCGGCTCCCTTGCCCCTGGACGGAGTCCTGGATCTGCATATGTTTCAGCCCCGGGATGTGAAGGACCTGGTGCCCGACTACCTTGACGCCTGCCTCAAGGCGGGTGTGCTGGAGTTGAGGATCATCCACGGCAAGGGCACCGGGGTGTTGCGCACCATCGTTCACGGCATCCTGGACAGGCATCCGGCGGTCAGGGAGTACCGGCTGGCCGGACATGACGGCGGGTCCTGGGGCGCCACCCTGGTATGGCTGCGTGCCCCGCAGGATAGGGGAAAGCGGGAGTAGCAAGGCATGGGCCGCAAGAAAAGCAGGCGCTCGGGAACCGGAAGCGGTCAGACTCCGCGGCGTGGCAAACACCGCTCCATCCGTTACGAAGCGGAGCAGGAATGGCCCGAAGACCGTCCCGCCGGACGTGCCCCGGGCGCGCCCCCGGAAATCCTGCTGCGCATGCTCCCTCTCGACGAAGCCTTGCGCCGCATGGTGCAGCAGCTGCGCGGCTATGCGGCTCGCGGGGTGCGCGAGGTGCTGGTGGTCCACGGCAAGGGATCCCGCAGCGCCGGCGGCATCCCGGTGCTGGGTCCGGCCGTGCGCGACTGGTGCGGCTCGCACCCGGATCTGGTAGCCAGCTGGTGCGAGGCTCCCGGCAAGTGGGGCGGTGCCGGAGCCATCGTGGTGACGCTCAAGATCCCGAAGGACAAGGCATGACCATCGACCGCATGGCAACCGACGGCGACGGGCGGAGCTTCAGGCCCCCGCGCGGTTTCCTGGCCGGCAGGACGGCCCTGGTCACCGGCGCCGCACGGCGAGTGGGCCGCACACTGGCCCTGGCGCTGGCCCACGAGGGCGCGTGCGTGGTCCTGCACTTCCGCACCTCGGAGACGGAAGCCTCGGACACGGCTACCTCCATCATCGAACAGGGGGGAACCTGCCACCTGGTGAAGGGTGATCTCGCCGAGACCGAGGCGGCGGCGGACCTGGTGGAAAACGCGGCGGTCGTGGCGGGTCAGCCCATCGACATCCTGGTCAACAACGCGGCGGTTTTCGCACCCGCCACCGCCCGGCAGACGACCGCCGAGGCATGGGACCGCTTCCAGGCGGTGAATCTGCGCGCACCCTTCCTGCTGGCCCAGGGGCTTGTGCGGCAGCTTCCTCCGGGGACGGCCGGGGATGTGATCAACCTGGGCGATACGCGCGTCCTGTCCCCGGATGCCGGCTACCTGCCGTACACCGCCAGCAAGATGGGATTGCACGATCTGACCCGCAGCCTGGCCGGGGCCCTGGCGCCGCAGGTCAGGGTGAACGAACTGTTGCTGGGACCGGTCCTGCCGCCGGAGGTTCCCGGCGGAGAGTACGAGCACGTGCCGCGGGAGTCCCTGCCCACGCGACGTTTCCCCACCCTGGACGATGTCGCGGGGGGCATGCTGTTCTTCCTGGGGAACCCGGCCGTGACGGGGCAGTTCCTGTGCATCGACGGCGGGGGCCATCTGCTGTAGTTCGTCGCCAACCCGGAGGTCGTATGTCCCGCTTGCGCAAGAAACTCATCGTGGTCGGCGATCGGCTGCTGGTGCGCCCGGAAGAAGGCGAGGAGCGTACCAACGCCGGTCTGTACCTGCCCCAGACGGCGGTGGCAGCCCGCCAGGCCCGCGGCGGCTGGGTCGTCAGCGTGGGCCCGGGTATGCCGGTGGCGGCCATGCCCCAGGAGGACGAGGATCTGTTCGAGATGTCCGCCGGCCAGGCCCGGTACGTCCCCATGCAGGCCCAGGAGGGCGACTACTGCCTGTTCCTGAAAAAGGCGGCGGTGGAGATCACGTTCGAGAAGAAGAACTACCTGATCGTGCCCAATGCCGCCGTCCTGGTGCTTGTGCGCGAGGATTTCGAGGACGTGGACCAACAGTAACCAGGGTCAACTTCCTCCTGGCGCGGTTCAACGCCAGTCCTTGGGGGCCGGATACATGGCGTTCCACCATGCCGGCCGCTCCTTCAGATACCGCGCGAAGTAGGCCAGGATGGTGTCGTTCCAGGTGATGCGCTGGTCGTGGTCCAGGATGTGATGGTCCTGGCCTTCGATGCGCACGTACTCCACGTCCTTGCCCAGCAGCTTCAACGCCGTGAACAGCTGGTCGCTCTCTCCGGGCGGCACGTTGGTATCGGCGTCGCCCTGGACCAGCAGCAGGGGGGTGGTGATGCGGTCGGCGAAGTAGACCGGACTCTGACCCACGAACAGGTCACGGTCGCTCCAGGGGAATGAGCCGGCCAGGGCCCGCGCCCCGTAGGCGTAGCCCCACAGCCCGCCGCCCCAGTAGCTGGTGATGTCGGAGATGCCGGCGTGGCTGACGGCGCAGGTGAAGATGTCCGTGCGGGTGATGATGTACTCGGTCAGGAACCCGCCGTAGCTGGCTCCGATGCAGCCGACGTGTTCGCGGTCGGCCCAGCCGAAGGTGTCCAGCAGGGCGCCGGTGGCCTCGATCACCTCGCCGGCGGTGCGCTTGCCCCAGTCGTTGACGTGGCGGGCGGCGAACTCCTGGCCGTAACCCGTGGCGCCGCTGGGCTCGGGCACGTAGACCACGTAGCCCTGTCCCGCCCAGATGTTCTTGGGGTAACGGCCGCCGAAGTCCCTGGTCACCGGGCTGGTGCCGCCGTAGTAGTAGACGATCACCGGGTATTTCCGCTGCGGATCGAAGTCGGGCGGGTAGTAGATGAACCCGTCCAGGTCCTCGCCGCCCGGCAGCGCGGCGACCCAGGTCTCCACCTTGCCGAACCGGATGTCACGGTAGGCGTCGGCGCCGGGGTCGAGGATCAGCCGGGCCCTGTTCTTCTTCAGGTCCACGGCGTACACGCGGTTGGGCCGGTTGGCGTCGGTGCCCCGGGCCGCCGCGGTGCGGCCTTCGCGGGGCAGGGCGATCTGGTCGGTGTATTCCACCCCCGTCTTCACCGGTTGCCAGCCGTCCCGGTCGGGATTGAAGCGGTAGACGCGGCTGTACTGGGTGTCGGTGCAGCGGGCGTAAATCATGCCGTCGGCGCGGCACCAGGTGAACCCGCCCACATCGGGCCGGAAATCACGGGTGATGGGTTCGGGGGTGCCGGTCGGCAGGTCGTACAGGTAGAGCTGTCCGCCGTAGTCGTTGGCCTGCACTCCGGTGGGCAGATTGCGGCCCAGGCCGTCGAAGGCCGAGGGCGAGCCGCGCAGGCACAGGGTCTGGCCGTCGGGGCTGAACTCGGCGCCGCCGATCCAGGGGTTGTCCAGCACCTTGCGCACGGCTAGGGTCGCCATGTCCATCAGCCACAGGTTGCTGGTGGCGTAGGGTCGCCGGGTGCAGTCGGGTTCGCTGGTGAAGAACAGCAGGCTGCGGCCGTCGTCGGAAAGGCGCCAGCTCTCGGGGCTGACCGGACCGGCGGTCAGGCGGCGGGTCAGGCCATCGGGAAAGGAAACCTGGTACAGGGCGGATCGGTCGCGGTACCACGGCTGCCGGTCGGCCGGATGGGCCACGTGCTTGACGCGGCGCGGATCGGGCTCGGGTTTGCGGGTGATCTCGTACAGCACGGACTTCCCGTCAGGGGCCCAGCGCCAGGAGCCCAGGTGTTCGACGTCCTCCAGAACCGTGCCCGTGGTTCCGCTTTCCAGGTCGTAGTAGCGGATGGTGGCCTTGCCGTCGGTGTCGGTCTGCCAGGTCAGGCGTCTCCGGGTGGGAAGCCATTGCAGGTGGCCGGGGGTGGATCCGTCCCGGCAGTAGTGGACGAGGCGTCCGTCGTCGGTGCGTCTGATCTCGAGCCAGGTCTCCCGATCCTTGCCTTGGCGGTACTCGCCCAGGGTGATAGCCGCCAGGGCGCCGTCGGGAGACAGCTCCAGGTCGGCGATCCGGGGCGCGTCCAGGATGGTGTGGATGTCCACGGCCCGTTCCGACCGCATGTCCAGGTCGAGGGAACCGGGGGCGTAGTTCTCGCCGGGGACCAGTTCCAGGGTGAGATCCCCGGCGGGTGAGGTGTCCGGATCCGCTAGGATCCTCAGGCAGACCAGATGACGCCCCCGCGGCATGGTCAATTCCGCGGTGGCCGTGTCT
>CAYPVD010000115.1:0-9818 GCA_964414055.1 uncultured Fibrobacteraceae bacterium
TGAACCTGTACGGCCGGTCCAAGCACGAGTTCGACCTGTGGGCGCTGTCCGAGGGCGTGCTCGGGGATATCGTGTGCCTCAAGTACTTCAACGTGTACGGTCCCAACGAGTGGCACAAGGAGGACATGCGCTCCATGGTCTGCAAGGGGTACGAGCAGATCACCGCCACCGGTAGGGTCAAGCTGTTCAAGTCCGACCGCCCCGATTATCCCGACGGGGGTCAGCAAAGGGATTTCGTCTACGTCAAGGATGCGGTGGCCATGACCCTGTGGTTCGCCGAACAGTGGCGGGTCGGCGGCGTCTTCAACATCGGCACCGGCGAGGCCAACACCTGGAATCGCCTGATCACGGCCATCTTCAGCGCTCTGGGCCGGGAGCGGGCCATCGACTACATACCCATGCCCGAGCACCTCAAGGGCAAGTACCAGTACCACACCTGCGCGGAGACGGCCAAGCTCAAGAACGCGGGTTACGACATGCCCCTGACGATCCTGGAGGATGCGGTGGCCGACTACGTCCGCAACCACCTGGAGGGTCACCGGTACCTGGGCACATGATGACCTCGCGACTCTTGCCCGATCCCGGCGGGGATCTGACCGCCGCCCTGGCGGGCCTGCCGGATCTGCTGCAGGGACTGGTTCCGCTCAAGCCGAAACATCGCCGCCTGCTGCCGTTCCAGGTGGCCGAGCTCTCCGCCCTGCTGACGGTGGATCGTGAAGACCTGCCTCCGGACTACATGAACCGACCGCCTTACCTGGCGGCCTACCTGCGCTATTTCCTGCCCTGGAACCTGATGCGGCAGACCCGACTGCTGCAGGGACTGGGCGGGGTGCTGGACCTGAAGGAGGGGGCCCGGATCCTGGATCTGGGGGCGGGTCCGTTGACTTTTCCTGCGGCCCTGTGGCTGGCGCGGAACGATCTGCGGGCGAGGAAACTCCACTACACCGCCGTTGACCGTTCCGAGATCGCCCTGCGGGCCGGTAGGGGAATCTTTGCCGGCCTGGTGCCGGAGTCGCCCTGGTCCCTCCGGACGGTGCGGGGGGATTCCCGGTCACGCGCGGAAAAGGGCAAGGAGGCGGACCTGCTGGTGCTGGCCAACGTCCTGAACGAGCTGGACGGCCCAGCCGGCAAAAGGCGCGACCGTCACGCCGACAGCGACCGGATGCACGAGCAGTGGTTGTCCGGCTGGTCGCACCGGGTGTGCCCCGGCGGCATGGTGCTGATCATCGAACCCGGGATCCGCACGGCCGGCCGTATGATCAGCCGCCTGCGGCAGCTGGCCATGGACCGCGGCTGGTCAGTGCTTGCACCCTGTCCCCACGCCGGCGAATGCCCCCAGCCGGGGACGGGCCGTGGACCATGGTGCCATTTCTCGGTCGCCGCCTCGGGAGCTCCGCAGTGGCTGCTGGAACTGGGTGAGGCCGCCGAACTGCCCAAGCAAAGGCTCAGCCTCTCGTTCCTGTTGCTGCGGCGCCCGGATGTGAAGGCGGAGCCGGTGCGGGACTCCGGGACGGGCTCCGCAACTCCGTTGCCCGTGCGGATCATGTCGGACGTCCTGTCCCTGCCCGGGGGACGGCACGGGGTCTATGGATGCTGTGCGAGGGGACTCGTACTGGTGGCGACCGACGGATATCCTGTGCCCCGCCAGGGTGACCTGTGGCGCTTGGCCGTGCCGGTCAAGGCGCCAAGGGACAGGAAGTCGGGGGCGCTGCTGGTCAGTCCGCCCGCGGGTTTCAAGCCCGGTTGTTGAAGATGCCGGCCACCCCGGCGATGATCAGCAAAGCGCCGGCCAGGGTGTAGCCGGTCACCTCCTCGTGCAGAACCAGCCATCCCAGAAGCACGGCGATCACCGGATTGACGTAGGCGTAGGTCGATACGACCGTGGCCGGCAGCAGCCGCAAGGTGCTCATGTAGCTGGTGAAGGCGATGACCGAGCCGAAGATCACCAGGTATCCCCAGGCCAGCCAGGCTTCGCCGGTGGGCGAGGGCAGCGGTTCCCCGCGGAGCAGGACGACCGCCAGGAAGCCCATGGCTCCGCACAGCTGCTGCCAGCCGCTGATGGCGCGGATGGACAGGTCGGGTTTGCGACGCTGGGACCACATCGAACCGATGGCCCAGAACAGCGGGGCCAGCAACAGGGCGATCACCGCCAGCACGTCGGCCCTGACTCCCGTGCGCAGGATGGGCCAGGTGAGGATGCCCACCCCGGCGAACCCCAGCAGGATCGAAGCGGTGAGCTTGCCGCGGGGGCGCCGGCGATCGGCGATCATGGCCACCAGCTCGAACCAGATGGGGATGGACGCCACCAGCAGGGCCGCCAGGCCGCTGGAGGCCCTCATCTCCGCCCAGGTGACAAGGCCGTTCCCTCCCACCCACAGCAGCAGGCCGCTGCCCAGGAACAGGACGAACTCCCGGCGGGTCAGACGGATGCGTTCGCCGCGCAGGGCGGCCCATCCCAGCAGGATCGCCGCCGCCGCCGTTACCCTCATCCCGGCCATCAGGAACGGAGGGAAGCCCGCCCCTTCGCGCACGGCCAGGCGGATGGCCAGGTAGGTGCTGCCCCAGACCAGGTACACCACCAGCAGGTGTCCCAGTCCGCCTCGATCCAGTTTCGTATCCTCGGTCATGGTCGCTCCCGGCTGTTCGGATACCAAGTTAGCAGGATTCCCTGCCATACAAAGAACGATTGCCGGTCCGGGACCTGCCGTCTTGACCGGCGAGCGGCCTGCGGGTAGGTTTTCGGCGTTGCCACGCCATCATCCAACAGGCAGGAAGAGCCATGATCCCACGCTACGCCAGCGAAGAGATGACGCGCATCTGGTCGGACGAGAACCGGTTCCGCATCTGGCAGGAAGTCGAGACCACGGTCTGCGAGGTGCGGGCGGAACTGGGACAGATTCCGGAGGAGGCGGCGCAGGAGATCCGGGCCCGGGGTGCTTTCGAGACCGAGCGGGTGCTGGAGATCGAGCAAACCGTTCAGCACGACGTCATCGCCTTTCTGACCAATCTCGCCGAGCATGTGGGACCTTCCTCGCGCTTCATCCATCAGGGCATGACCAGCAGCGATCTGCTGGACACGTCCTTCGCCCTGCAGATAACCGAGGCGGGCCGGGTGCTGCGCCGGGCCCTGGTGAATCTGCTCGATACGGTGCAGAAGAAGGCCGAGGAGCACCGCGACACGGTCATGATGGGGCGCAGCCACGGCATCCATGCCGAACCCACCACCTTCGGGCTGAAGCTGCTGGTCTACTGGAGCGCCCTGGAACGGGGGCTGCGCCGCCTGGATGCGGCCCAGGAGCAGATCGGCTACGGCCAGCTCTCCGGCGCCGTGGGCACCATCGCCCATCTGGATCCCCGGGTGGAGCAGCTGACCATGGAGCGCCTGGGGCTGAAGGTCGATCCGGCCTCCACCCAGGTGATCCAGCGCGACCGGCATGCCGCGTGGCTGGGTTCGGTCGCGATCCTGGGGGCGACCATCGAGCAGATGGCCGTGGAGATCCGCAACCTCCAGCGCACCGATGTGCACGAGGTGGAGGAGCCGTTCGGCAAGGGCCAGAAGGGCAGCTCCGCCATGCCCCACAAGAAGAACCCCATCGTTTCGGAAAAACTGACGGGCATGGCGCGGCTGCTGCGCGGCAACGCCCACACCGCCCTGGAGAACGTGGCCCTGTGGCACGAGCGGGACATCTCCCACAGCTCGGTCGAGAGGATCATCTTTCCCGACAGCTGTCATCTGCTGCACCACATGCTCACGCGCATGGAACGACTCATCGCCGGTCTCGTGGTGTATCCGGACCGGATGAAGGCCAACATGACCAGGGTCAGGGACATGTACTTCAGCCAGGCGGTGCTGCTGGCTTTGACCGAGGCGGGGGTCAGCCGCGAGGATGCCTACGCCTGGGTCCAGGCCGCGGCCATGAAGGTGTGGGACGAGGACAAGCCTTTCCGCGAGGCTTTGCGCGAGGATCGTCGCATCACCGACAAGGTGACGGATGAGGATCTGGATCGTTGCTTCGATCTGGGGCACCAGCTGCGCCACGTTCCCTACATCTTCCAGCGTACCCTGGCCCTGAAGGACTGGGACTAGTCCGGCGGTGCCTTTGTTATGGCATTGCAATTGCAAGGATTCGGGTGAGGTTGCCCCGCACCGCCCGTTGCCGCGACAAATTTATGGCAGAAATGTTGACGGGACCGGGAGGCCTGTTATAGATTTGGCAAGGGAAGAGGTTTCTGTTTCGGTAAATCGGCTGAGAACACCCATCCTTGGGGAGGATTAAGACATGCGGAAGTTCAACGTGCTCATTCTCTTTGCTCTGCTGGCCGGATTCGCGGTCATGGCTTATGCCGAGGGCATTCCCGAGAAGATCACCATTGATGATTGCGCCAAGAAGAAGGCCGCCGTGGAGTTCTCCCACAAGGCCCACATGGAAATCACCGACTGCGTGACCTGCCATCACACCGCCGAGGGCCTGACGGCGGAGAATTACACCAAGATGGAAGTCAAGACCTGCTCCTCCTGCCATGTGAAGCCCGAGAAGGCCGAAACGCCTATCTGCAGCAGCAGCAGCAAGAAGAAGAACCCGTATCACATCGTCTGCATCACTTGCCACAAGGAGACCAAGGTCAAGAACGCCGAGACCAAGGCTCCCACCAAGTGCACGGCTTGCCATCCCAAGCCCAAGAAGTCATAGGACGACACAACGTCCCTTTTCGGACACATCACCGCCCCGGTCCTTGGCGATCGGGGCGGTTTTTCCTGGACCGGAGTGAGCGGGTAAATCCCGGCTTTGCCCTTAGGGACGGGGGTGCTAGATTAGGGCTTCCAGGCCGCAGATCACCCGTTTTTCCCGGGGGCTGAGTGGTGACCCGAGCACACGCTGCTGATGAAAGCTTTTCGCCCGTTCCCGTTGACCAGTACGACGATGAAAGCCTGCGCACCTACCTGAAAAGCCACGGCCTGACCATGGCGCCGGACGAGGCGCGCAAGGTGGCCGGCCTGCTGGGGCGCGCGCCCACCCTCACCGAGCTGACCCTGTTCGATACCATGTGGAGCGAACACTGCTCGTACAAGAGCAGCCGTCCCCACCTGAAGGCCAACCTGCCGACCGAGGCGCCCAACGTGGTGGTCGGTCCGGTGGAGGACGCGGGGATCATCGAGTTCGGGGAGTTCCAGGGAACCCGGTACGGCATCATCCTGGCCCACGAGTCCCACAATCATCCCAGCCAGGTCATGCCCGTCGAGGGCGCCGCCACCGGCATCGGCGGCATCGTGCGGGACGTGTACTGCATGGGCGGCAAGGTCATCGCGGCCCTGGATCCCCTGCGTTTCGGGTGGCCGCTCAGCGAGGACGAACCCGGAGCGGCCCATCACCTGGACATCGCCCGGGATGTGGTGCGCGGGATCTGGGAGTACGGCAATGCCATCGGAGTGCCCAACCTGGGCGGAGACGTCTACTTTCACCGGAGCTTCAACGAGAACTGCCTGGTCAACGTGGTGGCCGTGGGGTTGGTGGAGACAGACCACATCACCCACAGCCGGGTGCCGCAGGCCGCCGCGGACGAACCCTACGACCTGATCCTGGTGGGCAAGCCCACCGACTGGTCGGGCATGGGCGGTGCGGCCTTCGCCTCGGCCACCCTGGATGCGGCCGCGGCCACCGAGAACAAGGGCAGCGTCCAGACTCCCGACCCCTTCCTCAAGCGGATCCTGACGGTGGCCAACGCGGCCATGCTGGAGATGGTGAGGGCCGAGGGCGTCGAGATCGGATTCAAGGATCTGGGCGCCGGAGGAGTGGCCTGCGTCACCAGCGAACTGGCCGATGCCGGCGGCTTCGGCTGCGAAGTGGACCTGGAGCAGGTCCACCGCATCACCGGACTGCCGGCCAGGGTCTGCGCCTGCAGCGAGACCCAGGAGCGCTACGGCATCGCGGTGCCCGCGCGGCTGACCGAACGGGTCCTGAAGATCTACAACGAGGATTTCGCCCTGCCCACCCTGTACGAGGGGGCCTGCGCCCGGCGCATCGGCCGGGTGACCGACGACGGCAAATACGTGCTGCGCATGGGCGAGGATATCCTGTGCACGGCGCCCATCGAGACCATCACCGAGGGCATCCGGTATGACCGCGAGGTCGTGGCTCCCGAAACGGAGGCCATCCCCGCCGACGCCCGGTTGCCGGAAGCGCCGGTCGAACGGATCGCCGAGGAATGGCTGGCCCTGCTGCGCCATCCCAACGCGTGCAGCCGGGAGTATGTCTACCGCCACTACGACAGCGAGGTGCAGGCCGGCACCATACTGAGGCCGGGGGAGGCGGACGCCGGGGTCGTGGCCCCCGTGTCGGGCTGGCACAGGGCCGTGGCCGTGAGCGCCGACGGCAATCCCCTGCTGGGACTGGCCGATCCCTACCTGGCCGGGGCGGCGGCCGTGGTCGAGGCCTGCCGCAACGTGGCCTGCGTGGGGGGCGAACCCTCGGCCGTTACCGACTGCCTGAACTTCGGCAACCCCGAGCAGCCCGAGGCCTTCTGGCAGTTCACCGAGGCTGTGCGCGGGGTGGGCGATGCCTGCCGGGCCATCGGTCTGGCCGCCCGCCCGGGAGCGCCCCTGCCGGTGATCAGCGGCAACGTCAGCTTCTACAACCAGAGCAGCAGCGGGCGCAGCGTGGCTCCCTCGCCCATCGTGGCGTGCGTGGGCGTGGTCGATGACTACGCCTGCTGTCGCACCCAGCGCTTCAAACAGCCGGGGCAGGAGATCCTGCTGGTGGGGCGGCGCGATCCGGAGACGGGCGGGTCGCTGTACCTGGACGCGGGTTTCCAGGCCGGCCGGCCGGCGGTTCCTCCCCTGGATCTGGAAACGGCCCGGCGGGAGATCCGGGTGATCCTGGACCTGGTCGGGGCGGGATTGCCCGCCGCCGTCCACGACATCGGCGACGGTGGTCTGGCCGTCTGCATCAGCGAGATGGCCATGGGTCAGGAGGGCGCCCGGACCATCGGCGCGCGCCTTGTGCTGCCGGAGGATACGGGACTGACCGCGCGGGAATTCCTGTTCAACGAGACCGGCGGCTTCGTTCTGGCCGTGCCGCCGGGGCATCTGGAGCAGGCCGCCGGGATGCTCGACGACGCGGATGTCTGGTGGACCCGTCTGGGCGAGGTGACCGCGGACGGGGAACTGACCGTTGAGGACGCGGACGGCGGCACCATCGCGACACTGGATACGGAGCGGATGACCCGCACCTGGCAGCAGGCGCTGCCCAAGCTCATGGGCGGCCCGGAGGCGGCCGGAGCCGTTCCCGCACCGGTGCGGACCGTGGCCGAGGCCGATGTCGCCGACGCGGGCACCGCACCCCAGGAGCAGGCTCCCATGATCGGCCTGGCGTCCGGGCCCCGGATCGCCGTGGTCCAGCTGCCGGGGGTCAACTGCGAGGTGGAATCGGCCCTCATGCTGGAACGTTTCGGGGGCGCGGCGGAGATCTTCCGCTGGACCCGTCCGGCAGCCGAGCTGGCCGGCTTCGACGGCTACCTCATCCCCGGGGGATTCTCCTACCAGGATCGGGTGCGGGCCGGAGCCATCGCGGCCAAGGATCCCCTGCTGCGGATCCTGCTGGAGGCCGAGGACCGGGGCAAGCCCATCCTGGGCATCTGCAACGGTTGCCAGGTGCTGATCGAGGCGGGTCTGGTGCCGGGTCGGGAACCGGGCGCCGTGGAGATCGCCCTGGGTCCCAACCGCTTCCCCGGCCGCCAGGGCTACTACGCCAACTGGGTGGGGGTGGAACGCCACCCGGATTCCCGCTCTCCCTTCGTGGAGGGCCTGACGGAAGTGTTGCCGTTGCCGGTGGCCCACGCCGAGGGCCGCTTCACCCACGAGGACCCGGAGTTCTTCGCCAAGCTGGCGGCCTCGGGGCACCTGGCGTTGCGCTATACGGGGCTGGCCGGCGATGGCGGGGGCAATCCCAACGGCGCCCTGCTGGACGCCGCCGGCTTGACCAACGGCAGGGGCAACGTGCTGGCCATGATGCCCCATCCGGAACGGGCGGCCCTGCTGCGCATGGTGCCCGAGGACCTGCCCCATGACTGGGCGGCACGCCGCCGCCTGGGTGCGGGGGATACGTCGATCCTGGAAACGGCCGGACCGGGCGCATTCCTTCTTCGCCGCCTGTTGGAGCTGTGCTGATGGTGAAAGGAGCTCCGAACTTGGAGATCACCCTGCTGACCGCCCACAAGGGTGTCGATCTGCATGCGGCCACCGCCCTGCAGGTCATGCGCGAGCGTCTGGACGGCGGCTCGTACCTGGTCGGCCTGTTCCGATGCCGGTGGCACACCTTCGCCGACCCGGGAGTGACCGGAGGCGTGGCCGCCCTGCTGGCCACGGGCCGTTACTACAACCCCAACAAGCACCACTACGGCGTGTTCGCCCGCGAGCGGACGGAGGATGCCTGGTTCCTGGGTACAGACCACGTCCTGCCTGGGTCGTGGCCCGGCAGGGTTCAGGACAGCGACCTGGAAACCGATGGTGGCCTTTTCGACCGTCTGCTGGGCGGACCGGCAGGAGATGGCCAGGTTGCGGTGGATGTGGCGACCCTGGTGCGGGGCCAGGATTCGCCGGTGACTTCCGGCGTGCTGTGGCGCCTGGTCCTGACCGCCGCGGCCGAGGAGGCGGTGGCGGTCGCCACACGCTTGGCCGTGGCCCGCCGACGCAAGGAGGGGCTGCTGCTCAATCCCCATCTGGAGGACTGGCTGACGGGGCCCGTGCGCCCCGGTCCGGAACGGGAGCTGTCATGAACGTGAAACGCCACTGGAGCGAGGAATGCGGCGTGGTCGGCATCGCCGCCGTGACGGGAGCGGCCGAGCTGGCCAGCCTGGCCCTGCACGCCCTGCAGCATCGCGGCCAGGAGAGCGCGGGGATCACCGTGGCCGACGGCCACCGCCTGCGCACGCACAAGCGGATGGGCCTGGTGGCCGACATCTTCGATGAGACAGTTACCCGGGATCTGACGGGCAATTACGCCATCGGGCATGTGCGGTACAGCACTTCGGGCTCCAGCAACATCCTCAACGCCCAGCCGTTGCAGGTGGCCTCCCACCGGGGCACCGTAAGCCTGGCCCACAACGGCAACCTGGTCAACGCGCCGGAGCTGCGGCGGGACATGGAGCGCAACGGCTCCATCTTCGCCACCACCAGCGACACCGAGGTCATCCTGCACATGCTGGCGCGCAGCCAGGCTGCCGAGTGGGAGGACGCCCTGGCCGAGATCCTGCCCCGCATCAAGGGGGCCTATTCCCTGGTCATGCTGTCGAGGAACAAGATGATCGCCGTGCGCGATCCCCACGGTTTCCGGCCCCTGTGCCTGGGCCGGTTCCACGACAGCTACGTCATAGCCAGCGAGAGCTGCGCCTTCGACATCGTCGGGGCGGCCTACCTGCGGGATATCGCTCCGGGCGAGATGGTCGTGCTGGGGGAAGGCGAGCTGGTCAGCCGGCGCATCGGTCCCGAGGCTCCGGAGAAGCGCTGCGTGTTCGAGCATGTCTACTTTTCCCGGCCCGACAGCCGCGTGTTCGGGACCAACGTCGAGCAGGCCCGCCGCCGCAGCGGGGAGATCCTGGGCCGCGAGGCGCCTGCGGATGCCGACCTGGTCTGCGCCGTGCCCGATTCCAGCAACACCGCCGCCCTGGGCTATGCGCGGGCCGCCGGTCTGCCGTTCGAGCTGGCCCTGATCCGCAACCACTACGTGGGCCGCACCTTCATCTCCCCGGCCCAGAAGGTGCGGGATATGTCCGTCCGCATTAAATTCAATCCGGTGGCCGAGGTCGTGGCCGGTCGGCGCGTG
>CAYPVD010000116.1:0-9596 GCA_964414055.1 uncultured Fibrobacteraceae bacterium
CGCAGCCGCAAACCGAACCGCAGGCGCAACCGCAACCACCGTCGCAACCGGCTCCGGCTGCCGTCGCAGCTGCCGCCGCAACCCCTGCCGCCGTCGAGGATGACGACCCCTTCGCCGCCGAGTGTCGCACCTTCGTTTCCCGGGCCCTGGACAGCATCGCCGGGCACGACCGGGACGAGACCCTGTTGCCGGGGCTCCTGGCCGCCGAGCCGGCCACCGATCCCGAGGCGGCCCTGGTGTCCCTGCGCGATGAGGTGCTGCCCTGCACGGCCTGCGAGCTGCACACAAGCCGCCATAACGTCGTGTTCGGCGCCGGCAGTGCGCGCGCCGACCTGGTCATCGTGGGCGAGGCGCCCGGCCGGGACGAGGATCTGCAGGGCGAGCCCTTCGTGGGCCGCAGCGGCCGCCTGTTGACCAAGATCCTGGCGGCCATCGATCTGGCCCGCGAGGACGTCTTCATCTGCAACATCCTCAAGTGTCGCCCCCCGCAAAACCGCGACCCCCTGCCGCCGGAAGTGCTGGCCTGCGAACCCCATCTGACCCGGCAGCTGGCCATCATCCGGCCGCGGGTGATCTGCTGCCTGGGACGGGTCGCCGCCCAGACCCTGCTGGGCACATCGGTCTCCCTGGGCCGTTTGCGTGGCGGCGTGCATTTTTACCGGGATATTCCCGTGGTTGTGACCTACCATCCGGCCTACCTGTTGCGCAATCCCGCCGCCAAGCGCGACACCTGGAACGATGTGCGCAAGCTGAAGGCCTTGCTGGAGGCCTTGGCCCAGTCCGAGGGGAAAGGGACCGGAAACCATGCCTGACGGCGGCCGTCTGCTGATCATCGACGACGACCAGGATTTCTGCGCGGATCTGGCCGCGGTGTTCTCGGCCCGTCTGCACACGGCCGTGGCCTACGACGGGCCGTCGGGCCTGCAGCAGATTGAGCGCAACGGGGCCGACGTCGTGCTGCTCGACCTGGATTTCGGCACCGGCCAGGCCCATGGCCTGGAGATCCTGGAACGGATCCTGGAACTGGACGATGCGCCGCAAGTGATCATCCTGTCCGGTTCCCGGGACATGCAGATGGTGGTGCAGGCCATCAAGCTGGGCGCCTTCCACTACGTGATCAAGCCCGCGGACGTCTCCCAACTGGACAACCTCATCCGGCAGGCGCTGAAGCTCAGGCACGGCCGGTACGAGGTCCAGGCCCTCCAGGAGGAGGTGGGGCGCCTGACCGGCAACTTCATCGCCGGCGACGACAAGACCTTCGCCCTGCTGCGCAGGATCGAGAAGGTCGCACCCACCGACACGACGGTGTTGATCACCGGTGAATCGGGCACGGGCAAGGAGATGATCGCCCGGCGGATCCACGATGTCAGCTCGCGTCGGGACAAGCCCATGATCTGCCTCAACTGCGGGGCCGTGCCGCCGGAACTCATCGAGTCGGAGATCTTCGGGCACGCCAAGGGGACCTTCACCGGCGCCATCTCCATGCGCGTGGGCAAGATGGAACTGGCCGGGGACGGCGATCTGTTCCTGGATGAGATCGGCGAGAGCCCCGTTGCCTTCCAGGTCAAGCTGCTGCGGGCCATCGGCGAGAAGGTGTTGGTGCGTCTGGGGGAGGATCGCGAGATTCCCGTCACAGCCCGCGTTCTGGCGGCCACCAGCGAGAACCTGGAGAAAGCCGTGAGCGAGGGCCGTTTTCGCGAGGCCCTGTACTACCGGTTGGACCGGTACCGCATCGAGGTGCCCCCCCTGCGCGAGCGCCGCGGGGACATCGAACCTCTGGCCCTCCACTTCCTGGGCAGCTTCTGCAAGGACTTCCATAGGCGGATCGATGGCTTCTCCCCGGCGGTCATGGCCCGTTTCATGTCCGACCCCTGGCCCGGCAACGTGCGCCAGTTGCGCAACCTGATCGAGGCCGCGGTGATCGATTGCGAGGGCAGCGTCATCACCTTGGCCGATATCCGGATCAAGGATCGGCCTTCCCGGACCGCGGAGGGCGGGGTGAGGAACTACAAGGAAGCCATGGAAAAATTCCAGCGGGAGTTCTTTCGCGCCCGTCTGGCCGAGACCGGCGGCAACGTGACCCGAGCGGCGGCCGCCTGCGGCATGGCCCGGCAGCAGTTCCAGAAGAAGATGAGCAAGCTCGGGATCGCCTCTCATGAATTCAAATCGTGACACTTTGGTTATTGGTGCCTCAAATTTATGGCAGTTTCTAACTTGGTGCCTTCCCGTTAATTAAGGAAAATGTCTGAGATTTGCCGCCATATTTTTGAGGCACTTTCAGGAAGCCCCTACCCCGTATGTAACTGTTGATGTCGTGTAGATTGTTAAAACACAACAAGTTATAAAATATAGGAAAAATTCTCATCACGGCATACCCTTTGCATATTATGCTTGCCCCTGGCCCAGGTTATGAGGGATGGGAATTCGTGAGGCTGGTGGGGACGGGCAGCACCCGTACGGCATACTGGTGCGCTTATAGAATCAACCATCATCGCGATTTGGATGAGGGTGCTGCCTGGACCAATGTGGGGGCTGTGATCAATGTGGGGGCTGTGGGAGCCGGGGGAATCAGGGCGAGGTTCTCTTGTGTTTTCCAGCCCCCGCTTTTCAAAGCGGGGAACCGAATCATGTTTGAGACAGATCCCCATAAACCACGAGTCCTGCTTGTGACCAGGGACAAGGAACTGGCCGGCGACTATCTCAGCTGGTTGGGTGCCGATTACCAGGTCGTGACGGTTGATTCGGACAGGGCCCTGCGCAGGGAACTCGGCAGGGGGACCGGGACCGTCGTGATGGTCGAGAGGAAGGAATCCCCGCTGGGGGCCGAGATGCCGGATCTGGTCGATGCGGCCCTGGACGACGGGTTCCGGGTGATCCGTCTGGCCGACAACACGGGCCTGTTCGATGCCCGCTGGAACAAGAAGATGATCCACCTGCCCCTGGGGGTTCGGCCCAAGGTCCTGCTGGCGGCCATCAAGGGGCTCCACACCCGGCTGGCCGAGAACTAGCCGCCCATCAGGACGGGCATCCCCATCCACGGCCATATCTTCCACACGAACACCGACAGCACGACCAGCAGCATGATGCTGGGCGGGATCCCGTACATGAAGAACTCCCGGGTGCGGAACTGGTGGCTCTCGTAGGCGATGGCGTTGGGGGCGGCGCCCACCAGGAGCATGAACGGCATGCCGGCCGCGGCCAGGGCGGCGAACATCACGATCTCCGGTTCCACTCCGATGAACGGCGCCATGACCAGGGCCACGGGCAGGGTGATGGCGATGGCCGCCACGTTCATGATGAAGTTGGTCATCACCAGCACGAAGAACGCGATCCCCATGATGAACATCAACCAGGGTGCCTGGCGGAACCAGGACAGCCAGCCGATGGCCAGCCACTCGGCCGCCCCGGTCTGCCACAGGCAGAAGCCGATGCTCATGGCGCCTCCGAACAGCAGGACGATGTTCCAGGGCACCGCCTCGAGATCCTTGAGGCTGAGGATGTCCAGCAGGAAGAAGAGCATGACGGCCGAGAGGATGATGGCGCTCTTGTTGATGCTCCCCAGGGCGGGCACGAAGGCCCGCATGCTCAGGGCCAGGACCATGGCCACGGCGATCACCAGGGTGGCGACCTCCTTGCGGGACACGCGGCCGAGCCCGGCGGCCAGGTCTGCGGCCTTGGCGTGCAGGCCGGGCAGGCGTTGACGCTCCGGGGGAAAGACCAGGCACACGTAGGCCCACAGCAACAGCACCATGACCACGCCCAAAGGCAGCATGAACTTGGTCAGCTCGAAGAAGGAGATCTCCTGCCCCGTCAGTTCCTTGAAGAAGCCGAGGGCCACCGCCCCGCGGGCGGCGCCCAGCAGGGTGATGATGCTGCCGGCGCCGGCGGTCCAGGCCATGCCGATGAACAGGCCCTTGCCGAAAACCGTGGCGTGGCCGGACGGCTCGTACAGGTTGTGCACGATGAGCAGCAAGGGAAACAGGGCCGCCGCCACGGCGGTGTGGGCCATGAACAGGGTCAGGAAGGCCGTCAGGCCGAAGGCGCCCAGGTAGATGATCCTGGTGTCCTCGGAAATCCGCGACATCACCGTGAAGGCCAGGCGGCGGGTCAGGCCCGTCTTGACGAAGGCCGCGCCGATGAGCAGCGAACCGAAGATGAACCACACCGACGGATCCATGAAGTCGGTCAGGGCCGCGCGGGTGTCGCGGATCAACCACAGGGACTGGATCACGCCGATGCCGATGGCGGTGATGCCTACGGGAATCACCTCGAACACCCACCAGATTCCCGCCAGCAGGAACAGGCCCAGGGCGGCCTTGCCCTCGTGGGTCAGCATGACGGGGTTGCCGTGGGGGTCGTTGACGGCCGGGAAATTCGGCGCGGTCAGGATGCCGATGAACACCACCAGACCGAACAGGAACGGGATCAGCCGTTTACGGGAGCGGAAGATCATGGATTCCGAGGGTCCCTTTCGGCGGTTTCATGGCGTGTGATCACCAGGGGAAACTCCAGTTCCGGGTCCACCCCCGTAACCGGAGGGTGACGCACCGGATCGACGAGTCCGCACGCCGACAGCATGGCATCCAGGTCCTGATCCGTCCAGCACTGGTGACACTGGCAGTATTCCTGCAGGTTGCCGGATTCGATCTCCAGGATCCAGTGGGCGTGGGCCTCGGTCATCACATCGGCAAACCAGGTGTATTCCTGAAGCCACAGGTGGTGCTGGTCGCTGAAGGGGGAATGCCGCACGAGATCCCAGGTGGAGCCGTTGTCCCGGTTGAAGAGATCGTAGGGCACGTATTCCAGGATGAACAGGCCGTCGGGGCGCAGGCAACGCGCCAGCCGGGCGATGATCTCCGGAGCCCGGGCGGCGGAGAAACCGTGGAAGTCCCCGAACCACCAGGTGACGGCGTCGGCCGGTCCGAACGCCTCTGCCGTAAGGGCGGGCAGATCGTCGGGCAGGTCGTGCAGATCCGCGGTCAGGAAACGGCAGTCCAGATCCTGCGCGGAGGCCTGCTCGCGGGCATGGTCGAGGGCCGCCGGGGAGATGTCCAGACCCGTGGCGTGATGGCCGCGGCGGGCCAGTTCGTGTCCGTACAGGCCGGGACCGCAGCCGACATCCAGCACATGGAAGGAGTCGTCCCGGTGCGGCAGCATGGTCTGCAGGGTGTGCAGCAGCCAGTCGATGTGGGCTGTGATCACCTCGGGCCGGCGGGAGCCCTGGTTGGTGTCGGAGTCGAGCTGGAGCCTGAGCGCCCGCTCGCTGAAGGCCCGGTCCTGCCAGGGGAACCCCTCGGGCCCGCTCCAGGGCCGCATGTGCCGGCGGGCCTGGTCGATGCGCCGCAGGGCGCGGTTGTGTTTGTTGGCGAAAGGCGACAATCGCATGGTTCGTGTCTCCCGCGGATGACGACGGTGCGGGGGAAAGTTATCCCCAGGCCCCGGGACAGGCCAAACGGTGCGCAGACAGGGCGGAAATTCCCTTCACGCCCCGATTATCGGGAACGGACGGGATGTTTTCCACCGGGAATCCGGGTTGTCCCCAGGTTTTCCGGAGGTGGCGACCGGTTGTCCGGAGAGTTGTCCCCGGGTTGTCCACAGGATTGTCGGGATATTCCTGGTGAGGATTTGGGTCCGTTCTTTGGGTGTGATACATTCGGGAGCCCGAATATTGACGGAGAAAGAGAGTCTCGCGTGGCATTGGATTTTCAGAATCTGGTTGTGGCTATTTGCCGGGTTGATGAAGACTTGGCGGTCCAGGCCACGCGAGCTGTCAATACGAGTTTGACTCTGCGGAACTGGTTGATCGGCGCTCATATAGCTGAATTCGAACTAACCGGAGCCGACCGGGCATCATATGGAGACAAGTCCCCACAATTGAATGGGGTTATCCCGTCCGGATGTTCATTTGCCAAGAAAGTGGGGACATTGTCCCCACAATTCCCGGTTCCTGCCGATCAGTTGGTGCAGAAACTGTCCTATAGCCACCTGGAACTCATAGTAGACCTCGATGATGAGCTTAAACGGGGGTTTTACACGGTGGAATGTATTCGAGGTCAATGGTCTGTGAGGGAGCTAAAGAGACAGATTGGAAGTCTCTATTTTGAGCGCTCCGGCTTATCCTCGAATAAGAATGCCCTTGCAGAACTGGTCAATTCCGGCAGAGAGGGAAAAACTGCCGGCCAAAGAGGATATCCAGCACTTCCTGGAGGAGAGAATCAGGGAAGTGGAGGAAGAGTCGAGTTGAATACTGTTTGTCCGTGGTCACAACCAGCATGAGGATTGACTGATGGAAATGAAACCCCAACCTGACGGCATCCCCTCGGCCGAAGCCGCGGCCCGGGAACGTCGCACCCTGCACTCGGCCTTCGGCTACGACCAGTTGCCCAAGGACCGGCGTCCCCCGTTCAGCGAGGAGGCCGAGCAGGCCGTGCTCGGGGCGGTCTTGGTGGACCGCGAGGCCGTCGGCCTGGCGCGCGAGAAGATCACCCATGCGGATTTCTATCGCCTGGAGCACCAGATCATCTTCCGGGCCATGTGCCGCCTGTACGAGAACGACCAGGCCGTCGATCCCATCACCGTGGCGGACATGCTGCAGAAATCCGCCGAGCAGTTCCTGGACAAGCGCCAGCTCAAGGCCCTGCAGGGACGCGACCTGCTGGAGGTCGTGGGGGGCATGGATTTCCTCATCGACCTGGCGGGCATGATGGGCACCGCGGCCAACGTGGTCTTCCACGCGGGCATCGTGCGGGAAAAGGCGGTGCTCAGGCATCTGATCTCCGCCTCGACCGCCATCGCGGGCGAGGCCTACGAGGCCCAGGACGAGGCCGCCGCCATCCTGGACCGCGCCCAGGGCCGCATCTACGAGATCAGCGAGCAGTCCGACAGCGAGGGCTTTTCCGGGGTCGAGCGCATCGTGCCGACGACCTTCAAGTCCATCGAGGAGGCGTTCCAGAGCAACTCCGACGTGACCGGTCTGCGCACGGGCTTCGCCGAGATGGACCGCAAGACCGGCGGGCTGCAGAAATCCGACCTGATCATCCTGGCCGCCCGCCCATCCATGGGCAAGACCTCCCTGGCGCTCAACCTGGCCTACAACGTGGCGGTGAACGAGGACACCCCGGTGGGCATCTTCAGCCTGGAGATGAGCCGCGAGCAGCTGGTCATGCGCATGCTGGGCAGCAGCGCCGGCTTCAACCTGCACAACCTCAGGCGCGGCAAGCTGCGGGCCGAGGACTGGCCCCGGCTGACGGCGGCCTGCGAGCAGCTCTCCAAGGCGCCGATCTTCATCGACGACAACAGCGGCATCTCGGTGCTGGAGATGAAGGCCAAGGCGCGGCGCCTGAAGCAGCAGCACGGCCTGGGGCTGATCATCATCGACTACCTGCAGCTGATGAGCTCGTCGGGGAGGGTGGAGAACCGCCAGCAGGAGATCTCGGCCATCAGCCGCAATCTCAAGGGCATGGCCAAGGACCTGGAGGTGCCCGTGCTGGCCTTGAGCCAGCTCTCGCGCGGGGTCGAGGCGCGCACCGACCACCGGCCCATGCTGAGCGACCTGCGCGAGTCCGGCGCCATCGAGCAGGACGCCGACCTGGTGCTGTTCATCTTCCGCGAAGAGGTCTACAAACCCGACGACGAGACGGTCAAGAACATGGCCTCGATCATCATCGGCAA
Organism: uncultured Fibrobacteraceae bacterium; assembly: GCA_964414055.1. Taxonomy (GTDB): domain Bacteria; phylum Krumholzibacteriota; class Krumholzibacteriia; order LZORAL124-64-63; family LZORAL124-64-63; genus JAHJTW01. The sequence goes on from CAYPVD010000116.1 coordinate 7,672, forward strand.
GCAGCGCAACGGCCCCATCGGCGCCTTCGACCTGCACTTCCACAAGGAGTTCACGCGGTTCGCGGATCTGGCCCGCTAGGAGAGATCAGCCGTGGCGGCAGAGGCGGTCTTCCAGGGCGTAGAACAGGGAATACAGCTGCTCCGCATTCTCCATGACGTACGTGCCGACGGCCCAGAAGTCGAGGTTGTGGTCGCGCTTGCACCACTGGACCTGGGCCTTGAAGATGATGGTCTGCAGGCCGTTGATCTCCACGGGGCAGTGGAACTGCAGGGTCAGGTTCTCCCCGGGCTCGATGGGTCGTGGAGCCATGAGCCGGACACCGTGGTGGGAGACATCGACCAGATAGCCGACCAACTCGTTCGTCCGGATGTTGTACACCCGGGCGTGGTAAAGGGTCTGCAACCTTTCCTCGGAACGACGGTTGATCATGGCTGTGTTGCCCCTTGGGTTTCGGTGACCGATATTGCGGCAGCGGGACGGCTGGCCGTGGTTATCTCCTTTATCGCCGCCGGCCTCCCTCTCTTGAGAGAAAAGGCTCGTACCCCGTTGCGGAAGGATCCCTGAGCCATGCTCACAGCCATCATCATCATCCTCGTCATCGCGGCGGTCGGCCTGGCCGGTCTGCTGGTGATGCTCCACCGCAGCTTCGCAGCACCCCGGGTGCCCGAGGAAGGCGACCCCGGGCAGGTCGGTCTGACGTTTCGCCGGGAGTGGATCCCCACCGAACGCGGCAAGCGGCTGTGCGGATGGCTGTTGCCGGCCGGCCAGCCCGCCGGCACCCTGGTGATGATGCACGGCTGGGGGGGCAACGCCCTGTTCCTGCTGCCGCTGGCCAGGGTCCTGATGACCACGGGACTGAACATCCTGCTGATAGACGCCCGCAACCACGGGCTGAGCGACGGCGACGGCCATTCCTCCCTGCCCAAGTTCGCCGCCGACCTGAGCCGCGCGGTCGAGTGGGTCAAGAGCCAGCCCGAGCACGAGGGTCCGGTGGCCCTATGCGGCCACTCGCTGGGAGGGGCGGCGGCCCTGCTGACGGCCGCCGATCGTGACGACATCTCCGCGGTGATCAGCCTGTCCACCTTCGCGCATCCGGCGGACATGATGCGGCGTTTCATGAAGCAGGCGCACATCCCGGACTGGGCCGCCCCGCTGGTGCTGCGCTACGTGGAGCGGATCATCGGACGTCGGTACCACGAGATCGCGCCCATCAACACCCTGTGCCGCCTGGATTGCCCCGTGCTGATGGTCCACGGCGATCGGGACCGGACCGTGCCCGTGGCGGATTTCGAGCGCATGCGCAGCAAGTGCGGCGACCAGGGTCCGCGGTTCCTGGTCATCCCCCGTGCGGGCCACACCTCGGTGGACCGCTTCGAGGAGCATGTGGGGGAGTTGGTGGAGTTCCTGCGTCGGGCGGGCCTCGATTCAGCGTCCGGATGACCGGCTGCCGACAGGAACCCGCCAGTGGTCGTGTCCCTTGTGGTCGCCCTTCATCAGGGCCATCTCCTCGTGGTCGCGGGCCACGATGTCGTGCATGCGGTCGACCAGGTCGGGATCGTCCAAGGTGTGGATGAACACCGTGGCCGCGTCGCCCATGACGGCCTCGGTCCTGATCCCAGACATCTGGAGCATGCCGAAGGTCTTGCAGCGCTCGCACATGGGCAGGGTCATGGGGTTGACCTCGCCCTTCCGGATCTTCATGCCGAGTTCCTGCATGGCCTGGCCGGCCTTGGCGAAAGACTCCTTGTACTCGGGCTCGACGGTGATGATCTCGATCTCTTTCTTCGACTGCGAAGACGTTATAGAGATGCTGTTCAACCGATATTATTGACGTTGTTACCTAGTTCCGTCAAGGGCAGTGACTTCCCCAGGCTGTTGATCGATGGCCGTGAGGTCAACGAGAAGTTTGGTCAGGGATTTCACG